>SLAV01000142.1 GCA_007126655.1 Haloferula sp. | reverse complement strand
TTGGAGTCCCGGAACCGTTCCCGCTCGCCGCATTCCCAGTTGTCATGACGCCCCGAACCTAATCCCACCGCCCCCGCGGACCCATCACAAATATCACACCGCCAAACAAAAAGAGAAATCCGGTCGGGAATCTCATCGAGGTCCCCTGGGCCGTGGGTGAGGATTCCGCCCAAGGCGCGTCGGATCACCCAACCGAAATGACATCGTGCGGGCGGGCCACAAACCTTGATAAACTGCTGGGTATCTGCCTCAAAATTGACGTCCATCTGCGGTTCCATTTCTGTTTCTAGGCCAATGGGAGCGCGGGCGTCCCGCCCGCTTCCTAGGACTCCGCAGCGGGCGAGACGCACCGCGCTCCCCTCAAGCCCTGCCGCGCGGCGTCGTGCTGGTGCTGCTGCTGCGTGTTCCCTTCACATTCACTGGATTTCCACAAGCTTGTCGCCAGCTTCAATGAAGCCAATGGCTTTGTAGCGCAAAAATCATGCCGCAATCACCGGATGATCGATTCCCCGTCTGGCGTATTGGATGGCGGCGATGATGTCGTCACGTTCCAAATCCGGCATTTCATCGAGAATGGCATCGAAGTCCAAGCCCGCTGCAAAAGGAGGTCGAGCACATCGATCACACGGATGCGCATGCTCCGGATGCAGGGGCGGCCTCCACATTGCTTGGGATTGAACGTGATATGAGGGGAGAGACGGGTTGAACCGCGGACCTATATCAATGGCCAAAATATGAAAAAATCATTTCAAATATTTATGATTTGTGTATTAGTCATCATTGCATTGGTGTTATGGTATCGCAGCATTACACCTAGTCCGGAATCATGGTCAGCCTCTCATGGTTTAATGGATCAGGAGTATTATGGCTTTGGCTATGAACTTGGTGGCGGTGATTCAGCCGGCACAAACAGGCGACGCGTGCCGCCAACCAGCCCCAATTCCGCCTCCGATCCACGCACGAGGAAGTGCTTCGATCCACACATGGTGACGGTTTCCACGGCTTCGGTGTCATAAGTGCGCAAGCCACCATGGACTCCTCCGCAAACCCGGATGAAGCCGCCCTGTTTGCATTCTCTGGCGTGATTCTGAACGAACCGTTTGATGGACGCCTTTCATCGCTGGCAGGGGTAAGTGCTCTTTGACACTCCGGATAATCGCATACCCCGCACGATATCACTTTCCAAATCAATGCATCGATTTGGATTTGCGGAATGGGGCGCCATTGCGAGCCACGAAAATCATCCAGTCGGGGCCATTCCAAACGACAGCGATGATCAAGGTGGATCATCTGCCCCCGGTTTGATTGGGGAAAAATCCGCAACTTCCAATTTCCAACTTGCCAGTTCGGAATGTGGGGGCACGATGCGCGCGGATGCAGGATGCGAACGAATCGAAACCGAACATGCAAAAGCCGCAACAAACTGAGGACTCCGATGCGTTGCCGAAAAAAGGCGCGCCGCCAGCCGAACCGAAGTCCGGCAAAAGCCCGGTCCGCGATGTGAAGGAAACGATGTACGGAATCGAGCTGCGTCGCCGGATGCTCCGGATCCGGCTGATGATCGTCGCGGCAGTTCTCGTCGTTGTGGCGATCATGGCCGCCGTGGCGGTGATCTATCCTGGCACGGGGGCATTCCGCGGCCGGCTCGACCGCATGGTGGCGGAGACGACCGGGGCGGACGTGGAGAAGCAGGGTGTCGAATTGTCGGCGTTCGGAGCCAGGGTGCGGCAGATTGACGCGGAATGGCCGGACGGAAGCATGCTGGAATCGCTGCGCGCAGAACATATAACCGCGGATGTGATGCCTTATCATTATTTCGGGCGTTCGTTCGGCGGCAACGAGCTGCGAGCTGTCAGCGGCTTGCTGAACGTGCGTTATCCCGATGCGGGAAATGCGATGCCACCGGCCGGCGGAGGACGGTCGATCACATTCAACCGGATTGGCATCTCGGACCTCAACGTGCGTTTTGGCAATCCAGCCGGGGGGGGTGGCGCGATGGTCCGCGACGCCGAGGCGGCGTTTTATCCGAGTGGCCCGGGGGGGCTGCCAAGGGCGATGCTTTTCTCCGGAAGTATCGACGTCCCTTATTGGCCGGGATTGATTCTCGAACGCGCCATCGTCGAGTTCCCCGGATCCAGCTCGCGTATCCTGAGCATGCGTGTCCGCGATGGGGAGGCCGAGATCACCAGCGATATCCAGCCGGGGACCTGCGATGTGTCAGGGGAGATTTCTCATCATGCCGACGAGGCGTCCACCCTGGAGGTTGTTTTTGACGGATTCCAGCTTCATTCGCTGATTGGAGAGGAAGCCGGGCGTATTTTCATCGGACGCGTTGACAGCCGCGAGGGCGATGAGAACGGAGTTGTCCGGATTTCGAGGCAAAATGGTGTGCAGATGCGGGTCGAGCTGGTGGCAAGCGATTATTCGCACATTTCGTTCCACCACTTTCCATTCCTCCGGTTTTTGTCGGAAATGTTGAATGACAGGTGGTTTCTGGATCCGATGTTCGACGAGGAGTCTTCCATGGTGATCGTCCGCGACGGGGCCGGCGTGGATTTTGAGGAAATCCGTCTCACCGCTCGCAACCGGATGGCAGTCCGCGGATCAATTTCCATTTTTGGCGAGAACGAAATCACGGGCGAGATCGAGCTTGGCATCGCGCCGGCCATCATCGACACCGCCGTCGCCCGCAGGCTCGACGGAATGTTCTCGCCCGAGCGAGATGGGTTCCGCTGGGTCACCCTTGAACTCGGTGGCACGACGGAAATGCCGGTGGACAATTTCAATGCCCAGTTCATCGAAGCGCCACTGCCTGATCGCGAGCCTCCGCCTTTCGAGCCGCTGCCTCCGGCCCTGCCGCCGACGGGTGTGCCGGGGGAGTGAGGTGGTTTTCACGGATTCATCCGCCACAAGGTGAGGTTCAGGAAGGTCGCAAACGACGTCCATGCCAAATACGGGGCCAGCAATACTGCGGCTATGGGCTCGCCGGAGCGGGAAAACGTCCGCATCGTCCAGGCGATCGCCGCGACGAGCAGGATGATGCACACGAGCGCGGCACCCGGATTCCGAAGTCCGAAAAACAACGGCGTCCACAGCGCGTTCAGCGCGAGTTGCACGAGAAACCACGCGAGCGGCAGACCGCGCACACTCCAGCCGCGGCGCGCCCAAACGATCCACGCCGCCAGCCCCATCAGGAAATACAACAAAGTCCACACCGGTCCGAAAATCCACCCCGGCGGATTCCACGCCGGTTTTTCGAGTTCCGCATACCATGTGCCCGGCGGGAATGCCGCGCCCGTGACGGCCGCGGAGTATGAAAGCGCGATCCATGCGACCAGCCCTGCGACGAGCGCCAGGCGATTCCTTCGGATGCGGTCCGCGTTGTGGTTCGGCATGGGCCGCATCATTTGGCACCGGAATGGGATTTGCACAAGGGCGGGGGTGGCGGATTCCGCATGGCGCGCGCCGGATTTCGTGGCAGCTTCGCGCCATGACGGTGGATTGGAACTCGCGATACCTCGACGAAGACACCCCCTGGTGCAAGGGACGGGCGCATCCGATGCTCGCGCCGATGATCGAGCGGATCCTGCCGCCGGACTTCAATGGCCGGGTCGTCGTGCCGGGGTGCGGTCGCGGATGGGATCTCGCCGCCATCGCCGCGTCCAGGCCCGCCGCCACCGTGACGGGTATTGATGTGTCGGAGGTCGCACTGGTAGGTGCCGCCGCGCACGCCGCCAGCCACCCGGGCATCGCATTGGTGCAGGGTGATTTTCTTGATGCCGGGTGGCTGCGACAAATGAAAATCGAGGCGGATTTCCTGTGGGAGCACACCTGCTTTTGCGCGATCCATCCCACGCGGAGAAGTGATTTCGCCGTATCGGCGGCTTCGGTTTTGAAACCCGGCGCGGTGCTGACAGGGGTGTTTTTCCTCGATCTTGATGACGGCGGTGAGGGGCCGCCATGGAACTGCCCGCGACCGGAGTTCGAGAATCATTTCCGCGGCGCGTTCCGAATCGAGCATTGCGGCCTGGCCGGGGATACGTTCGAGGCCAGGGAAGGCGAGGAATATGTCGTCATCATGCGCAGGCGGCCTTGATTCCAAGGAAGACGAGAAAAAAGCGGTTTTGCACACAGGTTGTTCACAATGCCGGTCTGGCGATGGAAGAACAGCTGGCGTGAGTGCCACAGGCATCCACAGGTTTTCAAATGATGCGCGTTTTTTGATTGTGGATAATCCGGGATTGCTGTGAACAATTAAAGAAAATTTGTCATAACATCATGAAGGTGAATTATCTATAATTTCAATCGGCAGATTCAAACGATCGTGTAAAATAAGTGATTTTTTTGGTTTTGATTTCCCGCCGCATTCCGCTTCAGATCGCAAGCGTGTGACGGTAAATTCACATTGGATGCCGATGAAGATCGCGACGTGAACGGGTTGTACGAATTTCCCCAAGTTATTCACAATGCTTTTCAGGACGGCCACAGGGCTTCAATCTCCCGCCGTGACTCTTCCCATCGACGAAATCGCCGCCGATTTTCACGAAGCGATCCTCGCCGGAAACGCCCCGACGCGCGTGTTGCTCAAGGCACCGACCGGTTCCGGCAAGTCCACCGCCGTTCCGGGCATCGTGGCCGACGCGCTGGGGCGGGGCATAGTGGTGGTGCTCGAACCCCGGCGCATGGCGGCGAGGCTTCTGGCCGGCTGGGTCGCGAAGCGGCGGGGCGTGGCTCTTGGCGGGGAAGTCGGCTACGCGGTGCGGTTCGACACCCGCTACCGGGCGGACTCGCGGATTGTATTCGTCACGGACGGGGTGTTCCAGCGGTGGCTCCAGGACGATCCCGGCCTTTCGGGCGTGGCGGCGGTGATTTTTGATGAATTTCACGAACGCCGCCTCGCGATGGACGTGGCGCTCGGGCGGTGCCTGGATCTCCAGGATGGCGGGCGGCCGGACCTGCGGGTTGTCGTCATGTCCGCAACCCTGGAGACCGCCGGGCTTGCGGAGTTCCTCGCGCCTGTCACGCCGTTTGAGACCGGAGGGCGCGCGCATCCGGTGGATATCCTCCACCGGTCGCCCGCCGCCGCCGACCCGCGTCGGTCGTCGGCGGGGCGTGCGCGCGAAACCCCGGTCTGGGAGCGGATGGTCGAGGTCTGCCGCGAGGCTGTGGAAATGCCCGACGCGGGCGACATCCTGATGTTTCTTCCCGGCAATCACGAAATCCGACGCACCATCGGTCTGTTGGAATCACAGGCGTTCGCGCGCGGACGCGAGATTCACGCGCTGCACGGCGCGCTGCCGCCGGACGCGCAGGAACGCGCGATCCTGCCGGGCAAGCGCCCGAAAATCATCGTCGCCACCAACATCGCGGAAACCTCGCTTACCATCGAGGGCGTCCGCACCGTGATCGATTCCGGCCTCGCCCGTGTCGCCGCCTTCGACGTGCGCCGCGGCATCAACACCCTGCACATCCGGAAAATCTCCCGCGCGTCCGCCGGGCAGCGCGCCGGACGCGCCGGGCGCACCGCGCCGGGACGTGCCTTCCGCCTCTGGAGCCGGGGCGATCACGCGAAGCGCGACGAATTCGGGATTCCCGAGATCCATCGCGTCGATCTCGCCGATGCCGTTCTGTCGCTGAAAAGCTCGGGCGTGCGCGATGTCGCCGGATTCCGCTGGCTCGACGCGCCCGCGCCCGACGCCCTGGCCCGCGCCGAAAACCTGCTCCACGACCTCGGGGCCACGGATGCCGCCGGTGACCTTACCGAATCCGGCCGCCGCATGGCCGCGCTCCCGCTGGAGCCCCGCGCCGCCCGGCTGATGCTCGCGAGA
>SLAV01000055.1 GCA_007126655.1 Haloferula sp. | reverse complement strand
CACATATGTTTTCGTCGCGCCCCGCTGCTGCATCTGCGTCCGAACAGATTGAATCATTTCATCACGAGATAGGCTTTCCTGCACCATAACAGGGTTTTGCACCATCACCTGTTCAACCGGCGAGGAGAGATCAGCACCGCTTGCCATCAATCGCAATGCGTCCCCATTGTTAAACACACCCTTGACGCACTTGCTGTCATCGATAATAACCGCCATACCATAACAACTGGCTTTTTCTGTCGCCATCCGTTGGATAACCGTACGAATGGTATCACAAGGCGATGCTAAAAAAACCTGATTTCTTAATGTCTCCGTAATCATATCGGCGTTTCCTCCCAATTAAACACCATTCGCGAAGCTTCATGCTTTCCAATCTCTCGTGGTGAAGCAAAACGACCACGGTAATAATCCCGATTTAACAACTCTTGATCGCTCAAGGATCGATTCGCAACACCACCGAGTTCGGACGACCACCCAGGACGAAGCGAGTCCAATTCCGAAAGTTGGTCCCCCTGCGGTAACGCTCCAAAACGCACGAGATCAACGATGTCGTCGGGTCGAATAGAAACGGGACCATCCTTCGTTTTGTCAACATCCAGAATGGTAAAATGACGTTCAATAAGCGATGCACCCATAGCAATCGCAACCTTCGATGCCATAACGCCGTCTTGCGACACCAGCGAATGATCGGAAAGTCCAACCGATGAACAAAAACGTTTAAGCCAAATCATGCGATTAAGATGCATCTGATCTAGCGGAGTAGGATAGAGCGTCACACAATGTAAAAAACTGATATTCTGATGATCAGCAACAACTTTTGCAGCCATCTTGATCTCATCATCAAATGTAGCCCCAGTCGAAATCACCAGTTCTTCGAAGTTTGCCGCGAGCTCTCGTAACAGTGTGTAAGACGCACAATCATAACTTGCCACTTTAATCGAAGAAAAACCTTGCTTGAGAATGGTTTCGATATCTCGTCGTGCAAAGCACGTCGTCATGGGCACAACCTTCCGTTGCCTTGCATATGCAACAAAATCACGAACGATTTCATCATCCAGTTCCAATGGTTTCAAACGGTCATATTCCGGTTTAAAAGGACGATGGATGCAATGCTCCACACCTGACACCTTTAACCCCGTTTCAAATTGTGGTCGGTAAACCAGATTATCTGTGTAAATATGCTGAATTTTAACATGCGTTGCCCCAGCGTCGGCAGCCGCATCTACCATCCGTCGTAATATCGACCTGTCTCCTAAATGATTTTGACAGAGTTCAGCTATAATTCGTACTTTCATTCAGACGCACCTTTTTCACTACGTTTACAATACAACAATCGTGCTAGCTCAAGATCCATTGGCAAATCGATATCAATTGCGGTTTCTACCGGAACCTCTACGCCCAAGCAAGGATCCCCCACCAACGTACCCTTTTCCATCACAACGTTTCTTCGACTCGCATAAACCGATCCCGCACGCCGATAAACAGGCGGAAGTTTTTGCCTTGGTCGCATGTCTTCAAACCCCTGGTCTATGTAATTTATGACGCGCCTCCCATCCACCAAACGCTTCATCTTAAACGGGTGCGTCTGCACCCCCGTTATCGTCACGCAACTTTCAGCATCCGGTTGCTTTTGCAAAGTGTCCACGCAATCTTTTATATCTTGAGGACGACACAGCGGCGCGTTCGGCTGTAAATAGACAATGATCGCGTACTCCTTATTATGGATCTGCTCCATACAGTTCACGGCATGCTGAACAACGGGCAAGGACTCGACGGTGTCTTCCGCCAGATGCGACGGCCGCATAAACGGAACTTGCGCCCCCCATTTTCTTCCAACGGCAGCAATCTCTTCACTCTCTGTCGACAAAACCACATCCATTTCAACACCCGCGTTCAGGGCATGCCCGATCATATGCGCGACCAAAGGACGATCTCCCAGCATCGCCAAGTTCTTCTTCGGAATCCCCTTTGACCCAGCCCGGGCAAGAATTACTGCTACTATATTCATCTCATCACTTCACATATTTATTCGCATGGATGATTGGACGTATCAAAAACGAGAACTCGTTCAGCACATCAATCACCATTGTCATACGTTATCCTGACATGCTGTTATCAATACGTTGGAACCTTTCCCCTTTTTTTCTCTTTACCCTGACCTGATCAAAGCGTGGTAGCCATGACATCCTCTCACATAAACGGAGTAACCGCAAAAAAAACGGACGAACAACAGGATTGCTATACCACTTGGAAGCCAGAACGCGATACCGAAACACAACGTGCTCTGCATCCACGCGAGACTGTTCTTTATTGAACCGTATAGAGTCGAAGATATCCTCATGTATATGCAATATCTTCTGAGCGACATCCGGATAAGCATTTGCATCACGATAATGCCAAATCCGACTTTTAATCTCCACGCCCTGCTTTTCCAACTGCGGCAAATCCGACTTAAAAGTATTCCAAACAGAGCCAACCGACAACAATCGTACATCTGCATTTTCATACACGGTACGAACCAGGGACGGCTGATCGCTACGCCCCCCCATCTCACGAAACAAGCGATGCCATTCATCAAAAAAACGCGTACTACGTTCGTTTTTGTTAAAAAAAACAACGCCTCCATTCCAGTATGGAAACAGATGGCTAGGCACGCCGGGCCCGACATCATATTGCTTACTTGATGAACCATATTGCTGTTTTAATATGACGTCGAATCGATCCAGGCAAATGAACATAGGTGTCAAATCGCCACACACTTCTGTATCACAATCCAAATAAACAGCTTTATCACAATTGGCATAGTGTATAGCCTGCGTTTTTACCTCACGATTATCTTCGCTCGCCTTATCCAATTCAATAATACGATCAAAATAGGATCGGATATTATCATCTATGCGCACGGACAAATTGGTGACCACCGTACAACAACAACCCGGGGTATTTTCCTTAGCCGTATTTGCAGAATGCGCAGCCATCAAGAGGTATTCATAACCAAAAGCGACATAAATCAGTTCTTTTGTTCCGTCAGATTGGTTTCTACTGCTCTTCGTTATTGATGTTTGCATGACGTTCTCGTTCAACCTTTAGCCCTGTTATGGTCTATACGCTAGAATTTATACCCGAATGCTTCTATTTCTTTTTCGTACATTTCCTCTACCAATCGTCGTGTGTAGTCATCATACCAATCCCGATAGCGGTCTTCAGATCCCCGTGTCTTCTTGGCATGCGGAAACATCTTGTCATTAAAAGGCAAGCCAATTTCTCCGCAGACAATCTGCAGGTCGCGCGCCAAATACTCAAAACGCCCAACGAAATCAACCGCGATTTGATCGTCAATTGTATAGAGATCCCAGTTGCTGGGAGGCTTCGGAACAACGTACTCAGGATCGGACCTTTGAGGATCGTGCACACGCTCAAGAAACTCCCGAAAGCCAACACTTTTTTGATGCGGTTTGCGCGTGCACCACTTGTATTCCGACACAGCGCGATCCCATGGATTTCGCACAAAACAAAACGTAAAGTATGTCTCCCATTCTCGTGGAAAACAACGTTTGACGTTATATGCCGAAGCATGATCCGTATGATCATTTAACAGTTTTCTGTATTTTTTGTTTTGCATTTTGGAAACTTGGGACAACACACTTAACGGGCAACCTTCTTTCCACCTCCCGATAATACGGGATGCCGCCGTCGGAACATAATTGAGTCCACCACGCCCCATAGCATCAAAGAGAAGTCGGGCGTTTATCTTGCCCCCGTTGGCCAAAGTATCATTCCATGAACCAACCTGAATATCCCAAAATCCAAGATATTGATTGAGCATAATGGAAATAGAACTGCCAGCAGTTTTGCGGCAATGAACGAAAATATATTTATGTTTATGGCTTATAATCATGAACTACATAACTGCGCGCTTACGCGAAAAAGATCAAAGGAAAATCTCCAAACACGTTACGATCAACAAATCACCTCTGCAGAAGTTCATTACAGATCACGTTCATACCCCAAAAAATCGAAATCATCACGGTATACATTGTATAAACGATCTTTCTGTCTTTGAGAAAGCATCTCAACACGCATCTTCCTTTCTCTCGGCTTAAAGCCATTACTAGCTGCGTGGGGGGACCATTCGATGACCGGCGGCGATGCGCCAAATATTCTATGCATGATATAAGGCAGATCCGTATCTAGTGATTCAACCCGCCCAATGTAGTCAAGCTCCGAAGGATGAAATGCCATGATTTTTGTTTGTGGTGCATAATGGTAATTTCTAATTGTTATGTCAGTATGCTCGAGTTTTGCCAGAAACTCCTCAAAAATATCGCATACATCCCGCGCGTCATTAACATAAGGTTTGATACGGCCCCTAACGATTTCGTTATATCTTGACACGTCGAGAGCCTTGTCATTGAAAGTCGATATAATTCTGGAAAAGGGATGCCTAACTATTGATAATTTAAAATAATCTCGTCGTGCACCTTCCCTGCTAATATTTGACTCTGTAATGCGCGAAAAACATTTGGCTCGCATATCTTTCATAGCATGATAATCATCCGACTTGAACCCCGTTTGTGCATATACCAACGTAGCCATAACTGTCGAATTCGCAGCTTTGGGCACTCTGCAATATATAAATTTATGCTCCTCAGAGATCATGGTACAATTATTGATTAAAAATTTATATTGCCTAAAATCAGGATGCGTAGCATTGCTTTCACGAAAAAAAGGATGCCAATGTATTTGCATCCGCTCATGAATCGTTCTTATTCTTTTCTGTATATTCTTCATATACCTTCTTAACCCGCTACTAGCATATTATAATGCGATACAAACCTTCGATTTTCCATTAAACCTATTGATCGAGTAGGCCCCGCTCCGATCTCAAGCAAGGCATACCCCCTTTTTGATATGATCTTTACAGCCGTTGAAGCCTGACCATTTCAGCAAAATATCCTTTGTCCACCGAAAGCAAATCTTTAAACGTTCCGCTTTCCACAATCACCCCTTTGTCGAGCACGTAAATGTAATCGGCATTTTTAACCGTGGCCAAGCGATGCGCGACAATCACAACAGTCATTTTCCCTTTCAGCGCATCAATACTTTGCTGAATAAAATGCTCTGACTCCGAGTCTAATGCGCTCGTCGCTTCATCTAAAATCAGCAAACTGGGTCGCTTGTAGAGTTCCCTAGCCAGGAAAATCCGCTGGCGTTGCCCCCCGGACAACCTCACTCCACGATCGCCAACATGTGTGTTATACCCCTCAGGCAATGCGCCAATAAAATCATGCGCATTTGCCATCTTTGCAGCAGCCTGAATACGATCACGTGCGTCTATGTCTGACAAATAGTTGTCTTTCCATAAACAAATGTTATTTGCTATCGTGTCATCGAAAATCACAGTTTCCTGCGAAACATACCCGATTTGCCGCCTCCAAGAGACCAAATCTATATCAGCTCCCGCTTTCCCATCAATGTAGATGCAACCGCTTTGTGGTTTAAGCATAAGCGTCATCACGTCAACCATGGTTGACTTACCAGACCCCGACTCTCCCACAAACGCAACTGTTTGATTAGCAGGAATGCGGAAGCTGACATTGCGTAACACAGATGGCAAATCCGTTGCATAAGAATAACAAACATCATCAAAGTCTATACCTTGTGAAAAACGATCCAACAACAAACCTCCACTAGGTTCTCGGTGGTTTCGAAGATCATGTAATTCGGCCTCTACCATCTCGAGAGAACCCGCCTGACTAACCGTTTGCTGCCAGGCTTTCTGTATGTTCATCATACTACCCAACGCACGGTTAAACAAAACCAACGACACAAACATTAGCGTCAATGGTGTTT
>SLAV01000008.1 GCA_007126655.1 Haloferula sp. | reverse complement strand
GTGGGCTTCACCCTGGTCGAGGATTTCGGCGGATTCTCGCAGGTGCGGGATGACGGACTGTGCGTGGACGCCGTAAGTTTCAAGGATTTCCAGTAATTTGGGCGTGCGCCTTTCGCTTCTCCAGTGGTTTTGGGTGCGGATGTAATCGACAGCGGCCTGAATGCCCTCCTCGACGTGATGTTCGGCAAGCAGTTCGAGGCCGCGTATGCGTATGTCATCGGCGAACATGATGCCGCTCGGGGAAGGGTTCGCGACGGAATCCTTGATGGCAGGGAGCAGTGCGATGATTTGCTCTTCGGTGAGGCGGTCATAAAATCTGCCGAAACTGCCACGGGCGCGTCCGTCCTGATTCTGCAGGCCGGCAACCATGGCTTCATGAAGGAGATTTCCATCGACGTCGTCGAGTGGGGCGTTGCGCAACATTTGGTCGAAGACTGCGAAAATCAGGAAGCGCTGTTCCATGCCGCGCGGATCCTCCTCCGTGGGGCCGGCTATGATGCGCTCGAGGAGGATGGGGGTGGCTTTCAACGCGGGCTCGCCGATGTGGGCGAGGGCCTCTGCGGCGAGGACGCGGAGCCAGAGGTCGTCGTGATCGAGTTGTTCGATGAGTTTGTCCACGGCGGCTGCGGCGTGGCTGCCGGCGCGCTTGAGCGTCTCGCAGGCGCCTTTGCGGGCGTGGAGATTTTGCGAATCGAGCATGGCGACGAGCGTGTCGATGGGCAGCTCGTCTTTGTCGCGACGGTTGAGGGCCTGGGCGGCGCGTTTGCGGACGACGGGCGACCAACTGGTGAGGCGTTCGATGAGTTGTTCTTTACTGAGCGAGTCATATGCGCTGTTGCGGTCGTTGTTGCTCCAACCGCGACCGTCGCGCAGGAGGGATTCGGTGGCTTCGGGGCCGAGCTGCGGGACGATTTTCGGTTGTTTGCCGGTGAGGAGGATTTTTTCCAGCGGCATGGCGTAGGCGAGCAGGTAGCCGCCAGTTAGGTCCCAACCGCCGAAGCTGCACGGCTTTGGCTGCGGCGGGCCGGGGTTGGGGAATTGGTATTCCCAGTTCCGGGCGAGATCGAAATACCATGCGCCGAACTCATTCATCCAGCCGCCGGTGGCGTGCGGGCCGGAGAGTGCGACGGAGGGCATGGCCCAGAGTTGGTTGGTGAAGTTGCCGCTATGGCCGGTGTCGCGCTCGGGGCCGTGGGAGGCGACGCTCATGCGGGCGAAGAACTCGGCGTTTTCCTCTTCTTCGAGAAAGTTGAAGAGGATGGCGGCCATGCCGGATTTGCCGTTGTCCTCGTGGGTTTGGGTCCATGGGTGGTGGTCTCCGTAGGGTGGCGCGCCTTTGCCGGCGTAGAAACGCATGAGTTTGGCGCTGCGCTCGATGGCGCGGTCGATGAGCGGTTCGTCGAGGCCGGCTTCGCGGGCCATGTGCATGGAGATGGTGAGGGGGATGCCGGGGGCGTTCATCATGCCGTAGCCGCCAAGGCGGCCGTCTTCCATGGCAAAGCGGTGGCCCCAGGAGCCGACGATGCTCTGGCCCTCGGCGGCTTCCATGGCCAGGCGGCGCATGCCGTCTTCAAAGGCATCGTGGCCGGTGGCGATCTGGTATTCGGCCATGAGCATGACGGGATACGGATACCACCACGTCTGGAAGCCGTCGGTGGTGAAATTCGACGCCCACTCGGCTTCACGGCTGACGAGGGGCATGAATTCCTCGTTTCCGGTGGCAAGCAGGGCGAGTGCGTTGAGCGAGCGGGTGATGGCGTTCACGCTGTCTTCGTAATCATCCTGCTGCATGCGCTCGGCGAGGGCCATGCTGCCGCGTTCGAGGATGCGGGCGGATTTCTTGCAATCGAAGGGTGCGGTGTCGCTGTATGCGCCGAGTGATTCAAGTGCGAGGGTGACGCGGCTTTCGCGTCCGTCGCGCCAGATGGTGAGCGGGAGGTCGCCATTGCCGGCTTCGGCGCGGGTGATGGCGAGGCCGAGTTCGGTGCGCGGGTCGTAGCTGAAGTTTTCGCCGAAGACGCCGAGGATGACGTCGTTTCTTTTCAAGACGCCGTCTGCGGGCGATCCATCGGCGATTTCGGTGACGAGGATCTGGCGGGCGTCGGATGTTTCAAGGCGGTGGCTGTACATCCAGCCGCGGGCACCGGTGGGGCCGAGCGTGTAGCGGTGGGTGAAATCCTCGTGGATGGACTCGCCCTTGGTGAGGTCCGGATTCGGCAGCGGCTGGCGTTGGGCGGATGCGAAGGGCGCTGCAAGGGCCAGCGCGGTGGTGAGGATCAGGTTTGCGCGGTTCATGGCGTTAGTTGGGCAGGCCTTCGGGGATTTCGTAGCGTGCGCGGACTTCGTGGTAGAGGGCCTTCATTTCCGAGAAAATGTCGGCGTAATCGGGGTCGTCGTGGAGGCTGCGCAATTCGTTGGGGTCTTCGACGAGGTCGAAGAACTGCCATTCGTCGGTGCGCGGGAGGTAGAAGACCTTGTAGCGGTCGGTGCGGACGCCGTCGTGGGCGGCGACGCGGTGGACGCCCTCGCCGGTGTAGAAGTAGTAAAGCTCCTCGCGCCAGCCTTCGGGTGTTTCGCCGTGGTTCTTGAGGATGGGCATGAGACTGTGGCCCTGCATGTCCTCGGGGACCTCGAGGCCGGCGACCTCCATGAAGGTGGGGGCGTAGTCGATGTTCTGGATCAGGGCCTCGGGGCGGATGCCGGGTTCGACGACTCCTGGCCAGCGGAGGATGAAGGGCATGACGAAGGATTCCTCGAACATCCAACGTTTGTCATACCAGCCTTTTTCGCCGAGGTAGAATCCCTGGTCGGACGAGTAGATGACGATGGTGTTTTCGGCGAGGCCGGTTTCGTCGAGGTGGTCGAGGAGGCGGCCGATGTTCTCGTCGAGTGCCTTGATGGTGCGGAGGTAGTTCTTGATGTAGCGCTGGTATTTCCAGCGGGTGATGTCTTTCTCGCTGAGTTTGCCGGCGGCGAGGTCGTCGAGGAAGCGCTGTTGGCGCGGGCCGTATGCGTAGTCGAACGAGCGCTGCTGGAGGGGCGTCATGCGCTGGTATTCGCGGTTTTCGAGGCCGCCCATCATGCCGGCCTCTTCCGGCGGTGCTTCGTGGAAGAACATGTCCCAGCCCCAGAAGAAATGGTCGGCGATCATCATTTGCTGCTCCTTGAGGGCCACGCTGCGGTTGGAGTAGTCGTCGAAGAGGGTTTCGGGAACCGGCAGGTCGATGCCCTCGAAGAGCATGAGGTGGCGCTCGGCGGGCATCCAGTTGCGGTGCGGGGCCTTGTGCTGGCTCATGAGGAGGAAGGGTTGGTCCTTGTCCGCGCGGTTTTCGAGCCAATCGATGGTTTTGTCGGTGATGATGTCGGTGACGTATCCCTCGAAGCGCTCGGTGGAGCCGTCCATCTGGATGAAATCCGGATTCCAGTAGCTGCCCTGGCCGGGGAGGATTTCCCAGTGGTCGAAGCCGACGGGTTCGGTGACGAGGTGCCATTTGCCGATGATGGCGGTTTCGTAGTCCGCTTCGCGCAGGTATTTGTTGACGGTGGGCTGGTTGCCGTCGAAGCGCGAGCTGTTGTCCACGAAGCCGTTGTGGACGGAGTGTTTGCCGGTGAGGACGTTGGCGCGGGACGGGCCGCAGATCGAGTTGGCGCAGTATGAGTTGACGAAGAGGGCTCCGTCGGCGGCGAGGCGGTCGATGTTGGGCGTCTGGAAATAATCCTCGTAGCGGCTGTCGCCGTATGAGGTGATGGCCTGGAGGGCGTGGTCGTCGGAGAAGATGAAGATGATGTTGGGCCGTTCCTCCTTCGCGGTGGCAAGCGGGGTTGCGGTGAGCGCGACGGCGGTCAGGATGGATGGAAATCGGTGCATGGGGCTGGTATTGTTTTCGTTTTCATCGCCCGGATGCGTGCGCATCCTGCGGCAACTGGCAAGTGGATTCGTTACACCCGGCGGCACATCGATCTTTCAGCCGTGCGGCGTGTTGTCACGCTGTGACGGAAATAAATGATTGCGGCGGCGGATGGATTTGTTTCCATCCCTTCCATGAAAAGATTCCGGGTATTGGCATCCACCGCGTTGTGCGTTTCCGCGTGTTTTCTTCAAGCGGCCTGCGACACGCCCGATGAGGCGGATGAGGCAGATGGGCGGGCCGTCCAGGATGTGATGCCGCGGGAGGTGTTGATGACCGATTTTTCCGAACTGGAGGGTCGCACATGGGTGTTGGTGGACCTGTGTGGTGAGAAAATCCCGGAGGATGCCCGGCAGGTGACGCTGGAATTCATGGAAGACGGGCACGTGGCGGGTGCCGCCCCGGTGAACCGTTATCACGGCGAGTTTATCATGACGGATGAGGGCCTGGAGGTCGGACCACTGGCGAGTACGATGATGGCGGGGGAACCCGAAGCCATGGACCGCGAGCGAGCCTACCTCGCCGCGATCGGCACGGCGACATCTCTGGGCCTGGCGGAGGGCGATGTGCTTGTGATCGCCGTGGAGAATCAGGAGCTTCCGCTTCGTTTCGAAGCGGTGGAAGAGCCGTAGCCGCCACCGGGATGTCGGCAGAGCCATGGCAATCCGCCCGGTGCGTCACCGCATCCGGAATGCGCGGGATCGAGGCCGCCGCAATGGCCTCGGGGGTCGGTGAGGCGGAGTTGATGGAACTTGCGGGGGTGCGGCTCGGACACGCACTGGCGGCTTTTTTCCCGGTTCCCGGCACCGCCGTGGGCTGGGTGGGCAAGGGGCACAACGGGGGCGACGCGTTGATCGCGCTGGGGGTGTTGCGTGATTGCTACGGTTGGCGGATCCGACTCCGGCGGGTGTTCGGGGAACAGGAAATGGCTCCGCTGGCCCGCGCGCGGCTGGCCGACCACGCGGACACCCCGGAATTCGACGCCGCGGAGCCGGGCTGTGGTCGGGGGGCGCTGGTGTGTATTGACGGTTTGCTTGGAATCGGGTGCGACGGGTCGCCGTTACGGGGTCCGCTTGAGGCTGCCGCGGCGGAGATGAACGGGCTGCGGAGCCGCCGGGGCGCGGTGGTGGCGGCGGTGGATCTGCCGTCGGGCATCCACCCGGACCACGGCGGCTTTCCCGATAACGCGGTGCGGGCGGACGTCACGTTCACGATCGGCGCGGTGAAATCCGGCCTTGTGAATCCTGCGGCAGCGAATGCGGTGGGTGCCATATCGCTGGTGTCCCTGGCGGAGTTGAGGGCCAAGTCCGGCACCGGTCCGGTGATGATCTGCCCGCAATACCCGTGTGCGGATCCGCCGGCCCGGCCATTCGATTTTCACAAGGGCATGGCCGGGCGGGTGGACCTGCTGGCCGGATCCGAATTCTACAGCGGCGCGGCGGTGCTGGCCTCCGGTGGTGCGTTGGCCGCCGGGGCGGGGTTGGTGACCGTGCATGTGCCGCGGGCGATTCACGCGCTGGTGTCCGCGAAGTGCCCGCCCGAAGTGATCGTGCGCCCGTTCGGTTCGCTCGAAGAACCCGCCGCCGCCACAACCGACGCATGGGTCGTCGGCTGCGGCTTGGGCGACGGATGGGGCACGGAGCTGGTCGATTTCATCGCCGGTACCGGCGTGCCGACGGTTGTCGATGCCGATGCCCTCAACACCCTGGCCCGTCACGATGCCGTGGAAAAACTCGGCACCCGCCACCTCGCGACGCCGCATCCCGGCGAGTTCCGCCGGTTGGCTCCGGAAATCGCGGGGCTGGAACCGCTGGAAGCCGCCGCCGCGTGGGCGGACCGCTCGCCCACCACCCTGCTGCTCAAAGGCTGCCGCAGCGTCGTCGCCGCGCGCGGGCGCGATCCGCTTGTGAACGCGACCGGCCACCCCGGCATGGCCACGGCCGGGCAGGGCGATGTGCTAGCGGGCGTCGCCGGGGCGTTG
>SLAV01000314.1 GCA_007126655.1 Haloferula sp. | reverse complement strand
TTCCGCGATCCGGGTGAACCCGAAGTGGGGGAATCTGCTGGAGCGGGAGGAGGCGGGGTTTTTGTTCCGCGAGGCGGGGGCGATGGAGCTTTACGGCGGGCGGATGCCGCAGGCGCTGGCGGAGTTGCTGCCGGGATATACGGGGCCGCTGGGGGTGGACGCGATGGTTTACCGGCGCGCGGACGGCGGGCTGGCGCTGAGTCCGGTGGTCGAGCTGAACGTGCGGTTCACGATGGGGCGGCTGGCGTGGGAGTGGATGATGCGCGGCGGCGGCGGGCGCGGCGGGCGGCTGCGGGTGTTGCGCAAGGCGGGGGAAAGCGCGGCGTCGATCCGGGCGCTGCGGCGGGAGGGGGTGTTCCTGAACGACGTGGGGACGGCGGAGGTTTTCCTCGGGCACTGGTGCGGGAACGGGTGAGCCGGCGGGCCGCCTCAGGAGGTGACGATGCCGGCCTCGCGGAATGAGAAGTAGGACGGCCGGTCGGGCGAGGGCTTGCCGATGATGAGGTGGTCGAGGAATTTGACCTGCATGAGGCGCGCGGCCTCGTTGATGCGGCGGGTGACGGTGTGGTCTGCGTTGCTGGGGGTGGGATCGCCGGACGGGTGGTTGTGGATGACGGCGAAGCCGTAGCTGCCGCGCGTGACGACCGGCCGCAGGATGTCGCGCGGGTGGGCGTTGCAGGAATCGACGGTGCCCTTGGAGATGACGGAGGTGCCGGCGTGGCGGAGGCGTGTGTCGAGCAGGACGACGAGGAGCTGCTCCTGATGGAGCTGGCGGAAGCCGGGTGCGAAGTGCTGGTAAAGCAGCTCGGGCCGGTCGAGCGGGATGTCGCGGATTTGTTCGCGGGCGACGCGCGCGCCGAGTTCGAAGGCGGCGGCGAGCTTGGATGCCTTGGCCGGGCCGAGGCCGGCGTGGGCGGTGAGTTCGTCGAGCGTGAGGGAGCCGAGCGCGCCGAGGGATCCGTAGCGGGCGATCAGCTCGCGCCCGATGTCGATGGCGCTGCGGCCGCGGGTGCCGGTGGAGAGGAAGAGGGCCATGAGTTCGGCGTTGTCGAGCGCGCCGGGTCCGAAGCGGGCCATCTTCTCGCGCGGGCGGTCGGCACAGGGCATGTCCATGATTCGGTTGTTCATGCGCACATATCCAAGAGAACACGGGCGGGATTGGCAACCGGATTTTTTGCACTGGCGGGCGGGCGCGGGCCGTGTGATTCTACGGGCGTGAGCTGGGTATTGTTTTTCGACGGCGACTGCGCGTTCTGCACGAAATCGGTGAACCGGGTGTATGACCTGGACGAGCGGGGGGTGGTGCATTTTTCGCCGCTGCAGGGCGAGTTGGCGCGGCAGCACGGTTTGGCAAAGCACGCGGACCCGCGGGAGGGGACGATGGTGGTGCTGCGGGAGGAGGACGGGGCGCTGTTCCTGCGCAGCGACGCGGTGATCGAGCTGGCGCGCGCGCTGGGCGGCTGGCGCAGGATCGGGGTGCTGGGCAGGCTGGTGCCGCGTGCCTTGCGCGACGGCATCTACCGCATGATCGCCCGCAACCGCCACCGACTGCCGGGGGGTAGCGGCGACGCGTGCCGGATGCCGGACGCCGGGTTCCGCGAACGCCTGCGCCCGTAAGGAGGGAAGAGAGACCGAACGATCCGATGGACAGCCAACCGTCCCACTCGCTCAAACTGGAGTTCGACACTCCGCAGTTCCTCCATTCGCTGTTTGCGGATGATCTCGGGAATCTGGCGATGCTGGAATCCGAGCTGGGCATCCGCGTGGTGACGCGCGACGGCTGGCTGCTGCTGACGGGCGACGAGCCGGCGGTGGAGATCGCGCGGGTGGTTTTTTCGGATCTCGAGGAGGCGAGGCGCAAGGGGGCGGCGATCGATTCGCGGAGCTTCCGGCTGGCGGTGCAGGTGGCGCGGGACGCGGGGAACGTGGGCATGAGCGCGCTTTCGGGCGTGCGGCTGGTTGGTTCGCGCGGGCGCAAGCCGGTGGTGCCGCGGACGCCGTCGCAACTCGATTACGTGCGCGCGATGGAGGAGCACGACGTGGTCTTCGGCCTGGGGCCGGCGGGCACGGGCAAGACATATCTGGCGGTGGCGATGGCGCTCACGCTGCTGAAGCGCAAGGTGATCGGGCGCATCGTGCTGACGCGCCCGGCGGTGGAGGCCGGCGAGGCGCTGGGTTTTTTGCCGGGGGACATGCAGGAAAAGGTGGCCCCCTACCTGCGCCCGCTCTACGACGCGATCCACGACATGCTCGCGCCGGACGAGGGCCAGCGCTATCTGGATGACGGCACGATCGAGATCGCGCCGCTGGCCTTCATGCGCGGGCGCACGCTGGCGCGGGCGTTTGTGATTCTCGATGAGGCGCAGAACACCACGTGCGAGCAGATGTTCATGGCGCTGACGCGCCTGGGCGAGGGATCGCGCATGGTGGTGACGGGCGACACCTCGCAGATCGACCTGAAGGCGGGAACGCGCTCCGGGCTGGTGGAGGCGGAACGGGCGCTCGAGGACATCGAAGGCATCGCGATCCGCCGTTTCACCAAAGCCGACATCGTGCGCCACCCGGTGGTGGAGCGGATTGTCGAGGCCTATCAGAACCACCGGGAATGAACGCGAATTCCATGAATGCGGATCCAGTTGAAATCATCGACTCCCACACCGGCGGCGAGCCGACGCGCGTGGTGGTCTCGGGCGGGCCGGACCTCGGTGGCGGCACGGTGGCGGAGCAGGCGGCGGTTTTCGCGCGCGATCACGACTGGCTGCGGCGCGCGCTGTGCCTGGAGCCGCGCGGGCACGACGCGATGGTGGGCGGGATGTTGTGCGAGCCGAGCGAGCCGGACTGCCTGTGCGGGGTGTTTTTTTTCAACAACGCGACGTTGATTCCGATGTGCGTGCACGGGGTGATCGGGGTGGCGGAGACGTTGCGGCATCTCGGGCGAAGCGCGCCGGGCTGCCACCGCATCGAGACGCCGGCGGGCGTGGTGGAGGTGGAGGTGGACGGCGACGGCGGCGCGGGGGTGACGAACGTGCCGTCGCGGGTGCTGCGCGCGGGGGTGACGCTGGATGTGCCGGGCTGGGGCGCGGTGACGGGTGACATTGTGTGGGGCGGCAACGGGTTTTTCCTGATCGACGGGCAGGGGCCGGGCGTGGAGTTCGCCAATCTCGCGGAGCTGACGCGGTTCGGCATCGCGGTGAAGGCGGCGCAGGCGGCGGCCGGGCTGGAGGTGGTGGACGGCGTGCGGATCGACCATGTGGAGGTGTTCGGTCCGCCGGGCGATCCGGAGAAGGCGGACAGCCGGAACTTCGTGCTGTGCCCCGGCAATGCCTACGACCGCTCGCCGTGCGGCACCGGCGTGAGCGCGAAACTCGCGTGCCTGCACGCGGCGGGCAGGCTCGGGGTCGGTGAGACGTGGCGGCAGGCGGGGATTTTGGATTCGGTGTTCGAGGGGCGGATCGTGGCGGCGACGGAAGGCGGCGTGCTGCCGCACATCCGCGGGCGGGCGTGGATTATCAGCGAGGCCCGGCATGTTTTCGATCCGACTGATCCGTTTCTGGGAGGGATCGGCTGATGGCGGGGTGTGGCGGGGAGGGACGGCCTCATTTCCGCCGCGGGCGTGGCGAGATGCCCCATCGTTCGCCGGGGTTGACCATGAACGGGGCGTGGTGCCAGACGGTGACGGTGAATTCGCCGTGGCCGGGGAGCCGGCAGAGGAGTTTGACGTCGAGGTATGCGCCGTGGAAGCGGACCTTGGTGACTTCGCCCTGGAGGCCGCCGTCGGGGGTTTTGTCCGGGGCGACGAGTTCGAGGTCCTCGGGGCGCACCCAGATGCCGGCGGTGGCGGGATCGGTGGCGCGGGGCGGGCCGATGTGGCAGGCGATGCGCGCGCCGCTCGGGTGGGCGATGCCGCGCAGCGGGAGGAAATTGCAGGTGCCGAAGAACGAGGCGACGTAGGAGTTGGCCGGGGCGTGATAGACCTCGGGCGGCGCGCCGACCTGCTGGACGCGGCCTTTGCGGAGCACGACGATGCCGTCGGCGATGGAGAGGGCGTCGCCGGTGTCGTGGGTGACGAAGACGGCGGTGGCGTTGCGTTCGCGGAGGATGGCGCGGGTGTCGTCGCGCACGGACTGGCGGAGGCGGGCGTCGAGGCTGCTGAACGGCTCGTCGAGCAGGAGCAGGCGCGGATTCGGCGCGAGAGCGCGGGCGAGGGCGATGCGCTGGCGCTCGCCGCCGGAGAGTTCGTGCGGGTAGCGTTTGCGGTATCCGCCGAGGCCGACGAGGTCGAGCACGGTGGGGACGACTTCGGCGCGCTCCCCGCGCCTGAGGTGGCGCAGGCCGAAGGTGATGTTGCCCTCGACGGTGAGGTGGGGGAAGAGGGCGTGGTTCTGGAAGACGAGGCCGATGCCGCGCCGCTCGGGGGCGAGCACGGATCCGGGCGACGAGATGACGCGGCCGTCGAGGCGGATCTCGCCGGTGTCGGGCGTTTCGAGGCCGGCGAGCATGCGCAGGAGCGTGGTTTTCCCGCTGCCGCTCTCGCCGACGAGGGCGAGCAGCTTGCCGTCGGCCAGGCTGAACGACGCGCCGTCCACGGCGGGCTCCCCGTCCCGGCGGTATCGCTTGGTGAGGTTTTCGACTTCGAGGCGTTTCATGATTTGCGGGACGCGAGGCGCATCATGCGGGTGAGGGGAATCAAGCCGAGCAGGCTGCAGATGACCAGCAGCAACCCGGGCACGGCGGCCTCGGGGATGCGGCTTTCGTCGGTGAGGCGGTAGGCGAGGGTGGCGAGGGTTTCGAAATCGAACGGGCTGAGGTAGAGCGTGAGCGGGAGTTCCTTGAAGACATCGATGAAGCCGAGGGTGGCTCCGGCGAGCAGGGCGGGCCATGCGAGGCGCAGGTCGATGGACCAGAGGGCGCGCAGCGGGCCGGTGCCGAGCGTGCGCGCGGCCTCCTGGAGTTCCTGGGCGAGGCGCTCGAAGCCGGCGGACACCGGCTGGATGCCGACGGCGAGGAAGCGGATGAAATAGGCGGTCATCAGCCCGAAGGCGGACGCGCTCAGGGCGATGGCGGGGATGGTGCCGTGGAGCGACGAGATCAGCACGCCGACGCCGACGGCGACAAGCGCGCTGGGGTATGCGTAGCCGATGACGCCGACGCGGCGGAAGAACGCGGCGGCTGGGTGGCGGGTGACGCGCACGGCGGCGACGAGCAGCACGGCTCCGGCGACGATGAGGGCGGCGGCTCCGGCGGCTAGCGTGAGCGAGCGCGTGGCGGCGGCGAGCGTGGTCTGCCAGTTGAGGATCTCGCGGGCCTGCCAGGCCCAGACGGCCATGCGCCCGCAAGGGATGGCGAAGCCGATGGCGAGGGGCAGCCCGCAGACGAGCCACGCGCCGCAGGAGCCGGCGGGGTTCATCGGACGGCGGGCGAGCCAGTTGTCGCCGGATTCGGCGGAGTAGCGGCGTTCGCCGCGCTGCCAGCGTTCGAGCGCGAGGCCGAAGAGGACGAGGCCCATGAGGATTACGGCGAGGCGCATGGCGACGGCCGGGTGGCCCTCGCCCCAGGCGCGGAAGATGCCGGGGGTGAGCGGGGTGAGGCCGAAGTAGCTGACGACGCCGTAGTCGTTGACGGCCTCCATGGCGACCAGGCTGCCGCCGGCGACGACGGCCGGGCGGGCGAGGGGCAGCGCCACGGTGGCGAACGCGCGCAGGCCGCCGGAGCCGAGCATCCGCGCGGCCTCGAGCGTGGCGGAGGCCTCGCGCAGGAAGACCGCGCGGCAACTGAGGAAGACGTAGGGAAACAGGGTGGCGGCCAGCACGCCGACGGTGAAGACCCACGGGGTGATTTTTTGCGTCCACAGGAACGCCTCAAGTCCGAGGTTTTCCCGGATCAGGATGTAGAACGGCGTCATGCGGCCGAGCAGGTCCACGTATGCGGATGCGGCGACGAAGCCGGGCATGGCGAGCGGCAGGAGGAGCAGCCATTCGAGCGCGCGCCGGCCGGGGAAATCGCGGGTCGAGACGAGCCATGCGGCGGGGACGCCGAAGAGGATGGCGAAGCCGGTGACGAGGGTGACGAGGAGGATCGTCTGCCACAGGTAGGTGGCGAGGTGGAACTCGACGATGCGCGACCACGCGTCGCCCGACGATTCCCAGGCGCGGAAGACGACGACGAGCGCGGGCATCAGGACCACCCACGCGGGAATCGCGCAGAGGATGATCCACAACCACCTGCGCCACCGGTCGTGGACGGGTGGGCGGGATGTCGCGGCATGACTGGCACTTCCCATGGCGTGGGGGTGGCTCGCCCCGCGCGAAAAACGGGAACCTGCCGCGCGCAGGGAACCACGCGTGCGGCGGTTCGTCAAAATCCGCCGGGGTGAAAATCCGCCTGCCCGGCGGGCGGCCCGCCCGGAATCAATGCTCGCGGCAGAACTGCTCGAAGCGGGTGATGCCCTCGTTGAGGATATCGAGCGAGGTGCAGTAGCTCAGGCGGATGCCCTCGTCGTAACCGAAGGCGACGCCCGGCACCGCGGCCACCTTGTAGCGCGAGAGCAGCTTGTCGCAGAGGTTGACGGATTTGAGGCCGGTCTTGCCTGTGTAAACGAAGAAGTAGAACGCGCCCTTCGGCTCGATGACGCGCACGTTCGGGATGGCGCGCAGGCGCTGGAACATGAACTGGCGTTTGACGTCGAACTCGCCGCGCAGGTCCTCGATGAACGATTGGTCGCCCTGGAGGGCGGCCAGCGCACCGTATTGGGAGAATGTGTTGGCGTTGGAGACGGTGTGGTTCTGGATCTTGTCAATGGCGTCGGCGAGCGGCTTGGGCGCGGCGGTGTAGCCGAGGCGCCAGCCGGTCATCGAGTAGGCCTTGGAGAAGCCGTTGACGGTGATGGTGAGGTCGTAAAGCTCCTTGCTGATGGAGGCGATGGAGACGTGCTCGGTGCCGTCATAAACGAGCTTTTCGTAGATTTCGTCGGACAGGATCACGATGTCCTCCTGCAGGGCGATCTCGCCGAGCGCGGCGAGTTCCTCGCGGGTGTAAACGGCACCGGTCGGGTTGCCGGGGCTGTTGAGGATGATCATCTTGGTGGCGGGCGTCATCGCCTCCTCGAACTGGTCCGGGGTGATCTTCCAGCCGGTGGACTCGGCGGTTTCGACAAGCACGGGCACGCCGCCGGCGAGGCGGACCATTTCCGGGTAGGAGACCCAGTATGGGGTGGGGATGATCACCTCGTCGCCCTCCTCGACAGTGGCGAGGATGGCGTTGAAGCAGGCCATTTTCGCGCCGGCGGTCACGCAGACCTGGTTCGGCGCGTATTCGAGGTTGTTGTCCACGAGGAATTTCGCGGCGACGGCCTCGCGGAGTTCGGGGATGCCGCAGGCGGGGGTGTATTTGGTACGGCCTTCGGTCAGCGCCTTGGCGGCGGCCTCCTTGATGAATGCCGGGGTGTCCGCCTCGGGTTCGCCGCCGGCCAGGGCGTAAACCTCCTCGCCCTTGGCGATCATGGCCTTGGCCTGGGCCGTCACGGCGAGGGTGAGCGAGGGGGAGACTTGGGAGATGCGGGATGAAATGCTGTCCATGAATGCGCGGATTGAATGTTGGGTTCCGCCGTCGGGGGCGGAGCGCATGACGATATGGCACCGGCCCCGGACCGGGCGGGGCGCTTTTGTGCGCGTTCGCCACGCGCCGCGCAAGCGAAATGGGGGAGGCGGCGAAGGTTTCCGCCGCGGGTCCGTTAATTTGTGATGGCACTGTGTTCTTGTGCTTGGATTTTCCGGGCCGGGCGTTCAGAACGGACGCATGTTCAGCAGCAGCCAACTCAAGCCGGACCAACAGGAATCCCTGCGCGCCCTCGCGGCGGAAGGGGCGACGCTCTCGGACCTGCAACGCCACCTCAAGGAGGAGTTCGGGATTTCCGCCACCTACATGGACATGCGCTTCGTGGTGCTGGATCTCGGTATCGAACTGGTCGAGCCGAAGGAGGAGAAACCCGCGCCAACGGAGACGGTGGCGACGGGCGACGCGATGCCCGCAGCAGACGCGGGCGGCCAAGCCCCGGGGGGGGATGCGGCCGGTGGGGGCGGAATGAGCGGCGCGGGCGAGGTGAGCGTGAGTGTCGATTCGATCACGCTGCCGGGCACGCTGGTGAGCGGGAAAGTGACATTCAGCGACGGCGAGACCGGCGTGTGGATGATCGACCAGTCGGGCCGCCCCGGCCTCGACCCCGACACACCGGGATACCGCCCGAGCCAGGAGGATGTGATGGAGTTCCAGACGAAGCTGCGCGCGGTGCTGGAAGGCGGCGGGTATTGAGGAAGAATTGCGATGCGCCTCGCTGCCTGGCCAAGAAACTTTTTATTTTCCAGGAAGAAAAATTACAATGATGGGCGCTCGGGGCCGGTTTTTTGAATCATCACGCGGAAGAGGCGGGCGTTTTGGCTCGAGCGGCGTTTTTCCGGCCGTAGTCCGTCATCGTCCCCGGTCTTTCGATCCACCCGCGCGGTGGCGTCGGCGAAGAGAGGCGAGTGCGAGCCCTCCGGCAACCAAGCCTAATGTGGATGGTTCGGGGATGACGGTGATTTTCCCGGTCATACCCGTATGACTCGTGACGGTGCAGGTGTACCAGAAGTCACCAACTTGGTCCGGAGTCCAGGTAATGAGATCGTCGGTGGGTGCCGGGTCGGCAGTGAAATCCCCAATCGGGGTCAAGGTGGCATTCTGGATGTCGGCTGCGCTGAAAGAGGTCCGGAAGTAGGATCCATCCGATCCGTCGATGAACGCCGCCGCGCTGTTGTCCATGATGGCAAACGGATGCGAACCGGTAATGCGCTTTAATTATTGCCAATGAATTGGCTTGGTAATTGGCTTGGTCCGGCTGTGGCTCAGACCGGGGCGAGGGCCTCGCAGATGGCGATGAGGCGTAGCCGATGTATTTACGATTCTCTCCGGCTGGATACGTATTTTTCAAGTCCAAAAGATTCAAGTCCAAAAGAGCCTTGCGGCGGCGAGTATGGCGAAAGCATGAATCAGCCATTCGAAGAGCCGTTGCGGGACGTGGGCGATGAGCCAGCGGCCGGCGAGCACGCCGATGGCGATGGCGGGCAGGAGCCAGAGGTTGATGAGGAGGCTCTCGCGGTTGATCAGGGAGAGCTGGGCGTTCATCGGCACCTTGATCAGGTTCACCAGCAGGAAAAAGCGGGCGGCGATGCCGAGGAGTTCCATTTTTGGAACGGCGCGGGCGAGGAGGTAGAGCTGGATGATGGGTCCGGCGGCGTTGGCGAGCATGGTGGCGAGGCCGCCGGAGACGCCGGCGGAAAGACCGAAGGCGCGCGAGTCCACCAGTTGTTTGAAGGCACCGGGCGCGATCTTGCGCAACACTTGGACGAGCACCATGGAGAGGACGCAGATGCCGATGGCGCGGCGCGCGGCGGCATCGGGCATGACGCCAAGCATCCACCATCCGGCGAGCACGCCGAGCAGGGTGGGGGGCATGAGTTTCCACACCGGTTTCCACGATCCGTGGCGGAGAAAGGCGCGGACGGCCATGAGGTCGGCCGCGATGAGCATGGGCAGGGCGAGGCCGACGGAGGCGCGCGCTCCGAAGGTGTCGGCGAGCAGTACGACGGCGACCAGCGAAATGCCGCTGAAGCCCGCCTTGGACAGGCCGATGCAGAGCGCCGCGACGACACTCGCGGCGAGGACGGAGGACTCCATGGGTGGCACGCGCGCCATCCCGCCCGAGGCCACTCTCGAAACCAAGGAAAAAGGCGGGTGCATGTTGTGCGTGGCGAAGGAAAGGATAAACCTTGGCAAGGCGGGGGCTGGGATGGATTTTGTCGGCATGCCGCCCCTTGTCATCGCCGTGTTGATCGGAATCGCCGCCGGGGTTCTGGGTGCGTTGTGCGGGGTGGGCGGGGGCGTGGTGATGGTGCCGGCGTTCGTCGCGGCGCTGGGCATGGCGCACAAGCAGGCGGTGGCGACTTCGATGGCGGTGATCGTCCTCACTGCGCTGGCGGCGACGGCGAACAACGCGCGCCACAAGGAGATGATCGACTGGCGGATCGTGCTGGTGGTTGGCTTGGTATCCGCCGCCGCGGCTTGGTTCGGCAGCGATTTGATGCGATCGCTGAGCAACCAGACGCTGACGCGGATTTTCGGCGTGCTGCTGGTGGTCGTTGGAATCCGGATGCTGTGGAAAGGGTGAGCGCGAGACGGATTCGCGCTTGCGTCGCGGCGGGCCCCGCTGTGGAATCTCCCATGGCGGAAATTGATCTCGGGTTATCATTCGACGACGTCCTGCTGGTGCCGGCATTGAGCGAGCTTCTGCCGGGCGAGGCGGACACCTCGACGCACGTCACGGCGGGGATTCCGCTGTATATTCCGGTGATTTCGGCTGCGATGGACACGGTGTCGGAGCATGAGCTGGCGATCGCCCTGGCGCGTGAGGGCGGGATGGGGGTGATCCACCGCGCGTGCCCGATCGACGAGCAGGCGGTGATGGTCTCGAAGGTGAAGCGCTCGGAGAATGCGATCATCCAGAAGCCGCTGACGGTCGGGCGCGATGAAACGGTGCGGCGGGTTCGGGAAATCATGGAGCGCGACGGTTTTTCCGGTTTTCCGGTGGTGGATGGCGACAACCGTTTGCTTGGGATGATCACGAGCCGGGACATTCGTTATCTCGACCGGGACGAGGCGATCGTCCACGAGGTGATGACGCCGCTGGAGCGCCTCGTGACCGGGCCGCCGCAGACGAGCCACGACGAGGCGCGGGCGTTGCTCTACCGGAACCGGATCGAGAAGCTGCCGCTGGTGGATGCGGACGGGCGATTGGCAGGGCTGATCACCGGATCGGACATTGAAAAGCGCCGCACATACCACCACTCGGCGAAGGACGGCAACGGCCAGCTCCGCTGCGGCGCGGCGGTGGGCGTGGGGCCGGACTGCCTGGACCGTGCGCGGGCGCTGCTGGATGCCGGGGCGGACGCGCTTTTCATCGACGCGGCGACCGGCCACACCCGGCGGGTGCTCGACATGGTGGGCGAGATTGCCGCGCTTTCCGACCGGCCGGTGGTTGCGGGCAATGTCGTGACCGAGCAGGGCGCGCGCGACCTGGCTTCGGCGGGGGTTCGCGCGATCAAGGTGGGCGTGGGACCGGGATCGATCTGCACGACGCGGGTGATCTCGGGCGTGGGCATGCCGCAGTTCACCGCGATCCGTAACGTGGCGGACTGGTGCCGGAGCGAAGGCATCAAGGTGATCGCCGACGGCGGCATCCGCTATTCGGGCGACATCGTGAAGGCGATCGCCGCGGGGGCGGACGTGGTGATGCTCGGCTCGCTCTTGGCGGGCACGCGGGAAAGCCCCGGGCAGACGGTGCAGTCGCAGGGCCGGAGGTTCAAAACCTACCGCGGCATGGGATCGATCGGCGCGATGAAGAAAGGCTCGGGCGACCGTTACGCGCAGAACAGCTCGGGCAAGCTCGTGGCCGAGGGCGTTGAAGGGCGGGTGCCCTACAAGGGGCCGCTCTCGGATGTGATTTTCCAGCTCGTCGGCGGCCTGCGCAGCGGCATGGGATACGTGGGTGCAAGCAGCCTTGAGAGCCTGCGCGAGCGCGCTCGGTTCGTGCGGGTGACGCCCGGCGGCCTGCGCGAGGGCCACGCCCACGACATCATCATCACCGAGGAGCCGATGAACTACCAGCCGGTCGGCTGATTGATTTCATTTTCCAATTTCAGATTTCGAATCCGCAGCTTTCATGCACGAGACCCACCACATCGCCGTCATTGATTTCGGCTCGCAATACACCCAGTTGATTGTCCGCCGCGCGCGGGAGCTGGGATTTTTCGCCCGCCTGTATGCCATCGAGGATTTTCCGGACATCGGGAAGCCCGGGGCGATCATCCTCTCGGGCGGGCCGAAGAGCACGGCGGACGCCGACGCGCCGGATCTGGATTTCGAGAAGCTGCGGGAGTTCGGCGTGCCGGTGCTCGGGGTGTGCTACGGGATGCAGTTGTTGAATTTGAAATTCGGCGGCACGGTGCGCCCGAGCAACCACCGGGAATACGGTCCGGCCGAGCTGCATCCTGCGGCGGCGGAAGGGCTTTACGAGGGGATCACGCCGGGGTCGCAGGTGTGGATGAGCCATTCGGACACGGTCGAGACCCTGCCGGCCTGCGCCACGGTCTTGGCGGCCAACCAGCAGGGCACGCCGGTGTCGCTGCGTTGGGAGGACCGCTTCTTCGGCATCCAGTTCCACCCGGAGGTGACGCACAGCCACGAGGGGCTGCGCATCCTGCACAATTTCCTGCTGACTGCGCAGAAAATCGAGCCATTCCGCATCGACGACCTCAAGCGCGAGGTGATGGACGACATCCGCGCCCGCGCGGGCGACCGCCAGGTGGTGTGCGGGGTGTCCGGCGGGGTGGACAGCACGGTGCTCGCCGTGCTGCTGCACGAGGCGGGCGTGAACATGCGCGCGATCTTCGTGGACCACGGGCTGATGCGGAAGAACGAGGGCGACGAGGTGCGCAACAACTTCCACCGCATGGGCGTGCCGATCGAAACGGTGGACTGCGCGGACCGCTTTCTCGCCGCGCTGGAGGGCGTGGACGATCCCGAGAAAAAGCGCGTCATCATCGGCAACCTGTTCATCGACGTGTTCTGGGAGGCGGTGGGCGACGCGGAGATGCTGGCGCAGGGCACGCTCTATCCGGACGTGATCGAGAGCGCGTCGAACGCGCGCTCGAAGGCGTCGAAGATCAAGACCCACCACAACCGGGTGGACCGTATCCTCGAACTCCAGGCGGAGGGGAAGGTGCTCGAGCCGCTTTCCGAGTTCTTCAAGGACGAGGTGCGTGCGCTGGGGGCCTCGCTGGGCATCGCGCACGACATCTTGCAGCGGCATCCGTTCCCCGGCCCCGGGCTGGCGGTGCGCTGCCCGGGCGCGGTGAGCCGCGACCGGCTTGATATCATCCGCGAGTCCGACGCGATCTTCATCGGCAAGCTCAAGGAGCACGGTTGGTATGACAAGGTGTGGCAGGCCTACGCGGCCCTGATCCCGGTGAAAACGGTGGGCGTGAAAGGCGATGAACGTTGCTACGAATGGGCGGTCGCCCTGCGCGCGGTGGTGTCCGAGGACGCGATGACGGCCGACTGGGTGGAGCTGCCGCCGACAATCCTGCGCGAAACCAGCCACCGCATTCTCAATGACGTGGCGGGTGTGAACCGGGTGCTTTACGATGTGTCCACGAAGCCGCCTGCGAGTATTGAGTGGGAGTGAGTTGCGATTTACGAGTGACAAGTGACAAGTGATCGGTGATCAGTGATTAGGGATCAGGGGGTGGAGGGCAGGGGGCATCCTCGGGGGTGTTGGAACTACCGGGGGTTACGCCGTGGGGTGAAATTTTGCTTCAATTTGGCGGGAGAGATGCGACGGGTGGGCATGAAAAGGGAGAAATCGCGCGTTTTCGGCCTGATTGTGGTGGCATGGTTTTTGTGGATTGTGATGGCGGCGGGGCAGCGCCCGCGGGTGGTGCCTCCGAACGAGGGTGAAGCGGCGGAACCGGCCGCGCGGGCGGAACTGTCGCCGGAGCCGGACCGTGAAACCGTGGGCGGGAATGCCGTGGGCGGGGCGGCGGACCCGGAGGATGCCGACCCGGAGGATCCCGATTCCGGGCGGTTGATCGCGGTCCTGGAGGCGCAGAACGAGGCGATCCGCCACCGGCTCGTGAATCGGCTCACAGCCGGGGGATCCTGGCGACCGGAGGCGATGCCGTCCGGGGCGGCGGGCATGGAGTTGTTTTCGGAGTCGGACCACGAATCGGGAACCTACGTGCGGAATCCGGATTTGTGGGCGCGGGATCTGACCCGGTATCTGACCGGCGCGGTGATCCACAACACGCATTCGGTGGAGTCCTACGGCGGGGTGTTGATCACGCCGCGGCATTTGTTGTTCTGCGCGCACGCGCATCCCCACGCGGCCGGCACGTGGCGGGTGAATCCGGAGCGCGGGGGCGCGATCCACCGGTTCGTGACAGAGGACGGACGGCTGGTGAAAAGCAAGCAGCTCCATCAGGCTCGCAACTTCGGCAGGACGCGCGATCCGGAGATGGATGTGGTGGATTTGTGCGTGGCATTGCTGGACCGGGATCTGGAGGCGGAGGGGCTGCATGTGGCGGCGATTTTCCCACCGTTTTCCAGGGAGGCGCGCCGCGCGGCAACGGACTGGTCGCGGGAGACGGGCGAGCCATTCGCGTTTTTCGGAGTGAGCCAGGGCGTCGGGCGGCGGACGAACTCGAAGCCGCCGGAGCCGGTCGGGGACTACCCGAGGGAGCACTCGCGCATGCTTTACATCAAGGAAAGGGCGGGAACCGACGAGTTCGCGGAGTGGGACTACCGGCTTTGGGACGGGGATTCGGGCACGCCGGCATTCCTGCTGCTGAATGGCGAGCCGCATCTCTGGATGATCATCACCGTTGCGTCGGGCAACGGACCGGCTCCGGGCGAGCACATCGACCACATTCAGACGCTGATCGAGATGGCGGACGAAAACGCCGTCGCCGAAGATCGTCTCGAATCACCGATGGGGCTGCGGGTGAGGGTGGGGGAGTGGTGAGTTTGAAGTTCAGACAGTCCTGCGGCTGACGCGGCGCGTGATGCCGGTGAGGATGGCCCAGGGTATGCTGGCGGCGCGGCGGGCGATTTCGGTGACGGGGATGTTGGGGCCGAAGAGTTCGACGTCGTCGCCGGGGGCGACTTCGGGGTGGGTGGTGGCGTCGATCATGATCTGGTCCATGGTGACGCGGCCGATGACGGGGAGGTGGCGGCCGCGGACGAAGATTTCGGCAACATGGCTGCAAGGCCGCGAGGTCTGGCATCGCAACATCCATCCGGTTTTCTCCCACGAAAGGTCCTATGATGATGAGTTGCCACTTTGATGGACTTGAATGTCGATTTCTAGCGAGCTGCCTTTTGCGATGTGGGGGGATCTGGTGGTTGTGGGTGAAACGGAGGATGAAGAGGCCGGAGAAGTCAAATGCGGCGAGATGGCGGACGGCTTCTTTTCGTTGCTGGGGCGTCATGGGGAAAAGTGCTTGAAATGGGGGGTGGGTTGGGGTGTCTATTTTTTAGCGATGAGCGTGACCGCTCCGCAGGCGACCTGAATCCCACCGGGATTCCTCGCCTCTCCATTTATTGGTGGTCATGGAAAAAGCGCGAGGGCTTCTGTTAGCGAGAGAGTGTCATCGGGGCAGGCTTTGCGGAGGCGGGTGTCTTCGGTGATGAGTTTTTGGCTGAAGTTGCGGGCGAGCGCGATGAAGCGGGCGTCGTATGCGGTGATGTTCTGCTCGCAGGCGATGCGGAGGGTGGTGTTGAGATCCACGAGGTGGGTGTTGGCAGGCGGGAGAAGTTGGGACGCCCGTCTCTGGATTTTCGTGAGTTCTTCCAGTGTGAACAACTTGGCGCGGTGGTAATTCCGCAGGACATTGGTAAGCTCGATCTGCCACCAATCGGGCAAATGCCAGTCGGCATCCGTTTGAAACAGTTGCAGCGCTTTTTCCCGCTGTGCGTGTTCGATGAGCAGCGGAATGATGAGGTTGGTGTCGGCAACGATCATGATAGGGCGATTCAGCGTTGCCCTTCATCGATATACCGAAGGGTTTCTTCCATGGTGATGGGGCGGCATGGCTTGATCGGCTCCGGAAGGCGGGGCGCAATGCGCTTGGTGGATTCCGCTCCGAGTTTTTCATCGATGATGGCGATGGTTTCCTGCGTCATAGAACGACGGTGTGCCCGGGCAGCCGCTTTGAGGCGGGTGTGCAATTCAGGCGGGAGATTGCGGATGAGGAGATTCGGCATGAGATTGTGATGGTGGTTGTGGTTGGATAAATCAAGCAGGATGCAAGCAGAATGCAAGCGTCGTGGTGGGTCGTGATGATGCGATGGCGGTTGGTGTCATTGATGGATAAGGAGTTCTATCCCGCTACCCAAGCGGGATCGCTTGCTTTCCATTTCTTCGGTAAACCCGGAAATCCGAATCCGTTGTCAACACCAGGCAATCTGGATAGATCTCGGAAAGTCTCACAAGACAGGCATCCGCGACACTCATCGGCACATCGGAATACCTATCCAAGAGATCAAGAACTCGTGCAAATGCATCATTTGCTGGTGACGCGATGCCCAGTGCCCCACGCCCGCACGCCAACCGGAGCGAGGCGCACCCATTGGGAGCAAGCAAATGATCCGCCTCCGATAGCGCGGACTCGCACGTGAGCCAAGGCGGCGGATGGTTTCGCGCTTTTTCCACTGCCCAAGCATGCTTTGCATCATCCTTGCGCCACAATGCGACGAGAAAAGATGCATCAACAATCACGCTTTTTGCCATAGCCAGTGGTTTTGAGGTAATGCTTCTTGCGTTCGCTCATATCCGATGGCCCTCCTTCCACGGTGCCCACCAGATCGGCTATCATCTCGAAACCGACAGGCCCGCTCCCCCCCGCGATCAAACGCCTGCGCGCGACCTCCGATTTCGTGAGCCGTGTCATCCGTGCTTCTTGTTCCAACTCCTCTGCCAAACGGTCGGGAATCCTTATGACCAATGTCTGCATGGCGATGATGTAATACATTGATCTGGGTTTTGCAATACAAATCGATAGGCAGTTGGCAATGGTGATTCTGACGGTCGACAAGATGCCTACCTTCCGAATCAGGCTGGAAGCCTGAGCTCCGATTTTCAGGTTTTGAGGCCGAGGGAGCAGAGGATGCGGGGTTCTTTGTTGGGGGTGTCGTGGGGGTTGGCGACGATGAGGCGGTCGTCTTCGGGTTCGTCGAGGATGCCGGATGTTTCTTCGTAGAGGTTGCGGAGGGCTTGTTCGTCGGTGGCGATGAAGCTGGTCGCGGATGTCGGCGGGGACGCGGAATTCGCGGATGCCTTCGCGGGCGTCCTGCGAGAGGTGCCAGGCCATTTTGAGATAGACGTGGTATGGGGTCTCGATGTTGTCAAATACGGTGGGCATGCTTGGGAAATGATTTCACGCAGGCAAACGGGGACGCGACGCCTTGGAAAGGTGAAAAGCCAATGTAAATGTTGGGATTAACCAGTATGATCACCGGTGCACGCGGCTGACGCGGCGCGTGATGCCGGTGAGGATGGCCCAGGGTATGCTGGCGGCGCGGCGGGCGATTTCTGTGACGGGGATGTTGGGGCCGAAGAGTTCGACGTCGTCGCCGGGGGCGACTTCGGGGTGGGTGGTGGCGTCGATCATGATCTGGTCCATGGTGACGCGGCCGATGACGGGGAGGCGGCGGCCGCGGACGAAGACTTCGGCTCCGGTGCCTGACAAGGAGCGCGGGTAGCCGTCGCCATAGCCGATGCCGACAGTGGCGACGCGGGTTTCGCGGGAAGTGATGAAGTCGCGCCCGTAGGAGACGCCGTGGTCGGCGGGCAGGGTGCGCACGAGGGTGACGCGGGCCATGAGGCGCATGACCGGGCTGAGTGGTGATTCCGCGCCGCCGGGCGGCGACACGGGCGGGACGCCGTAGAGCAGGAGACCGGGGCGGGCGAGGGTGCAGCCGGCTCCAGGGTGGGCGAGCAGGCCGGCGCTGTTGGAGGCGTGGATCCAGCGGAAGCGGCCGGGTCCGCCGAGCGAGGCGGCGGTTTCGCGAAAGCGGGCGAGCTGGCCGGTGGTGAATGCGGCGTCCTCGTCGGCGGAGGGAAGGTGGGTGGCGATGCCCTCGACGTCGAGTCCGTCGAGACTCTGGATTTTTTCCCACGCGTCGGCGAGTTCAGCGGGGGGGATGCCTTCGCGGCCCATGCCGGTATCGACCATGAGATGCACGCGGACGGGCGCGCCGCGGGTGCGGCCGATGCGGTCGAATCCGGCGGCCTCCTCGACGGACGAGATCGAGGGGGTGACGCCGAGGCGGACGAATTCGGCGCGTTCTTCCGCAAGTGACGGGCCGAGGAGGAAGATGTCGCCGCGGACGCCGGCCTCGCGCACCGCGGCGGCTTCGTCGAGGGTGGCCACGCCGAGGAAGCGGACGCGCCCGTCGAGCGCGGAGGCGACGCGGGCCAGGCCGTGGCCGTATGCGTCGGCCTTGATGACGGCCATGAGATCGCCGCCGAAGTGACGGCGGGCGGCATCGAGGTTCTGGCGCAGCGCGGCGAGGTCCACCTCCGCCCATGCGCGCGGGTGGTAGGGGTGGTGCGGCGGCGGGTTCATGGGGGCCGGGCGGCGCGCGCCCGGCTCACATGCCGAGCAGCAGGCGGGCGGGGGATTCGAGCGATTCCTTGATGCGGATGAGGAAGGTGACGGCCTCCTTGCCATCGACGATGCGGTGGTCGTAGCTGAGGGCGAGATACATCATCGGGCGGATGACGACCTGGCCGTCGCGCGCGACCGGGCGCTGCTGGATGGTGTGCATGCCGAGGATGCCGCTCTGCGGCGGGTTGAGGATGGGCGTGCTGAGGAGCGAGCCGTAGGTGCCGCCGTTGGAAATGGTGAACCCGCCGCCGGTGAGGTCCTCGATGGTGATTTTCCCGTCACGGGCCTTTTCGGCGTAGGCGATGATTTCCTTTTCGATTTCGGCGAAGGATTTTTGATCGACGTCGCGCAGGACGGGGACGACGAGGCCTTTCTCGGTGCCGATGGCGACGCCGATGTCGTAGAAGTGGTTTTCGACGATGTCGTTGCCGTCGATGCGGGCGTTGATTTGAGGGATGTCCTTGAGGGCCTGGGTGACGGCCTTGATGAAGAACGACATGAAGCCGAGCTTGACGCCGTGTTTTTTGACGAACTCTTCCTGCACCTCCTTGCGGAGCTGCATGACGGCCTGCATGTCCACCTCGTTGAAGGTGGTGAGGATGGCGGCGGTCTGCTGGGCGTTGACGAGATGGGTGGCGATCTTGCGCCGCAGCATCGACATCTTGCGGCGGGTGGTGCGGCCTTCGGTGTCGTCGGCGGCGATGGGACTTTCGGTTTCGGGGCCGGCGGACGGGGTGGTCTCCGGGCTGCGGGTGAGTTGGGATAGGTCGGGTTTGGGGCGCTCGGCGGGTTTTGCGGGAGATGGGGATTTTTCCGCTATGGGTTTTTCAGG
>SLAV01000382.1 GCA_007126655.1 Haloferula sp. | reverse complement strand
TGGGAGTGCCCGGTTTCCAGCGGGCGGGGATGTGGGGGCAGGCGGGGTCGGGGGCGAAGGGGTCGCCGTGGACGCGGTGGGCGCGGGCGCGGGAGCCGCCGCAGACGGATCGGAACCCGCAGACGCCGCATTTGCCGCCGAGGGCGTCGTTGTCGCGCAGGGAGGCGAAGAGCGGGTGGTTTTGATAGATTTCGGCGGGGTCGCGGGTGCGGACGTTGCCGCAATCGAGCGGGAGGAATCCGCTGGGCGAGACGGTGCCGGTGTGGGAGATGAACATGACGCCGCGTCCGTCGCGGATGCCGGGGGGCGAGCGCATGCCGGGGCGGCGGGAGGCTCCGTTTTTCTGAATGAGCACGCGGCGGAAGTGGTGTCCCTCGGTGGTTTTGACGGCGAAGGGGGCGTTGCCGACGAGGTCGGCCATGTCCTCGAAGACGCGTTCGAGATCGTCGGGGTCGGGCACGTCGGTGATGCCGGCGCGGCCGGTGGGGACGATGAGGAAGACGCTCCACATGGCGGGTTTGAGTTCGAACATGAGGTCGCGGAAGGCGGGGTATTCGCCGATGTTTCCTCGGGTAAGGGTGGTGTTGATCTGGAGGCCGAGGCCGGCGTCATGGGCGCGGCGGACGGCCTCGATGGTGCGGTCGAAGGTGCCGCCGAGGCCGCGGAACGCGTCGTGGGTCGCACGGGTGGCTCCGTCGAGCGAGAGTGACATGCGTTGGACGCCGGCGTTTTTGATTTCGGAAAAATCGGTTTTGAGCAGGCGGGCGGTGGCCGCCGGGCTGAGGCCGACGTGGAGGCCCTGGGCGGTGGCATCGCGCACGAGGTCGAGCGCGTCGCGCCGCATCAGCGGGTCGCCGCCGGTGAGGATGAGCATGGGCGGCTTCCATGCGGCGAGCTGGCGGATGAGGCGGCGGGATTCGGCGGCATCCAGCTCGTGCGGGTGACGGCGGGGTTGGGCCTCGGCGCGGCAGTGGCGGCAGGCCAGCGCGCATGCGCGGGTGATTTCCCAGAAGACGAGAAACGCGCGTTCGTTGAAATTCCACGCGCCCTCGCGCCCGGCGGCATGCGGGTGGGATGGCGGGGCCGATGCGATCACAAATGGATTGAACGCACGGAGAGGTGAAATCGCCACGCACGCGGCGCGGGATGGTGTGCAAATCTTGCGCAGGGGCGGCCCTCAGCGGCGCGAGAGGAGGAAGATCCAGGTGGCGAGGAGGGCGGCGGCGACGAGGGTGGCGGCGGTGGCGGGGAGGCCGGCGGCCATGATGGCGTAGGCCGCGGCGGCGGCGAGGGCGGCGGTGGCGGCGAACGGGAGCTGGGTGCGGACGTGATCGAAGACGCCGCAGCCGCTGGAGAGGGAGCTGACGATGGTGGTGTCGGAGAACGGGCTGCAATGGTCGCCGAGGGTGGCTCCGCCGAAGACCGCGCCGATGACCATGGCGGCGAGGGCGTGGGCATCGGTCGGCGGCATGCCGGTGTTGGAGGCGGCGAGGATGGCGGCGGGGAGGGCGAGCGGCATGAGCAGGCCCATGGTGCCCCAAGAGGTGCCGGTGCAGAAGGCCATGAGCGAGCCGGTGACGAATACGGCGAGGGGCAGCCAGGCGGGGGAGACGCCGTCGCCGAGCAGGGCGGCGATGTGGTCGGCCGCGCCAAGCGCGCGGAACTGGCTGCCGAGCGTCCAGGCGAGGACGAGGACGACGAGTGCGGGCAGTAGTGATCCGGCACCGCGCGCCGCCGCCCTGCCCATGGTGGCGCGGCGGGCGGCTGGCATCATGGCCCACGCGCCGAGCAGGCCGCAGAGGCTGCCGAAAACGAGGGCGTAGGGGCCGCCGGAGCCGCTGAAGGCGGCGCGCCAGCCGGAGAGCGTGAAGACATTGACCGCCTCTTCGGCGAGCAGCGGGAAGCCTGCGAAGATGCCGGCGACGAGCGCGGCGAGCGGGATGAGGACGACGCGGGCGGGGGCGGCGGTAGAGGTGGAGGGAAGGTCGGGCGGGTCGGAAGATTCGTTGCCGGGTTGGCGCGGCAGGCAGCGGCGCATGGCGCGCGGCTGGTAGCCGAGGAAGACGGCGAGGGGAACCATCATGAGGGTGAGCAGGCAATAGGCGTTGGCCGGGATGGAGTGGAAGAAGAGCGTGTAGGGGTCGGCATCGAACGGGGCACCGGCGATGCCCTGGTCGATGAGGCTGAGCTGGGTGGCGATCCAGGTGGAGATGAAGGCGACGCAGGCGACCGGCGAGCCGGTCGAATCGACGACCCATGCGAGGCGTTCGCGCGACACGCCGGCGCGGTCGGCGAGCGGGCGGGCGATGCGGCCGGAGACCATGCTGCTGGCGAGACCGTCGAAAAAGCACATCAGGCCGATGAGGTAGGTGCCGCCGAGCAGCCGCCGGCCGCCGTCTCGCGCGCCGCTGAGCAGCCGGTCCATGAGGGTGGCGAAGCCGCCGGAGTGTTCGAGCAATCCGGCGAACGCGCCGAGCAGCAGGGTGAAGACGAGCGCGCCGGTGCGCCAGGGGCCCTGCATGGCGGGGACGGCGTGGTCCGCGAGCAGGACGCGCGGGGTCGCGGCGATGTCGCCGCCCGCGAGCAGGACGGCCCCGGCGAGAGTGCCGCAGGCCAGGCCGGAGACGGCGTGGCGGGTGATGAGGATGGCGGCGAGCGCGGTGGCGGCGGGCCAGAGGGCGCGGGGCAGACCCTCGATGAAACCGGTGGCGGCGATCATCCACGCGGCGGCGAGCAGGGCGGCGAGGGCGGCCGCGCGGACGAGACGGGCACTGGATCGGACGGCCATGCGCTTGCGGGTGGATTTTTCAGTAACGCGTGACGGGGCTGTCGCCGGGTTGGTCCGGGGTTTCCGGCACGGCGTTGGAGACGGCCTCGAGTTCGGCGATGAACTTCGCGAGGCGGATTTCGTTCCAGGCGTGGGGGAAGCGGAGTTTGCGGCGCAGGCGGGCGATGCGGGCGTGGGCCTCGTCGTGCATCCAGAACGGCAGCCCGGCGATGGATTTGGCGGCCTCGGCGGCGGATTCCGTGTGGTGGCAGATCATGGCGATGTCGTTGCCGGCCTCGATGGCGAGGCGGGCGTCGTCGCCGCGCGGGTGGCGGCGGGTGACGGCCCCCATGTCGAGGTCGTCGGTGATGACGACGTGGTGGTCGAAGCCGAGCTGGTCGCGCAGGAACTTGCGGATGATGCGGGGCGAGAGCGAGGCGGGCAGTTCGGGGTCGATTTCGGGGAAGCGGATGTGGGCGGTCATCACGGCGTCGAGTTCCGGCATCAGGGCGGTGTATGGGATGACGTCTTCGGCCAGCAGTTCGTCGAGGGTGGCGTGGCAGACGGGCAGGTCGTCGTGGGGGTCGCGGGTGGCGCGGCCTCCGGCGGGGAAGTGCTTGCCGCAGCCGGCGATGCCGCGTTTGCGCTGCCAGCGGTTCCACATGCCGGCGTGGTCGATGACGCGCTGGGGGTCGCGTTGCCAGCAGCGGCCGCGCAGGGCGTTGGCGGTGTCCGGGTGGTGGGCGAGGTCGAGCACCGGGGCGAGGTTGAGGTTGAAGCCGAGCATGGAGAGCAGGTCGGCCATGGCGCAGGCGGCGCGGGCGATGGTGTTGCGCCGGTCGCCCGCGGCGTGGTGGGCGGCGAGGGCGGGCGGGGAAGGCTGGGGCGGTGCGAACGCGCGGGTGCGCGAGACGCGCCCGCCTTCCTCGTCGAGCGCGATGAGCGGCTCCTCGTGGCAGAGGTCGCGCAGGTCGTCGGTGAGTTTGCGGGTTTGCGCGGGGGAGACGAGGTTGCGGGAAAAGAGGACGAACCCGACGGGCTGGAGATCGCGGATGCGCGCCGCCTCGGCGGGGGTGGGTTCCGGCCCGGCGATTCCGAGCATCAGCAGGGTTCCATCATACATCGAGGCGGAGTGTCGGCTGCGGCGCGTGGGTTGTCCAATCCGGATCGGGGGGGTGGAATGAGGTGTTGGCATTCGGCTTTACGAACGGGCGGGATCGGGCATGGTCGGCGATGTCGCCGAGGGCGGCGGAAACATGAAACCAAAGAGTGCGATGGACCGGACATACGAATTTGATTTGATTGTGATCGGAGGCGGCAGCGGCGGCTATTCGGCGGCGCGGACGGCGCTTGAGGCGGGTCTGCGGGTAGCGGTGGTGGACGGCGCGGAGCGGCTGGGCGGGTTGTGCATCCTGCGCGGGTGCATGCCGACGAAGACGCTGCTACACACGGCGGATGTGCTGCACACGGCGCGGCATCACGCGGCGGAGCTGGGGCTGGAGATTCCGCGGGCCGGGTTCGACTGGAAAAAGGTTTACCGGCGCAAGGACGAGCTGGTGGCGGATTGGGCGGATTACCGGGCGGGGCAGCTCGAGGACGGGCGGCTGCATCTGGTGCGCGGGACGGCGCGTTTCACGGACCCGCACACGATCCGATTCGACGACGGGGAGACGCTGACGGCGGCGCATTTCGTGGTGGCGACCGGTTCGCGGGTGTCGCCGCCGCCGCTGGAGGCGCTGAAGGGGATCGGCTGCATCAACAGTGACGACGCGCTGCGGATGGAGCGGCCGCCGGAGTCGATGATCGTGCTGGGCGGCGGGGCGGTGGCGCTGGAGCTGGCGCAGTTTTTCGCGCGGATGGACGTGAAGGTCACGGTGATCCAGCGCAGCGGGCACGTGCTGAGTTCGTTCGACGCGGACGCGGCGGAGGTGGTGGAGACGGTTTTCCGCAAGGAGGGGATCGAGGTTTTCACCGGCACTCGGCTGCTGGACGCGACGGCGGGCAACGAGGGGCGGACGGTCACGTTCGAGCAAGACGGGGTGACGCGGACGGTGACGGCGGAAACGGTGCTGAACGCGCTCGGCCGCTCGCCGGCCACGGCGGGGCTCGGGCTGGAGGAGGCGGGGGTGGAGACGGACCGGGCCGGGCGGATCGTGACGAACGAACGCCAGCAGACGAGCGCGCCGCATATTTACGCCGCGGGCGACTGCTGCGGGCCGCACGAGATCGTGCATCTGGCGGTGAACCAGGGCGAGGTGGCGGCGCAGAACATCATTGGTGAAGGGCGGCCGCGGGAGATGGAGATGGACTACCGGTTGTTGATCAGCGTGGTGTTCACCGAACCGCAGGTGGCCACGGTGGGCCTCACGGAGAAGGAGTGCGGGGAGCGGGGGATTCCGTATCTGGCGGATTCGTATCCGTTCGGCGATCACGGGAAGTCGGTGATTTTCTCGGCAACGGACGGGTTCGTGAAGATGATCGCGCACGCGGAGACCGGGGAGATCCTGGGCGCGTGTTGCGCGGGGCCGCACGGCGGCGAGCTGATCCACGAGGTGATGGTGGCGATGCACGCGCGGATGACGGTGCATGATTTCGCGCTGCTGCCGCACTACCATCCGACGCTGGCGGAAATCTGGACCTATCCGGCTGAGGATCTGGCGGAGCGGATCGGCAGGGCGTAAAACCGGCGGCGGGATGAAGATCGACGCGTTCCGCAAAATGGTGGCCTCGCTGACGCTGACGTCGGTGGGCGACCGGCTGGCGAGCGCGAAGACGACGCTGCCGTGGCTGCTCGGGGTGGCGGGCGCGCCGACGTGGTGCGCGGGCCTGCTGGTGCCGGTGCGTGAGTCGGGATCGATGCTGCCGCAGGTGTGGCTGGCGCACCGGTTCCGGCGGGTGGCGGTGCGGAAGTGGATCTGGGTGTGGGGGTCCGCGGTGCAGGCTGCGGGTTTGTTCGGGATGGCGTGGGCCGGGGTGGCGCTGGAGGGGCTGGCGGCGGGCCTGGCGGTGCTGGCATTGCTGGGACTGTTCAGCCTCGGGCGGGCGGGGGCTTCGCTGGCGTCGAAGGATGTGATGGGCCGGGTGATCGGGAAGGAGCGGCGCGGCAGGTTGAATGGCTGGAAATCCGGAC
>SLAV01000276.1 GCA_007126655.1 Haloferula sp. | reverse complement strand
CGCACGATCGTGGCTGGGACTTGCAGTCCCAGTCTGGAGTTTGGTTGTTTTCAAATCATGCGGTAGCGGCAAATAGGGTGCTACAGAGGCTCGGTTCGAATTGAATCGACTTCGTGTTTCCTGTGACTACCAGATTGTCGCCGTCCAGCAGGCCGTCGCCGTCGGTGTCCGGGTTATTCGGGTCCGTTCCGGCGAGGAATTCCTCCAGATTGGTCTTCCCGTCACCATCGGGGTCGGCGGATGCGTCGGAGTCGGGGTTGCTTTGCCAGTCTGGGCCGAAATTGGCTTCCTTCCAAGCATCGGAAATTCCATCACCATCGCTGTCGACAACCGCAAAATCATAGAGGCCGCCGGCGGCGGGAGTGCCGTCGGGATCGCCATCGAGGTAGGAATCGACGCGCCAGAAATAATCCGCGGCCTCAGCCGGCAGGTTCACGGTGAATGACGTCAGGTTGAGTTCTCTGGATGCGACCTGGGCGAGGTTTTCGGGGTCGGTTCCGAACCAGACATCGACCCAGACGTCGGAGCCGACCGCAGGCTGCTCGTTGGTCCAACTGAGGTCGATATCGCCGATGGCGACGTGTTTCCCAAAGGCGGGATCGGGATTCAGCGGACTGATGAGAAGCACGGTGAGTGTGCCGGGGCCATCGAGCCATGGCTCCGCGTTGGTGTAGACTCCCGGGGGCATCGGGGTTTCGTCCAACACGAGGCCGCCAATGGTCGAGCTATGGTTCATGAGGATGCGGTTGTTGCCGTTGCCGGAGGCACCGCCGCCGTTGAGGGTCAACTTGCCGGTGATGGCCATCACATCGGGCGCGTTGAACTGGATCTGCGGGCTGCGGTTGTTGTCCGAACTGCCGATGGTGGTCACGTCTCCGTGTCCGAGAGCACCGGCAACATTCGCCTCGAAGGGGTTCATCTGTTGCCCGCGGCCAGCGCTCCCCTGAACCACCATGGAGGTGAAGGTGTTGGGCGCGTTCAATTCGGCTCCCCCACCCGCCGCGTTCGTCCGCAGGGTGAAATTGAACGGTCCGAGAATTGGGTGGTTGAAGATCCCCTGTGACGGCACCTGAGTCGATGTGCCCAGACTGACCGTAGCGTCGCCGGTGAGCAGGATTTCCGGCATCATGAAGCTGCCGCCGGTGCGGGAGTTGATCAGTGAACCTTGCTTCATGGTGATGATTGTGCTGCCTGGAAAGCCCAGTGCGTTGATGGAACCCGGGCGAGGAGTGGTCCAGCCCAGTTGGAGCCTGGCATCGGCGCCGATGCTGAGGTTCCCGCTGTAAAGTGGCGTTGCATCGTCCCACGCGGTCGCGGTTTTTCCGGCGGGGATGACGATATCAACCGAACCAGTGGGCACCTCTCCTCCGCTCCAGTTTCCGGAGACATTCCAACGATCGGCCTGGTTGCCGTTCGGACCGATATAGGTGGTCGTCTCGGCAATTGCCGCGTGGACCCCGACAAACAACGCCGCAAAGAGCGGCAACGTGGTTTTTTTCATGCAATTGGACAGGTTTGGCCCGGAGAGAGCCGGATCAGGCGGACATGGAGCGGCATCATTCTAATAGAAGCACCGTTCACACAAACATCATGATGAGGCCGACGGGACCTACAAGGCGTTTCATGATTTCCGACATGACCTATTTAAGGGCATGTAATCCGTTCATCGGGTATCATGTTTCACTGGCAGGCCAGGCTTTGACGGATCATGCTCGCGGTGGTCCATGATTCGTTTCAAAAGCAAGATCGAGCAAGCAGCGGCACACCTTCGCGATGAAATCGCACGAGGCCGCTGGAAGGCGGAAATTCCGGGCAGGAATGAACTTGCAACGGAGCTCGGGATCAACGGCAAGACGGTGGAGTCGGCGTTGCGGCTGCTTGTCAGGGAAGGATTGTTGGAATCCAGAGGAGCCGGCAGACGGCGGCGGATCGTCCGCGCGGGACAGGCGAATGCACCGTCGTTGCGAGTCGCAATACTCAATTACGAGCCGGCGACACGCTCCGAAAACCACATGGTGGACCTGACCTACCAGCTCCGGCTAGCCGGCCACGAACCGGTGGAGCCGCGCCGGACTTTGCTGGACATGGGAATGAAGGTGGAGCGGGTGGCGAAGTTGGTTGAGGAAACGTCGGCGGAAGCCTGGGTGGTGGTGGGTGGTTCAAGAGATATTCTGGAGTGGTTCACCGCCAGGCGCATCCCCGTTTTCGCGATGTTCGGACGGCGGCGACAACTGCGGATCGCCGGAGCGGGACCGGACAAGCCGCCCGCGATGCGCGAACTGGCGCAACGTTTGGTCGGTCTCGGCCACCGCCGGATCGTGCTAATGGTGCGCGCCGAGCGCAGGCTGCCGGAGCCGGGAGCCACCGAGCGCGCGTTTCTTGAAACGCTGCGCGCACACGGCGTCGAACCTGGATCCTACCACATACCGGATTGGGATGAGAGCGCGGATGGATTCGAAGAATGCCTTGACCGTTTGTTCCGGGTGACGCCACCGACGGCGCTGGTGCTTGACGAATCGCCGTTTTTCATCGCCGCGATGCAATTCCTGGCACGCAGGGGACTCGTGATTCCGGAGCAGGTATCGATCGCCTGCTGCGATTGGAACCCGCATTTCTCGTGGTGCAAACCAGCAATCACCCACATCGGGTGGGAGATCCGGCCGGTGGTGCGGCGAATCGTGCGGTGGGCGAACCACACCAGCCTCGGCAAGGAGGACCTGAAGCAAGCCGATACCCGCGCCCGTCTGATCGAAGGCGGCACCATCGGCCCGGTGAAAATCTGAGTCTGCCTTACCATCGAAATCCATGACACACAGACCACCCGGCTATTCCATCCGACCGCTCCGCATGACCGCCCTCGCGGCATCGTGCGCCATCGCCATCTCCGGCAAGGTCAAGGCGGATGAAGGTGGATTCGTCTGGAGCGACGAAGTGCCGGAGGATTGCCCATTTGAAGCATCCGGGAGCTTCCGCGGCGTTTACTTCACGGGCCGCCACAGCGATTACCACGTCGGAGACACATTCTATCCATCCTGGGCTTCGGACGGAAACCTTTACTCTCCCTGGACGGATGGAACAACCGATGGTGAGTATGCCTCATCCGGGGGGAGTCTTGAAAATGGTCACAAAACCGGTCACGCGGTCATGAAGGGTGACGATCCGATGGATCTCGTGATCCGCAACACCTCGCCACCCAAGCAGGCACATGGCACACCTTACCGTGGACGCTATCCATGTGGCTCGCTCGTGCACGATGGCATCTGGTATTACGGCACCTATTGCCTGGGACCCTCCGCGAAGTTCAATGTGGACGGATTCCAATGGAACTGGCCGAACCTCGGCCCGATGCCCGGCTTTCACATCTCCCGCGATCTCGGGAAAACCTGGGAAGCCCCGCCGGGCACTCCGCTCGACCCGCTTTTTCCCGAACCCGCGGAGTTCCTTGGTCCGGTGAAAATGGGAGCCCCGAAATTTGTCGATTACGGAAAGAACATGGAACACTCGCCGGACGGCAGGGCATACCTGTTAGGCATGGGTGCGCTCGCAAATGACCCCCTGCCCCGCCCGGCCATCCTGCCCGGACCGGAGGGAACCGTTTATGTGGAAAACCCGGGGGCGAATCCATTGATGCGCCTTGAAAAACGTCCGGGCGAGCGGGACGGAGGCCCCGTGGGCGAGATCTTTGCCCGTGCGTTCAAAGAGGCGGACGGCCGCCCGTTCGCAAACGGCAACCTGAGCTGGGTGAGCGCCGACCAGGTGTATCTCGCCCGCGTGACGCCATCACCTGAAACCATCAACGATCTCAACGCATACGAATTCTTCGCCGGTCATGATGCATCCGGAGATCCCATATGGTCGTCTGATTTCTCGGAAATCCACCCGCTTCTCGAGTGGAACAACCACATGGGATGCGTCACCGCCACGTGGGTTCCCGGGATTGGGAAATACCTCATGTGCGTGACCGACGGCTGGCCCACGGTCGCCAAAATGACATCCTACATCCTCGAAGCCGACCGGCTCACCGGCCCTTGGCGGATGGTCGCCTACATGAAGGACTTCGGCGAACAGGCGTATTTCCTGAATTTTCCGTCGAAATTCATCAGCACTGACGGCCGCACGCTCTGGCTCTGCTACTCGGCCAACTTCAGCCCGGGATGGAATGGCGTGGAACTGGAAATCAATCCGCCCGGAGGACGCTACGGGTTGAGCCTGCATGAACTGAGACTGCTGGATGCCGACCCCCGGAACGGAAATCCGCCGACCCCGGATCCGGCCGACCCGGATGAATGAAAAACGCGGGACCGCTCGACGAGCGGACCCGCGCTTTGAGCGATGCTGTCCATCTCAGCGCTGGCTGACCGCGCCGGAAACGGGTGACAAGGTGAAATCGCGGATGGTCACGCCCATCACGTTGCCCTCGCGGCTGAATTTCAGGACGTTTTCCCCATCCTTCAGATCCACGATGACCGGCTGGGTCTGGTCCCACATCCCGACGGTGTGCGGAAGATCGATCTCAATCGCGTCGGAACCATTGGCCGAAACCGCCATCGATTGCCTCCAGGTCGGGGTGACCACGCGCGCGGTCAGCTCGTATTTTCCGGCGGCAGGAACATCGAATTCGTATTCGAATGATTGTCCTCCGGCTCCGCGGCTGAAGTGGAGTTGATGCCCTCCCAGCACGCTGTTGTGGAACATGATGTGACGACCGCTTTCGGTCGGCCGGCTGGTGGCAACCGCCGGGATGGTGATCACACCGGCGGAATCGGTGGTGATTTGGCGGTCCTCCTCGGTGATTTCCACCTCGGCGACCAGGATTTCCTCCGTGGTGTCGCTCGCCTCGGCGATGTCCTCGCCGACGGCGTCGAGCGCGCCCAGGTCGGCCGAATCGATCAGCGCGCGTTGCATGTAGAGCGAAACCGCACCCCAGAATTCCGGATCCTGCCCGACGAAACCGTAGGTCCTGCGCTCTCCCGCCGCATCACCAATCCACTGGGCGCGCTTGACGCTGATGAACGAGTCGCCCGTGGCACGGGCCTGTGTGGTGGCGAGGAAGTTCATGTCGTCGCGATACGGCGTGTTGGTCCAGCCGACACCCCATCCGCCGCCAAGCACCGGCACCCATCCGTCGGGCGTCCAGCGTGCCAGAGCGCCATGGCCGCGGCTCGGGCGTGCCGTGGTCGGGACGCCGAACGAGCGGAGGGCGAAGCGGCCGATGAATGCGCGGCGCCCGCAGATGCCGCCGTTCATGAGGATGTTCTGGAAGAAATGAAGGTCGTCACGGTCGTGTTTCACATTCTGTGATCCGTATGGGATGTCGCTGCGGACGATGCCGACATAGCGCCAGCGCTGGTCCGGTTCGGTGACGTGGTCGGGCCGGTAGTTGCGCAGCATGTCACGCCCCCAGGTGAGGATTTTGTCCGGTTCCTCCCCGTCAACGATGAACCGGAAGGACCAGGTGCAATGGGTGTCGAAGGACGGGTCGAGTTCACCGTTCAGATACGCTTCTTCGAAGTGCAGATAGCGCGCCACCGGATCCACGTATTCGGGGGCATCGGTCTCGCTGGCGATGTTGCGCAGCTTGCGGGGCACCGCGTGCTCGATGGCGACGCCCAGGGCGAAACGCTGCAGCGCGCCCTCGCCCGCGTGGTCGCTCGCATCCTGGATCCCCTGGTAGATCTCCATGGCCCGTCCGTATTCCCCATCCTTGGCGCCGTCGGCAACAAGCATCTGGAGCATCAGATCGGTGTCACCCAGCAGCGATTCAACGAGGCGCTTGTGGTCGGCGCTCTGCTGAGCGAAACGGGCGAGTCCCTTGGGGGTCGCCTCGTTGATCACGACGAATTTCGCCAATTCCGGGTCGAGCGTGTCGCTGGTGAGCAAAGATTCCACCCCCATTTCGTGGACGGCCTGGATCGTCGCCTGCTTCGCCTCCTCAACCGCGTTGCGCGCGGCCTGCAATTCCCGGTCGATTTCCGGCTTTTGCGCCTTGATTTTCTCGTATGCGGCGGTGCGCTCCTTGAGCGCCTGCTTGCCGTCTTCGCGGTTCTCACGCCATTTGGCGAGTTCCTCCTCGGCCTCCTTGCGCTCGGCGTCGGTTGTGGCCTCCTCAAGTTTCTCCTTGGCGGCCTTGATGTTGCGCTCGGCTGAGCCGATCCAGTGGCCGCGCGCGTGCCCCACGAGTCCGCGCGCCCGATTGTATTCGCCAACGCGCTTTTCGGCGGCTTCGAGCCTCCCGGCGGTTGTCAACTCGGCCTCCCTGGCGCGCTCATACGCCGCCTTGCGGCTATCGTCGATTTCCGGCAGGCTGCCGAGTATCGATGATTTCGCGGTTTCGAGTTTTTCCGCGTAGCGGGCCTTGATTTCCTGCCCGGTGTCGCTGAGTTCGGCTGCCGCGGCATGCGGCATGGCGAAATCGCCGGCGACACCAGCCACCGCAAATGCGGCGGCCAATGAAATGGATGTGGATTTGGAGTTTGTCATGTGTCTTTGTCTTTGTGCTTCGCTTGCGCAATCCCCCGTCCTGTTGTTGGCGGCAGTGGGATGGTTATGAATACCAAACCAGTTTTACCCAATGAAATGGGGGATCTTTCGGAAAATCGCGACGGCCTTTTCCGTATTTCATGCTTGCGCGCTCCTCACGGCGCGCATACGGGACTGCGCCGATTTTTTCCCAATCAATCCATTCCGACCATGAAAACGATGAGAAACACCCTGCTGATGCTTGTTTCCGTGCTGTCCCTGGCAAGCTGCGCGTCACTCGGAGCCGCTTCGACAGACAGATCCAAGCCAAAGGAAGTGATTCCCGGATACAAGGTGAAGGCGGTCGAAACCGGGAAGGCCTCCTGGTACAACGTTCGCACCAACCGCGGCCATGCGACCGCAAGCGGCGAGCGGCTCAACGAGCGAGCCGCCACCGCCGCACACAAGACGCTGCCCATGGGCACCAAAGTACGGGTGACCAACCTTGACAACGGGAATTCGGAAGTCGTCCGGATCAACGACCGCGGCCCCTTCATCAAGGGACGCATCATCGACGTAACCATTGGCACCGCTGAAAAACTCGGTTTTGTCCGCAGGGGTATCGTTCCCGTCAAAGTCGAGGTGCTCACGAGAATCGAAGAGGAAACCGCGGACTGAGGAGCGCGCCGTAAAATCCCGTGCATTCGCGGTTTGCCAAGCCATTCGCGGCCACCTAGCGTGCCCGCCCGCATGAGCCAGACCGAAGCGCGCTACCAATCCCACGTTCTCGAGACATACGCCCGCATGCCGCTCGAGCCGGTTCGCGGGCGCGGAACGCGCCTTGAGGACCGCTCAGGGCGTGTGTATCTGGATTTCTGCACAGGCATCGCCACCTGCTCGCTCGGGCACGCCCACCCGCGCGTCGCCGACGCGATCCGGCGGCAGGCTGAGACCCTCCTCCACGTCTCGAACCTCTACCACATCCCGCAGCAGGCCGCACTCGCCGAGGAAATCAACACCCGCCATGTCGGACTCCCCGGAAAGTTGTTCTTCTCGAACTCCGGCGCGGAGGCCAACGACGGCCTGATCAAATCCGCACGCCGGTTCGGCCGCCACCGTCCGCAGGCCGACGGTTCGCCGCGCTACGAGGTGCTCACCTTCAACCGGTCGTTCCACGGTCGCACGCTCGGCTCGATGGCCGCGACCGGGCAGGAGAAAATCCAACAGGGGTTCGACCCCCTCCTCCCCGGCTTCCGCCACCTGCCGTTCAACGACATCGACGCGCTGCGCGAATCCATCCGCCCGGAAACCGCGGCGCTCCTGCTGGAACCCGTGCAGGGCGAGGGCGGTGTGCACGTCGCCACCGCCGGATTCCTCCGCGCCGCCGCGGAAATCTGCCGGGAGCACGACCTGCTGCTGATGCTTGACGAAGTGCAGGCCGGCTTCGGCCGCTGCGGCGACGCCATGGCATGGCGTCGCATCGCCCCGGAAATCACGCCCGACGGCATCTCGTGGGCCAAAGGCATGGGCGGCGGTGTGCCGATCGGCTCGTTCTGGCTGTCCGACCGCGCGGTTGATGGCGACGGCACCCCCCTCCCCTCGCTGATGGGTCCCGGCTCGCACGGCTCCACCTACGGCGGCAACCCGCTCGTTTGCGCTGCCGCGCTGGCCGTGCTGCGGGAAATCCGCGAGCGCGACCTCGCCGCAAACGCCCTGCGCCAGGAAACCCGCATCCGCGAAACCATCACGTCGTGGAACCACCCCGCCATCCGCGAAATCCGCGGCCTCGGCCTGCTCGTCGGACTCGGTCTCGACGCCGGGGCCATCCCCTGCGCCGACGACCGCACTCCGGCGCTTGATCTCGTCCTGCGCCTGATGGAAAACGGCCTCCTCACCGTCCCCGCCGGCCCGGACACCATGCGGCTGCTCCCCCCGCTGAACGTGACCGACGCCGAGATCGACGAAGGCCTGGAAATCCTCCACACCACCCTGCGCGGCCTACCGCCCGCCGGCTGACCGCCGGTCAGTTCTGCATCGCCCGCAACGCCCCGCGCACCAGCGCCTCGGTCGCCGCCTCCGGCTCCGCGTCCAGCACCTTGCGCACCGCCTTGCGCGCATCCACCTGTTTGTAGCCCAGCGCGATCAACGCCAGCTCCGCGTCCGCCGCCACGCTGCTCATCTGCCCGCTCGCCGCTTCCTGCCAGGTATCCGTCACGCCCACCTTGTCCTTCAGCTCCAGGATGATCCGCTGCGCCGTCTTCTTCCCGAGACCCTTCACCCGCGCCAACTCCGCCGAATCCCCCGCCACCACGCATTGCTTGAAGCGCTCCACCGGAATCCCGCTCAGCACCGCCATCGCGATCGCCGGGCCGATCCCGCTCACCCGGTCGATCAGCATCAGAAACACATCGCGCTCCTCCTCGGTGGCGAAGCCATAGAGCGTGTGTGCCGTCTCCCGGACATGCAGGTGGGTGCGCAGGTCCACCCGCACGCCCTCCGCCGCATTCAGGCGGTCGAATGTCGAGAGCGGCACCAGCACCTCATACCCCACCCCGCCCACATCCACCACCAGACGATTCGGATAGGCCTCAATCACAACTCCACGCAAACGGGCGATCATGTCCGCGAAACTGCCCCCCTCTCCCGCACCCGACAACCCGAAAAATTCGCAGGCCTTGAATTTGTTTATCCGAACAGCATTTTTCCGTTGCCAACCACATTCACCGCGGGTATCAGGGCGGCACAACCACACACCAGCATGGCCGCCAAATCCACCACCACACCCGCCGAAGAAAACGCCTCCGCAAAGCTCCAGGAAGCCCGCAAGCGCAACCTCGACCTCGCAATCTCCAGCATCCAGAAGGAATTCGGCGAGACGGCCATCATGCGCATGGGCGACGGCAACCGGGTCGATGTGGACTCCATCCCCACCGGCAACCTGCTCATCGACCGCGCCCTTGGCGTCGGCGGATTCCCCCGCGGCCGCATCGTCGAGGTCTTCGGCCCCGAATCCTCCGGCAAAACCACCCTCACTCTCACCGCCATCGCCCAGGCGCAGAAAAAAGGCGGCCTCGCCGCCTTCATCGACGTCGAGCACGCGCTCGACCCCCAGTATGCCCGCAAGCTCGGCGTGAACCTCGACGACCTGCTCGTCTCCCAGCCTTCATCCGGCGAGGAGGCCCTGCAGATCTGCGAGGCTCTCGTCCGCTCGAACGCCATCGACGTCGTCGTCCTCGACTCCGTCGCCGCCCTCGTCACCAAACAGGAACTCGACGGCGAGATCGGCGACTCCACCGTCGGCACCCAGGCCCGGCTCATGAGCGCCGCCATGCGCAAGCTGACCGCCTTCATCTCCAAGGCGCGGACCGTCTGCATATTCACCAACCAGATCCGTGAGAAAATCGGCGTCATGTTCGGCAACCCCGAGACCACCCCCGGTGGACGCGCGCTCAAGTTCTTCTCCTCCGTGCGCATCGACATCCGCCGAATCGGCCAGATCAAAGCCACTGACGGCAGCGTTACCGGCAACCGCACCAAGCTCAAGGTCGTCAAAAACAAGGTCGCTCCGCCCTTCAAGGAGGCCGAGTTCGACATCATGTACAACGAAGGCATCTCCTCAACCGGCTCGCTGCTCGACCTCGCTCTCGAAATGGACATCATCCAGAAACGCGGATCCTGGTTCTCCTACGATGGCAACCAGCTCGCCCAAGGCCGCGACGCCGCCAAGGAAGCCCTCAAGGCCGACCCCGAACTCTACGGGACCATCGAATCCCAGGTCCGCGAGGGACTCGAAAACGCGAAGAAATGAAGAGGGTCTCGCGGTTGGGGTGCCCGGCGGTGCGTCAACCCTCGTCCGCAAAACTCAAAACTGACCGCGGAATGTGCAGCTGGAAGTCGGCGTCTCATCCACCGTGATCTCCGCCAACCCCGGCAGATCAGGCTCGAGCTTCCGCCAGAACCACGCCGCTAGCCGCTCGATTGTCGGGCTTTCCAGTCCTTCGATATCGTTCAGGTATCCGTGATCCAGGATTTCCAGCAGTGGCTTCATCGCGTCGCTGATGCACTTGTGGTCATAGACCCACCCAATCGATTCATCCACCTCGCCCTCAACCGTCACCCGCACGCGGAACGTGTGCCCGTGCATCTGCCGACACTTGTGACCTTCAGGCAGGCTCGGCAGCGTGTGCGCCGCCTCAAAGTGGAAATCCTTGTTCAGTCGCGCGATCATGGCCGCCACAAAAACATTCTCCTCAGCTACCCGCAAGGACCGAAACCGTCGTCACGTGTCAATCGACATCCGCAATTCACGCGCATCAATCGCGGCTATCCGCGCGGTTGGCTGGTGGATTCGATTTGCGCGGGGCGCGGGCCGTCCTTAGCCTGATTCCGCCATGGCAGAAGCTCCGTTTGTTTACCAAGACCCGTTCCCGCTCGGCCCGGACACGACCGAATATGAGAAACTCAGCGGCGACCACGTCACCGTCACCGAATTCGAGGGCCAACCGGTTCTCAAGATCGAGCCGGAGGCGCTCGCCAAGATCTCCGCCGAGGCGATCAAGGCGATCAATTTCACCCTGCGCTCATCGCACCTCGAACAGGTGGCCGCGATCCTCGACGACCCGGAGGCGACGGAGAACGACCGCATGGTGGCGCTGATGCTGCTGAAGAACGCGGAGATCGCCGCGCACGGCATCCTGCCGTTCTGCCAGGACACCGGCACCGCCACCGTCATCGGCAAGAAGGGCGAGCGGGTGTGGACCGGCTGCAACGACGCGGAACTCCTCTCGAAGGGCATCCACAAGACCTACACCGAGGAAAATCTGCGCTATTCGCAAACCGCGCCGCTCGACATGTATCAGGAGGCCAACACCAAGACCAACCTGCCCGCGCAGATCGACCTGTATGCCACCGGGGGCGACGAATACCACTTCCTCTTCGTCAGCAAGGGCGGCGGCTCCGCGAACAAGACGTTCCTCTACCAGGAAACCAAGGCCCTGCTGAACCCGGAGAGCCTGAAGAAATTCTGCGTGGAGAAAATGCGCTCGCTGGGCACCGCCGCCTGCCCGCCATACCACCTCGCGTTCGTCATCGGCGGCACCTCCGCGGAAAACAACCTCAAGACGGTGAAGCTCACCACCACCCGCTACTACGACTCGCTTCCCACCACCGGCAACGAGCACGGCCGCGCGTTCCGCGATGTGGAACTCGAGAAGGAACTCCTCGCCCTGGCCCGCGAGATCGGCATCGGCGCGCAGTTCGGCGGCAAATACCTCGCGCTCGACATGCGCGTCGTCCGCCTGCCGCGCCACGGCGCGTCCTGCCCGGTCGGCATCGGCGTCTCGTGCTCGGCCGACCGCCAGGCCAAGGCGAAGATCACGAAGGACGGCATCTTCCTCGAAAAGCTGGAGAAAAACCCAGGCCGATTCATCCCGGAAAAATACCGCGACTGGCAGTTCAAGGGCGTACCGGTGGACCTCGACCAAGGCATGGAGGAGACACTCAAGACGCTCTCGAAATACCCGGTCACCACCGCGCTGGCACTTTCCGGCACGATCATCGTCGCCCGCGACATCGCGCACGCGAAGCTCAAGGAAATCCTCGAAGAGGAGGGCGACCTGCCGGATTACTTCAAGAAATACCCGGTCTATTACGCCGGCCCGGCCAAGACGCCGAAGGGCATGGCATCCGGCTCGTTCGGCCCGACCACCGCCGGGCGCATGGACGGCTACGTCGATCTCTTCCAGTCCCACGGCGGCTCCATGGTGATGCTTGCCAAGGGCAACCGGTCGCAGCAGGTGACCGACGCCTGCAAGAAGCACGGCGGCTTCTACCTCGGCTCCGCCGGCGGCCCGGCCGCGCTGCTGGCGCAAAACCACATCCGCTCGCAGGAAGTCGTCGCCTTTCCCGAACTCGGCATGGAGGCGGTGTGGAAAATCACCGTCGAGAACTTCCCCGCTTTCATTCTCGTCGATGACAAGGGCAACGACTTCTTCAGCCAGTTGAACCCGTGTCCGGTGTGCTGAGGGGTCGGTCGGGAAAACCCGCCGGGTTCCCGGGTTACTGCGGCTCTGGCGTGGCAACGCGCGGGGTGATGCCCGTGCCCCAGACGGTGCCCTCACCGGTCGCCAGCCTCGGGTATCCGTCGTATTCCAGTTCGCCGGTATTGGCGTGGACTCTCAGGGATATGGCGCTCAGGTTGATCCGCAGCAGGGCCGCCCGTCCGTTGTAAACGGCGGGGTCGAAGCGGGTGGCACTCACGGTTTCCCCGTCGAATGCGAGCGGGGCGCACAGGACCGGCAGCGACGGGTTGTTTTCGGAATCGAACCCGGTGTCGCCGTCGAGCAGGTAGCCGAAGCCGAGGGGCGTCAGGCCGGTGGAATCCCGCTTTTTTGCCGCGGTTTCGCTCATGACGGTTGACCGGGAGTGCGGGGGCCGGGGAGGCAGATGATGAGCAACGCGAGGGGAAGAATGCCAATGGTGAAGCCTGCGGCCGCGCCGAGGATCAGATTGAGGCGCACGTTGGGGGAATACGGATGATCGGAGATCACGGGTTCCCCGATGAGGCTGACGCCGCCATCCTCCGGGCCACCGGGTGATTGCCGCGCGACGGCGCTATCGGTTTTCATCCGCATGAGCACGTCGGTTTCCTCCTCGTGGCGGATCTCCAGCTCGGTTTCCGGCTCCGCGCCCCGGCCCGGCGCGATTCCGCTCTCCCGCATGGTGCGCGCGCGCAGATCGACAACGACGCCCCGCTGCTCTTCGATGGCCTCCTCCATTTCGCGCAGGCGGGCCTCGTGAACCTCCCGGCTCCGCTCGCGCGCGAGATCGATGCGGACATGGGCGACCGCCGCAGCGATGTCCCGCGCGTCCACCGGGTTCGCATGGCGGGCGCGGATCGAAAGCAGGTCGATGGCCGGAACCCATTCGACGGTGACGCTCCGGCCCAGGGTGGCGATGGACGTCGCTCGGTCGGTGTGCCACCGGGCGGGCAGGTCCAGTTCATCCGAAACCCTCCCAAGCACTTCGCCGGAGGTGGTTTTCTCCACTTCGGCCGCAAAATCCTCCGGTTCCGCGATCCGGATGGTTGAAAAGCTCTGGAACTGCTTGGGCATCAGATATGTGACGACCGCGGCCAGCAACAGCCCGAGCAGCAGCGTGACGACCGGTGTGATCAGGAGCGCGGGCCGGCGACGTTGGAACATGATGGAAAAACGGTGTGTGGGCGGGTGTGTCAATGCGCGGCGAGCCAATCGGATCCGGTGCCGGCCTCGACTTCGATGGGCACGCCGTTGGGAAGCGACAGGGCGGTGCGCATGATTTCGAGGATTTCGGGAACGAGGGATTCCTTTTCCCCTTCGCAGAGGTCGAAGACGAGTTCGTCGTGGACCTGGAGGATCATGCGGGTGCGGGTGCTGCGCTCGCGGAGGCGGGCGTCGATGCGGACCATGGCGAGCTTGATCATGTCGGCGGAGGTGCCCTGGATGGGCATGTTGATGGCGGCGCGCTCGGCGTTGGAACGGAGGTTCTGGTTGGCGGAATTGAGATCGGGGAAGGCGCGGCGGCGTCCGGCGAGGGTCTCGGCGTAGCCGGTTTCGCGGGCGCGGGCGACGGTGTCGTCCATGAATTGGCGGATGGCGGGGTATTCGCGGAAGTAGGCGTCGATGATGCCCGCGGCTTCGGCGCGCGGGATGCCGAGGCGCTGGCTGAGGCCGAAGGCGGAGATGCCGTAGATGATGCCGAAGTTGACCATTTTGGCGGTGCGGCGCATGGCGGGGGTGACGTCGTTTTCGGTGACGGAAAAGACCTTGGCGGCGGTGGTGGTGTGGATGTCGGCGCCATTCCTGAAGGCGGCGATCATGGTGGGGTCGTTGGCGATGGCGGCCATGACGCGGAGTTCGATCTGCGAGTAGTCGCAGGCGAGGATTTCAAATTTGAGATTTGAAATTTGAGATTCGCGAGGGACGAATGCCTTGCGGATCTTGCGGCCGGCTTCGGAGCGGATCGGGATGTTCTGGAGGTTGGGGTCGGACGAGGCGAGGCGGCCGGTGGCGGCGACGAGCTGGTGGAAATGGGTGTGGATGTGGCCGGTGGCGGGAACGATGTGGCCGGGGAGGGCGTCGAGGTAGGTGGACTTGAGCTTGGTCGCCTCGCGCCATGCGAGGATGTCGGCGATGACCGGGTGCGCGCCTTCGAGGGTGGCGAGGGTTTGCTCGTCGGTCTTGTATTGGCCGGTCTTGGTTTTCTTCGGCTTCTCGGCGAGCTTGAGGGTGTCGAACAGGACTTCGCCGAGCTGCTTCGGCGAGGCGAGGTTGAAGGAGACGCCGGCCTGTTCGTGGATGGAGGTGGCGAGGGTGTCGATCCGGGCCTGGAGTTCGCCACCGATGGATTTGAGTGCGGCGGGATCGACGCGGACGCCCTCCATTTCCATGGCGACGAGCACGGGCAGGAGCGGGGCCTCGATGTTCTGATAGACGTCGTGCTGTCCGGATTGCTCCAACATCGGGCGGAGTTTCGCGGCGAGCCGCCAGGTGACGTCGGCATCCTCGGCGGCGTATTCGGCGAGGGTTTCCAAGGGGATGGAGCGCATGTCGATCTCCCTGGCGGCCTTGGTTTTTTCGGCGTGGGCGAAAAGGTCGTCGGATTGGGAATCGATTGATGATTGTGGATTATGGATTTCCGATAGCTTGACGGGCGAATAGCCGAGGAGGGTTTCGGCGAGGTAGTCCATGCCGTGGCGGCGCTCGGGGTGGATCAGGGCGTCCACCAACATGGTGTCGAAGAACGGGCCGGCGACGCGGATGCCGTGGCAGGCGAGGACGGAGAGGTCGTATTTGAGGTTGTGGCCGGTCTTTTCCGCGGGCGAGGAGAAGAGGGCATTCAAATCCGAAATTTGAGATTTGAAATCTGAAATCGGGAGATACCAGGCTTCGTGGGGTTTCCAGGAGAAGGCGATGCCTAACAATTCGGCGGCGAAGCGGTCGAGCGAGGTGGTCTCGATGTCGAAGCAGAAGGCGGGTTGTTTTCCGAGTTCGGCGAAGAGCTGTTTTTGGAGTTTGGTGGTGTTGGCGAGGTGGTAGGTGTGGGGGACGTCGGTGATTTTCTTGAAGGTGGCCTGGAGGGCGGGAGTCACCGTGGATGCGGGCGGGGCACCTGCGCTCCCCTGCTCGCCGAAGAGGCGTTTGCTGAGGGTGCGGAACTCGAATTCGGTGAAGAGTTGCTTGAGGGCCTCGTCGTCGCGCTGGGAGATGAGGAGTTCGTCCCAGGTGACCTCGACCGGCGCGTCGGTGATGATGGTGGCGAGATCCTTGGAGAGGCGTGCGTCTTCGGCGTGTTGCTCGATTTTTTCCTTCTGCCTGCCCTTGAGTTTGGCGGTGTTGGCGAGGAGATTCTCGATGCTGCCGAATTCGGCGATGAGTTTTTGCGCGGTCTTCGGGCCGATGCCGGGGATTCCGGGGATGTTGTCGGAGGCGTCGCCCATGAGGCCGAGGAGGTCGGTGATTTGCTCAGGCTTTCCGACGCCCCAGACGGCGGGGAGTTCGGCGAGGGTGATGATTTCGTGGTCGCCGCCCTTGCGGCCGGGCTTCCACATGCGGGTGTGCGGGGCGAGGAGCTGGGCGAAGTCCTTGTCGGGCGTGACCATGAACGACTCGATGCCGCCCCCGGCCTCGGCGCGGGTGACGAGGGTGCCGATGATGTCGTCGGCCTCGTAGCCGTCGATTTCCAGCACGGGCAGGGCGAAGGCGCGGCAGAGGGATTTGACGTGGGGGATGGCGGCGGCGAGTTCCTCGGGCATCTCGTCGCGCTGCGCCTTGTAGGCGGGGAATTTCTCGTGGCGCGGGGTGGGTGCGGAGGTGTCGAAGGCGACGCCGAGATGGGTGGGCTGCTCCTTTTCGAGGATCGCGAGCAGCGTGTTGATGAAACCGTAGAGGGCAGAGGTGTTCACGCCCTTGGAGTTGCGGATGGGGTTCTGGATCAGCGCGAAATGCGCGCGGTAAACGAGGGCCATGCCATCGAGCAAAAAGAGGCGGTGCATGCGCGCGAGGGTGCGCGGTGGCGGGGCGGGCGTCGAGAAAATGAAAAACCGTCCCGCCCGGTGGAATTCCGGACGGGGCGGCGGGATTTTTTCCGCGCGACGCGCGGGGTTGTGGCTCATTCACCACCGGACCGTCCACCACGTTGGCGGCGCTCGCCACGCTGGCCGCCCTCGCCGCGCTGGCGGCGTTCGCGGGCTTCGGCACCGGGTCCGCGCTGGCGGCGTTCACCACGCTCACCACGCTCACCACGCTCGGGGCGTTCACGGCGTTCGCCTCGTTCGCCGCGCGCTCCCCGGCGGCGTTCGAGCATGGCGAGCGGATTGTAGCCCTCGCCCTCGATCATGGCGCGGCGCTCGTCAGGATCGAGCACGCCGTTGCCATTGGCATCGTATTTCGCCAGCATTTCCCTGAGGATGGTGTCGTGGGCGGTCTGGCGTTCCTCTTCATTGAGGCGGCCGTCACCATCGGCATCGAAGCGTTCCAGCAAAGCCTGGCGTCTTGCTTCGCGGCGCTCGCGCATCACCCGCTGCATTTCCTCGCGCTCTTCGGCGGACAGTCTGCCGTCCCCATCCTTGTCAAATTCCTCGAGAATGGCGGCGGGGATCGGGCGGGCTTCGCGTTGCGGACGCTCGCGCTCGGGTTGGGCCTCCTGGGCCATGACGGTACCGCATGCGAATGCAGCGGCGAGAATCAATTGTTTGGTTTTCATATCGGTATTGGTTTTCGGGTTGATCGGCAGGCCCTCGCGGCCGCACGACGAATGAAACCCCACACAATCCCGCGGGTTGCGCGCGCGAACGCAGCCGGATTTCCAGTTGCGCGCCAAGGCATCATCGGCGATGGAGATGCCCACATGACGGACGAATCCACAGACTCCAGCCCATCCACGGCCTTCATGCCCTATCCGGTCTCGACCCTGAGTCCGCCCATTGTCCCGAACGACCTCACCTCGTTCAAGACCCGCGGCATTTCCCAGGTCGAGCGCGATCTCAAACAGAAACTGGTCGAAATCCGCGAGTCCTATCTCAGCGCGATCGACCACTTCAATTGGAACAAACTCGCCTACGAGGCCCGTATCCAGTTCGAGCCGGTGGTCGGGGAAACCTACCACCTGTATGAAACGAGCGGCGGGCGGCTGCTATCGATGATCGGTCCCGACCAATGGCCGCAGCGCCACCTCGCCAGCCTCCGGCTGAACGTGGACCGTCAGTGGGAGGTGGTCGAAACCAAGGCGGACCCTCACGAACTTTTCGGAACGACGGACATGCCTGCTCCGGGCATGTGAACTCAAAGATCTCGCACCGCCATGCTGGTATCAGTCGTCGTCGCCCGTGGCACGCTCAAGTGCGTCCAGCACGGCTCCCTCGGCATCCTCCAGTGTTTCCTCGACTTCGTCGATGGCATGATCGAGGTGTTCCTCGCCCTCTTCGGCCGCCTCTTCAACGGCTTCCTCGACCTGCTCAACGGATTCAGCAAGATCGTCGCCAGCCGCATCGACCTGCTCCGATGCAGGTTCGTCGCCACAGGCGGCGATGAAGAAGGGAACCATGAGTGCGGGAATGAAGATTTTCTTTTTCATGACGATTGAGGAGTTCGGGTTGTCCGGGATTTTCGTGGCGTTTGCTTTTATCCGCCAAAGGAAAAACCAGATGATCCAGGCCGCCGTGTAAAGCCTAAGCCGGGTAATTCCGGAAGAAAAACCGCGGCGGGCGATGCCCACCGCGGTTTCGCACCATGAAAAAGCGGATGTGTTGAAATCGCGCTGCCATCATGCCAATTCCGGCTTGGCAGCCTTGGGAATTGGCTTGTCCTTCTTACGCAGCGCACGGCGCATTTTTGTCAGCGCGCTGTTCTGTAGCTGGCGGATGCGCTCGCGCGTGACGCCGAACTCGCGTCCGACCTCCTCCAGCGTCATCGGCTTGCGTCCATTGAGACCGAAGCGCTCGTCGATGATGCGGCGCTCGCGCTTGTCGAGCACGCCAAGAAGGTGGTCGAGTTCGCCGTGGAGATTCTTGCCGGAGAGCACGTCGAGCGGGTTTTCCGCGCGGTCGTCGCCGATGATTTCGCCAAATTCGGTGGACTCGCCGTCGTTGATCGGCGCGTCGAGCGAGGTCGGGCGCTGCGCGGCCTGCTTGAGCATGGCGAGCTTGCGACGCGGCAGGCCGATTTCCTCGGCGAGTTCGTCGTCGGTCGGCTCGCGACCGAGTGCTTCGGCAAGCATGGTGGAAATGCGGCGCATTTTGGCGATCTTGTCCACCATGTGGACCGGCAGACGGATGGTTTTCGACTGATTGGCGAGCGCACGCTTGATGGACTGCTTGATCCACCATGCCGCGTAGGTCGAGAGCTTGCCGCCTTTCGCCGGATCAAATCGTTCGACGGCCTTCATCAGGCCGATGTTTCCTTCGGAGATCAGGTCCATCACCGGAAGGCCATAGTTGGCGTAATCCTGGGCGATTTTCACAACGAGACGAAGATTGGCGCGGATCATGTGCGCGCGAGCCTCCGCATCCCCGTTTTTGATCCGCTCTGCGAGCTTGATCTCCTCCTCTACGGTGATGAGGGGGGTTTTGGATATTTCCTTCAAGTAAAGCTTGAGGCTGCTGTTGTCGGAGTCGTAGGACATGTTTCTTATTT
>SLAV01000228.1 GCA_007126655.1 Haloferula sp. | reverse complement strand
TGGTTGTTTTTTTGGTGTAGAGAGGGGAGCGTTGGCAGTGGTAACCAAGCAGGTATTCGCCATCGAGTTTGGCATCGGAGGTGAAGTCGGATGGCGAGAAAAGATCTTTGGAATGCGTTTGAATATTTTCCAAGGTCGTGGAGAAGACCAAGAAGCCACCCGCTGATTGGCAATCCGAGTTTAGCCGTGAATTGCGAGCAGAGTTCGGCTGTTTCGCACAAGTGATCAGACACCGTCTGCGGTGTCTGATCGTTAGCGCGGTAGTGGGCGATTTTCAGCATTAGTCAGCTGGTTGCGAGAGGTTTGCCTTTGGTGAAGATTGCGAGGGTTATTGAGAGTAACGGATTGCACTGAATGCGTTATGCTGTCAGAATGCAGGCATGGCGACATTGACGATACGGAATTTGCCTGACGAACTGCACCTGGCATTGAAGGCGCGGGCGGAGCGGTGCAGGCGGAGTTTGAACCAGCAGGTGATCGCGGAGTTGGCTGCGGTATCTGGGGATGGGCACGATGCGGCGCGACTGGCGGCTTCCAGGGAGCGCATGGAAAAGGCTTTGGAGGCTGTGGATGAGGTGCGCATGAGTTTGACGCGCTTCATGAGCGCGGAGGAAATCGACGCAGCGAAGTCGGAGGGGCGCAGGTGATCGCATTTCATGTTCAGCGGGTATCTGGCAGCGATGTCCGATCCGGTCTTCTTTTGCCCGCCTTCGCCGAAGGGCGTGAAGAGGGGTTCCCGGCTTTCCTTGGGTTGGTCTTTGAGGGTGTGGGCGTGGAAATTCACGAGATGGGGGATTGCGCGGGCTTTTGGATGATCCTGATGAGGGTGGCGGGAGGCGTCGAGGGAGATCGGCGAGCTTGGGCTGATTTTCCGGGTGCGGGCTATCCCCTGCGTTTCCGGTCCTCCTCGCGGACGATTTCGGACATGGGCTTGGCGTCGTCTTCGAGATGCTGGCGGGTGGCGCCGCCGGATTTGCGGGCGCGGGCGGCGATTTAGTTTCATTCCATTGGTGGCCCCGAATGAATTCGGTGCTCCGTGGGGGATGGGCTTTTTCATTCTCAGGGCACGAGCGCGGATCGCCTGGAGGATCGGTCCCTGCCTTGTTGCGAGGACCGGGTGGACCCTACATGGGATCGACCGGCTTTTTGTCATTCGAAACGCCGGGGCGGGCGGCGGCGGATTCCGTCGGCCAGTTCGGGTGCGGGACGCGCTGTGGCTCGGGTTCCCCGGTGTCGAGGGTGGCGAGCAGGGTGCGAATGTCGGGTCAGCCGGGGTGCGGGCGGAGATCGGGGTGTATGTCGGCGAGGTGCATGAGGACAAGGGTCATCTTCCGATGGGAAAGGCAACGGAGCTGGCACGGATGACGCGTCGCGAGTTCATGCAATTGATCCAGGAAAGAGAGATCTGTCGGCCGTTTGACGATGAGGAACTCGAAAGGGAATTGTCCTGGTGAATGTGCCGCTGCAAGGGCGGCGGCGGTTGTGTTGATGTGGGAGGAGATCATGGCGAGTTTGTGTCGAGCGGTTCGTGTTGCGGCGAAATTGGTTGGCCGGGCGGGGTCGAGGGATATTGAGGGGGAGTTTTTGGGCTTGGCGCTTGCAAACGCCACCACGGGGCGCGGCCGGGGGGCGCTGCCACGGGTTTAGTTGCGGCGGATGCCGGTGAGGCGGATGGGAGCGGGCATGGCGGGTCAGGATTTTTTCTTTGGAAAGTATTTCACGTTGGGGAGTCCCTCGAAATCGTCGTCTTGGGTCCATAAGGTTGCCTTGTGGGCAAGGGTGACGGCGTAGATGAGGGAGTCGGCGAGGGGGAGCTTGTATTTGATGAAGAGGTCGGCTGCGCTGGCCGCGATTTCCCCGTCGATGTTGACGAGGATTCCGGAAAGCATGGAGCGGGTGACTTCCTCGGCTTTTTCGGGAGGGCGTTGATTGAGAGCGACTTTACGGACTTCCGTGATGACGACCGAGGGCACGATCAAGTCGGGCAGTTTGAAGAGGATGGGGCCGAAGTGGACGGTGTTCGGACCGTTTTCGAGGCACTCAAGCCAAGCGGAGGAATCCAGGATGTCGGGTTTCATATGGATTGAATTTTAGAACTCGCGATCCGGCTCTCTCTCGAACTCCAGCGGCTTCTCTCCCTTGAGAAATCCGATCAACTGTTCGGGGGTGAGGATGGGGCGGATTTCGATTTTCCCGTCCTTTTCGGTGAACTGGAGGCGTTGTCCGGGTTTGAGATTCATCGATTTACGGATTTCTTTCGGGATGACGACTTGGTATTTGGGTGACAGTAGTGAGGTTGTCATACGAAATAAATTTTAGGATACGAAATGGATTTATCCAGTGAAATCGGATTGACATGCAGTATGCGTTTGGATCTGGAGGGGAGTTGGGGCGTTTGAGACCAGCCTTGGGGGTGGTATTCGTTCTGGTCGTGGTCGAGAATGGCGAATGCATCGTCGCAGTGGAAGGAGAGGGAGGGTTTGGCAGGCTTTGGTGGTGTTGCCGAAACTCGATGCCGAAGAACAAAGACGGATCTTTCGATTTAGTGTCCTTACACCGAAAGAATGGGGAGAATTCCAAGGTCACACTACCGGCGAAAAACCCAAACGTATCGGGTATCGCACAAAGCGGATCGCTACGGCTAAGTAACGAGAAGTGAACTTCACATTTTCCCGAGTCCTTCCATGGTCTTGTGAATCTCCGCGATCTGCCGGATCCGCGCTATCGTGCGCTTGCCGAAGTCGGCGGCGAGGGCGCTGGGGTCGGGACCGGTGGTGGAGAGGAACTGCTCGATGGCGGTGACATGGGCTGACAAGGCCGGTGGCCAGGAAAGGGAGATTGGGATTTTTTTCATTTCGCGTTTGAAATGAATGAATTCGGGATTTCAGGGCAATCGCCCTGCCCCGATGATCACATCAGGACAATCATTTCCCCCAGAGATCAAGCAGCGCGCTGGCCATTTGGTCGGGGGTTTCGGCGACGGCGATGCCGCATTCGGCGAGGATTTTCTTCTTCGCCTGGGCGGTGTCCTCCTCGCCGCCGACGATAGCTCCGGCGTGGCCCATGCGGCGGCCGGGAGGGGCGGTGGCTCCGGCGATGAATCCGGCGACGGGCTTCTTGCAGTTTTCCTTGGCCCAGCGGGCGGCCTCGACCTCGGCGGTGCCGCCGATCTCGCCGATCATGATGATGGCCTCGGTCTCGGGGTCGTCGTTGAACATTTGCAGGACGTCGAGGTGGGAGGTGCCGTTGATCGGGTCGCCGCCGATGCCGACGCAGGTGCTCTGGCCGTAGCCGAGCGAGGTGAGTTGGAACACGGCCTCGTAGGTGAGCGTGCCGGATCGGGAAACCACGCCGACATTGCCGCGTTTGTGGATGTATCCCGGAGCGATGCCGATGCGGCAGCCACCGTGGGATTTCTCGCCGTGGCCGGGTGTGACGAGGCCGGGGCAGTTCGGGCCGACGAGGCGGGACTTCGACCCGCGCAGGCCTTCCTTCACGCGCATCATGTCCATCACGGGGATGCCTTCGGTGATGGCGACGATGAGGTCCACACCGGCGTCGGCGGCCTCGAGGATGGCGTCGGCCGCGAACGGCGGGGGCACGAAAATCGCGGACGCGGTCGCGCCGGTTTCGGCGACGGCCTGGGCGACGGTGTCGAAGACGGGCACCTGGTCCTCGAATTTCCGCCCGCCCTTGCCGGGGGTGACGCCGGCGACGAGCCTGGTGCCGTATGCGAGGGAGAGCGACGCGTGGCGCGCGCCGAAGCTGCCGGTGATGCCCTGCACGAGGACCCTGGTGTTTTCGTCGATGAGGATGGCCATGGGTGGAAAGTTTGCTGGTGTTCAGTTTGAAGTTTTCAGGAGGATCAGGAGACGGCGGCGACGATTTTCTTCGCGCCGTCGGCCATGTCGTCGGCGGTGGTGATGTCGAGGCCGGAGGTGGCGAGGGTGGCCTTGCCGGCCTCGACGTTGTTGCCTTCGAGGCGGACGACGAGCGGGATCGGCAGGCCGGTTTCCTTCGCCGCGGCGATCACGCCTTCGGCGATGACGTTGCAGTCCATGATGCCGCCGAAGATGTTGATGAGGATGCCCTTCACGTTCGGGTCGCCGAGGATGATCTTGAAGGCGGCGGCCACCTGCTCCCTGGAAGCGCCGCCGCCGACGTCGAGGAAGTTGGCGGGCTCGCCGCCGAAGTGCTTGATGATGTCCATGGTGGCCATGGCGAGGCCCGCGCCGTTGACGAGGCAGGCGATGTTGCCGTCGAGACCGATGTAGTTGAGGTCGTATTCGGAGGCGGCGACCTCGCGGGGATCCTCCTCGTCCTTGTCGCGCATGGCGACGATCTCGGGGTGGCGGAAGAGGGCGTTGCTGTCGAAGCCGAACTTGGCGTCGAGCGCGAGCACGCGCCCGTCGGGCGTGGTGACGAGCGGGTTGATCTCGACCATCGCGCAATCGAGCGAAATGAAGAGCTTGTGGAGGTTCGAGAGGAGCTTGCCGAACTGCTTGGCAATATCGCCGGACAGGCCGAGGGCCGCGGCGATCTTGCGGATCCCGTAGGCCTGGAGGCCGAGCAGAGGGTGGACGGGCTGGCGGATGATTTTCTCCGGCGTCTGGTAGGCGACGTCCTCGATGCTCATGCCACCCTCGGTGGAGGCGACAATGACCGGGCGGGCGGTGGCGCGGTCCATGAGGATGGCGAGGTAGTATTCGTGGGTGATGTCCACCGCCTCGGCGATCATCACCTTGCGGACGAGGCGGCCCTCCTCGCCGGTCTGCACGGTGACGAGGGTTTCATCGAGCATTTTCCCGGCGTATTCCGATGCTTGTTCGGGCGAGTCGATGAGGTGGACGCCGCCCTGGAAGCCGTTCTTGAAGTGCCCCTTGCCGCGACCGCCGGCGTGGACCTGCGCCTTGATGACGAGCTTCGCGCCGCTGAATTCCCTGGCGGCTTCCGCGGCTTCTTCCGGGCTGGATGCGACGCGCCCGACCGGACTGGGCACGTCGAAGCGGTCAAACAACTCCTTGGCTTGGTATTCGTGGATGTTCATGGAAATTCGGGGATGGCCGGGCGGTTTGCCGAGGGCGGCGGAGTCATGCACGCGCGGGGCGGGGCGGTCAAGACGGGGTTTTACGGCGCGGTTGGCGGGCGGTGGGGCCGTGGGCATCACGCGCCGTGCCCGCCGGGTGATTTTTCCTCCCCGCCGCGAACCGGACTTGCCACGGGCCGGGCGGCTCCGTTGCCTGTGTGTGACGAGATGCAACTCCCCGACGCGACAACCCTGCGGGAAATCCCCGGACTGGCCGCATGGCTGCGGAAACGGCCGTGGAAGGAAGGGTTTGAACAGTCATTCGACAAGATCATGGCCAGGGTCCGGGTGGACGAGATCCTGGAAAAGGACGACTACCCGCCCGTCATGTGCCGCCATGGCGATCCCGAGTTGATGCTGGAATGCCGGTCGATCGACAGCGGGCGGCACGTCTGCATCTCCCAGATCGCGTTCGTCCGCGGGTATGACCGGCTCACCCGCCGGGCCGCCATGGATGCGATCTGCTACTGCACCTGCGGGCAGAAAACGTGCTGCCCGCATGCGATGGCGGCGTTCGAGAAGTTGCTCGCGATCATCGGCGGCTCTGATACCCCGAAAAAATCGGCCCTGGCCGTGCGGCAGGACATGCTGGTGTGGCTCAAGGCGTTGGAACAGGCGGCGCAGGCCCGGCAACCGGCCCCGAAGCCCCGGCCCTACCAGAAATTCCTCGCCTACTGCATCGAGCCCGAGCCGGGGTTCCGGCATCGCGGGCAGGGCGGGCTGTGCCTGGTGCCGCGCGTCGGCAACCCGTCGCAGGACGGCGCCACCATCGAGAAGTCCATCGCCCAGCCGGATCTCTCGCGGATGCCGAAATACCTCGCCGACGAGGATGTGCCGATCATCGCGAAGCTGGCGAAATGGAAGCGCGAAAACCAGGCCTGGAGCGGGCTCGTCGCGATCAC
>SLAV01000333.1 GCA_007126655.1 Haloferula sp. | reverse complement strand
GGGGGGGGGGGGGGGGGGGCTCCGAGTTGATGGATTCGTTGTCATCTTCGGCGGCAGCCTGACCGGTGATGCGGGCGAGGGCGGCGTTGAAGCGGGCGGTTTCGGCGTATTCGCCGTCGAGGAGGTTGGCGGCCTCATCGAATCGTGCGGCGGCGGATTCGCCGGCTCCGTCAGCGCGGGCCAGCGCGAGGGCCTGGAGGAAGCGGGCCTCGCCCGCGGTCGTCAACGTGCGCGAGGTATCGGCGACGATGTCGAGGCGGTGCAGGGCGGCGGATTTTTCCCCATCGTCCATGAGCCAGCGAGCCTCTGTGAGCAGCGAGCGGAGGGCGAGGAAGTGGCCGGGGAAATTGGCGCGCAAGCGCGCCATGAGGCGGCGGGCCTCGTCGCGAGCGGTGGCGGAGCCGACGCGGTGCAGGCCGTGGGCACGGGTGAACATCGCGAAGGCGGCGATTTCGTCCATGGCGGCGGATGACGGCCATGCCGAGGCGGCTCCCTCGCCGCGCGGGATGAATCCGGTGGCGGTGGGCGAGGGCGACGGGATCCAGCCGGCGAGCGCGGCGAGTGTGGGATCGCCGGACGAGGGGTTTTCCGGCAGCCAGCGGAGGATGCGGCGGAAGGCGGGGTCGAGCAGCGGGGTGTCGGGGTTGTCGCCGAGGAAGGTGAGGAGCGACCGGCTTGCGGCCTCGGGGCCGGATGTGGCGTGGATGGCATCGGCAAGGCCAAGGGCCGCGCCGTGGTGGGCGACGAGCAACTGGCCGGCGGGATTGTCGATCAGGGTGGCGAAGAGGCCGGCGGCCTCTTCGGCCGCGCCTTCGGCGAGCAGCAGGCGCGCGCGGATGTAGCGGGCCTCGGGAACGGCGGAGGCGGGCAGGGAATCCTCGGCGGGCAGGAGTTCGGCGGCGTCGGCGGGGTGGCCGGCATCGAGCAGGATGGCGGCGCGGCGGAGTTGGGCGCGGGCGGCATCGCCGGGCGGCGCGGCTTCGGCGAACGCGGCGAGCGTGCGCATGGCTCCGGACGCGTTTTCGAGTGACAACTGGAGGTTGGCGGAGGTGAGCGCGGCCTCGATCCTGTGAGGCGCGTCGGCGTCGGCGAGGTGGACGTCGAATTCGGCGACGGCCTCGCCGAAACGCCCGAGACCGGCGAGCGCCTGGGCGCGCCAGAAGGTGGCGGCGGCGGTGCCGGCGGCGGGTGAGTCGTCGGGGGCAAGCAGTTCGAGGGCGTCGGCGGCGCGGCCGTCGCGCACGAGGGATTCGGCGAGGCGCAGGGTGAGGGCGGCGCGATCGGCGGCTTCGGCGTCGTCCGCGGCGAGCAGGGTCCGGTATTTCCGCGCGGCGACGTCCCAGAGGGCCATGCGGAACGCGTCGTCGGCCGCGGCGGTGCGGTCGTCATGCTCGTCGCCGCCGGCGGTGCTTGGGACGGCGAGCGCGAGGATCAGGGCGGGGACGATGGCGGCGGTGTGTTTCAATGCGGGCGGATTTGCTTCACGGGATGGAGTGGGTGCCGAAGAGGCGGTCGCCGGCGTCGCCGAGGCCGGGAAGGATGTAGCCGCGTTCGTTCAGGCAGCGGTCGAGTGCGGCGGTGAAGACGGGCACGTCGGGGAAGCGGGATTCGACGCGGGCGACGCCCTCGGGCGCGGCGACGAGGAACGCGCAGCGGATGTGCCGCGCGCCGGCTTCGGACAACGTGCGGATGGCCTCGACGGCGGATCCGCCGGTGGCGAGCATGGGATCGAGGATGATGATGTCGTGCGCCTCCAGGTTGGGCGGGTGTTTGAGGTAGTAGGGCTCGGGTTTCAGCGTCTCTTCGTTGCGGGCGAGTCCGATGTGGGCGACGGACGCCTGCGGCATGAGGTCGAGAAAGCCGTCGAGAAAGCCGAGGCCCGCCCGCAGCACCGGCAGCAGGGTGACCGGGCGCCGGATCCGCCGGCCGGTGGTGGCCTCCAGCGGCGTGTTGCATGGCACCTCGACGGCGGGCAGGTCGGCGGTGACCTGCGGCACCATCAGCGAGGCGACGCGGCGGACGCGGCGGCGGAATTCCTGCGAGCCGCACTCCGGGTCGCGCAGGTGCGAAAGCTCGTCGTCGATCAGTGGATGGTGGATGATATTGAGCATGGCCGGGCGGATGAAACGCTGCCCCAGTGAAGCACGCGCATGGGTGAAGACACGCAAAAAAGCCCGGCCTCAACCCTTCGGTGTGCCGAGCAACTGCTTGAGGCGGGTGGGCGTGATGCCGAGGTCGGAGGCGGCCTGTTTCATGTTGCCCTCGGCGCGCTCGAGCGCCCGCCCGGCGATCTCGCGGTCGAGCCAGGCGATGATGCCGTCGTTGGCGGGGGCGAGATCGAGCAGTTGGTCGAGTGCGACCTTGACGTCGGCCTTGGGGTTGCCGGGCGCGGAGGTGAGCGGCAGGTCCTCTGGCAGGAGGATCTGCGAGTTGGCCAGGGCGCAGGCGCGGGCGATGGTGTTTTCGAGTTCGCGGACGTTGCCGGGCCAGTGGTGTTCGCACAGGGCGGCGATGGCCTCCGACGAGAGCCGGATGCGCGCCATGCCGTTCTTGCGGGTGATGTTGCAGAGGAAGAACTCGGCGAGCAGCGGGATGTCCTCCGGGCGCTCGCGGAGCGGCGGGATCCGCAGCTCGACGACGTTGAGTCGGTAATAGAGGTCCTCGCGGAATTTCCCACCGGTGACCTCCGCGGCGAGGTTCCTGTGGGTTGCGGCGACGATGCGGACGTCGGTGCGCATCGTCTCGTTCGAGCCGACGCGGGAGAACGTGCCGTCCTGGAGCACGCGCAGCAGCTTCACTTGAATGCTGAGCGGCATGTCGCCGATCTCGTCGAGAAACAGGGTGCCGCCGTCGGCCTGCTCGAAGCGCCCGGCGCGGCGGGCGATCGCGCCGGTGAACGATCCCTTCTCGTGGCCGAACAACTCGCTTTCCAGCAGGTTTTCCGGGATCGCGCCGCAGTTGATGGTGATGATCTCGTTTTTCCGGCGCGGGCTGTATTCGTGGATGGCGCGGGCGACGAGTTCCTTGCCGGTGCCGCTCTCGCCGGTGATGAGCACGGGCGCGTCCGACCGCGCGACGCGGCCGACCAGCTTGAAGACATTCTGCAGCGGGCGCGAGTTGCCGATGATCCGGACGCGTCCGTCCGCCATCGGCTGGGGCGTCTCGGGGTGGTCGGCGGAGCGGCGGTCCTCATGGGTTTGGAACGCGGACTCGACGATCTGGCGGAGTTCGAACGAGAGCGCCTCCTTGCGCAGCACGTCGTGCGCGCCGCGCTGGGTTGCCTCGATCACCTGGGTGGTCGTGGGGAAGCCGGTGGTGAGAATGACCAGTGAGCCGGGACTCGACGCGGTGATGCGGGTGATCAGCTCCATGCCGTCGAATGGCTGGAGTTCCATGGCGGCGACGACCACGGCGACGGGGGTTTTGGCGACGACCTTGACGGCCTTGTCGGCGTTGTCGCAGCGGAGGATACGGAGATTTTTGGCAGCAAGGTGCCGCGTCGCCCAATCGAGGAAGTCGTGATCGGGATCGACGAGAAGCAGGGTGTCTTCCTCTCGCGGGCGGGGCATGGGTTTCGGGTTTGAGCGGTGGCCAGTGAAGCAGGCGCGCGACGGATGGCACGCAAAAAAGACGCACCCCGGCGATTCGCGTCCAGTATTTCCTTGCCAAAGGCCGGGCGTTCCCCTAACCCGTGCGTCCCCCGCCGCGCCGCAACGCAACAACGAGGACGCGGGGGACCCAACGCGGCGCGTCCTCACCACCCCGCCCGGCCTGATTCAAGGCGGGCACCCGCACCATGATCAACGAACTCGTCAACGAAATGGTGGACGCCGGCGTCCACTACGGCCACCAGACCAAGAAGTGGAACCCGCGCATGAAGCCCTTCCTGATGAAGGACAAGGGCGGCATCTACATCATCAACCTTGAGAAAACCGTCCAGCAGCTCGACAAGGCCGCGGATTTTCTGGCCGACCTGGTCGGCAAGGGCAAAAAAGTCCTATTTGTCGGCTGCAAGCGCCAGGCGCAGGACGCCATCCGCGAGGCGGCGGAGGCCACCGGCCAGTTTTACGTGAACCACCGCTGGCTCGGCGGCATGCTCACCAACAGCACGACCGTCCGCAAGTCGGTGGAGCGCCTGAAATACCTCGAGAACATCGAGAAGCAGCCCGAGTTCAAGGCCATGTCGAAAAAGGAACTCGCCTCGCTCGGCCGCGAGCGCGACAAGCTGCTGCGCAACCTGCGCGGCGTGCGCGACATGGAGAAGCAGCCCGACGCCGTGGTGATCGTGGACTCCGCGCGCGAAACCATCGCGGTGGCCGAGGCGACCCGGCTCGGCATCCCCATCATCGCCATGGTGGATACCAATGCCGACCCGGCCAAGGTGCAGTATCCGATCCCGGCCAATGACGACGCGATCCGCTCGATCCGGCTGATCCTTCAGAACCTCGTCGATTCGATGGTCGCCGCCTCCAAGGCGTGAGGCACTCCATTTCCAACCCAGTTACCAGACCCGAACCACTCACATACCCATGATCACCGCCGCACTCGTCAAAGAACTCCGCGACAAAACCAACGCCGGCATGATGGACTGCAAGAAAGTCCTCACCGAAGCCAACGGCGACATTGACGCCGCCGTCAAGCTCCTGCGCGAGCGGGGCATCGCCAAGGCCGGGGCGAAGGCCGACCGGGCCGCCAACGAAGGCATCGTCAGCGCGCGCGTCTCCGCCGACGCGAAATCCGGCATCCTCTTCGAGGTGAACTGCGAGACGGACTTCGTCTCGAAAAACGAGAACTTCCAGGGCTTCGTCGCCGCGCTCGGCGAATCGCTGGAGGCCGCCGCCGCCCCGGATCTCGACGCCGCGCTCGCCGCCACCCACGACGGCGTGACGGTGGCCGACGCGGTGAAGGCCAAGATCGCCGAGATCGGCGAGAACATGCAGCTCCGCAAATACGTCCGCTACGAGGCCGCCGGCGACGGCGTCGTCGCCTCCTACATCCACATGGGTGGCAAGGTCGGCGTGCTGCTTGAGGTGGCCGCCACCCGGCCCGCGACCGCGGCGAACGAGAAGTTCCAGGAACTCGTGCGCGACCTCACGCTGCACATCGCCGCGGCCGCGCCCAAGGGGCTGTCGCGCGACGACATTCCGGCCGAGGTGGTCGCCGCCGAGGAAGAGATTTTCCGCGTCCGCCTGGCAGACAGTGGCAAGCCGGACAACATCATCGAGAACATCCTCAAGGGCCAGCTCAACAAGTTCTTCTCCGAGAGCTGCTTCCTGGAGCAGGGATTCGTGAAGGAGGACAAGACGCCCGTGAAGCAACTGCTCGAAAACATCGGCAAGGAGCTGGGCGACACGATCACCGTCACCCGCTTCGAGCGCTTCGGCCTCGGCGAGTGAGCCGCGCCAGGCGCTTGACGTTTCATTACAGACGAATTCATTGGTGTGGATGGCGTGCCCCGGGGTGTCGATGGCCCCGGGCCAGCAGACCACAAACGACACGCGGGCACCCACGTCTTAGAGGTTGGCCGTAGCCCCGGATTTGCCCCCCATGACGGTTTCCTCGAACACGGTGCCCGAACCTCCCCTCTCCCGGGGTGATCGTCATTTCATGCTGGAAACAACTGATGAATAACACGCAGAAAGCGTCGAGAGTATTGGAATGATCATTTTTTCATGCTTTAGTCGCCGGTTGGGGTACGATTGCAGGATGCACGACCTGGATATCAAGCCGCGAATTCCCTGCGAGCGCCCTGGAGGCATGATTCCCAAGTTCGCGCAAATTCACAGATTGTTTGCGCGAAATCCAAGATGTGTCGACGGGTTCCGCTTGATCGTCCGTTCCGATTCGGGTAAAAACATGTCCAATTCAATATGTCATGAGAAAAATCCATCTGCTCGCCTCCCTTCTTTCGGCCTCCGTGCTGGCAACAGCCAATGGCAACGTCACCGGAATTTTTCACGACACCTTCGAGTCCGACACGGGTGTCTGGTTTAGC
>SLAV01000323.1 GCA_007126655.1 Haloferula sp. | reverse complement strand
TCAACGTGCCGATCGGCCAACCTTACGCCCAGCGCCGCCGCAGCGCCCGGCGCGACGCGCTTTCCAGCATTTTCCGCGACGAGATCAAATCGTTCCACAAAATGGCCCGCAAAGGCCTGCTCGACCCGGCGAACCCGGAAAACGTCAAGGCCCGCTTCGACTTCGGCGGCGAGATCCTCCTCGGCCACCTGCGCTACGGCACCTCGGGCGAATTCGGCGAAGGTTCGTGCCACCCCTACCTGCGCCGCAGCAACTGGCCCACCCGCACGCTGATGCTGATGGGCAACTTCAACATGACCAACGCCGCCGCGCTCAACCACGTCCTCATCCAGCGCGGCCAGCACCCGATTTTCAGCACCGACACCCAGACCGTCCTCGAGGAAATCGGCTACCACCTCGACGAACACCACACCAACATCTACCGCCGCCTCCGCGACCAGGGCGTCCCCGGCGACGAAATCCCGGACTCCATCTCCCGCGAACTCGACCTGCCCGCCCTCGCCTCCGAGGCCGCCGCCGAGTGGGACGGCGGCTACACCATCGCCGGCGCCATCGGCAACGGCGACATGTTCGTCATGCGCGACCCACACGGCATCCGCCCGTGCCACATGCTCGTCACCGACGAGGTCATCGCCTTCGCCTCCGAGCGCGTCCCGCTCATGACCGTTTTCGAGGCCGCCGCCGCGGACGTCACCGATGTCGATCCCGGCGGCATCGTCACCATCAAGTCCGACGGCCAGCTCGCCCGGGCCCGGTTCACCGATCCCCGCGCGCCCGCCCATTGCTCGTTCGAACGCATCTACTTCTCCCGCGGCAACGACCCCGAGATCTATCAGGAGCGAAAGAACATGGGCGCCGCCCTCGTCCCCCGCATCGTCAAATCCATCGGCAACGACTTCGAGCGCACCGTCTTCTCCTTCGTCCCCAACACCGCCGAAACCGCCTACCACGGCCTCATGGAAGGCCTCCGCCAACACCGCCGCACCGAAGTGCGCGACGCCATCCTCAAGGCCGCCGAAGCCAACGCCATCACCCCCGGCATGATCGATGAACTCGTCATGCGCAACTGGCCGCGCGGCGAGAAGATCGCCCACAAGGACATCAAGATGCGCACCTTCATCTCCCAGGAAAAAGGCCGCGACCAGCTTGTCTCCCATGTTTACGACGTCACCTACGACGTCGTCCGCCCCGGCGACAACCTCGTCGTCATCGACGACTCCATCGTCCGCGGCACCACCCTCAAGAAATCCATCCTCAAGATCCTCGCCCGCACCAACCCCGCCAAAATCGTCATCTGTTCCACCGCCCCGCAGATCCGCTACCCGGATTGCTACGGCATCGACATGTCCGAACTCGGCAAATTCATCGCCTTCCAGGCCGCCGTCGCCCTCCACCGCCGCAAGGGCAACCAATACCTGCTCGACCGCATCCACGCCGACTGCCTCGCCGAACTCGAACGCCCCGAGGCCGAACGCCGCAACCACGTCAAACAGGTTTACGACGCGTTCTCCGCCGAGGAAATCTCCGCCGAAATCAGCCGCATGGTCCACCCCGAGGACATGGACTGGCACGGCGAAATCGAGGTCGTCTTCCTCGACGTCGAATCCCTCCACGCCTCGATCCAACCCGGCTCCGGCGACTGGTATTTCACCGGCGACTACCCCACCCCCGGCGGATTCTCCATGGTCAACCTCGCCTACATCCGATGGTTCGAGGGCATCGGCGGACGCAGCTACGACCTGCCGCTCTAACACACGCCCGCGGCACCACCTCCGGCACCCGAAAAGCCGGCCGTCCCCAACGGTTTTGCATTGCCATGCGGCCGGCGGTTTCCTAATTTCCCATAAAAGGTAAGTCGCCGCATCCCGCACTTCCGGCGAAATCCCGAAATCCGCGAACTTCGCACATGTCCGCGCCATCTCCAAGCATCCGACTCCCTGCCGGATTGGCCATCGGCTATCGCAGCACCCTGGCCGGTTTGCGCGATGAGGTCACCCTCACCGGCGGCACCCACTACCTGCTCGCTCGCAACGGCCGCGGGAAGACCACCCTGCTGCGCACCATCGCCGGCACGCTCAAGCCCCGCGACGGCCGGGTCACGCGCGATGGATACCTCCAATACCTGCCCGAGGACCTCAGGTTCGATGCGGAAATCACCCCCGCCACCATCTTCCGCACCCTCCTCCCGCGCCACCGCCTCAAGCCCGCCCTCGACCTAGCCCGCGACATCGAACTCGACGTCCGCAAACCCTACGGCCGCCTCTCCACCGGCAACCGCCGCAAGACCAGCCTCATCGTCGCCGAATTCTCCACCCGCGAGGATACCGGCAACATCCTCCTCCTCGACGAACCCTTCAGCGGTCTCGACGCATTCGCCCGCGCCGCCTTCGAGGATATCTGGAAAAAATCCGCCGGCAACGTCCTGCGCCTCGTCAGTTGCCATCCGGACTACGATTCCATGGCCATGGCCAGCGCGCTCCTCATCGAGAGCGGCAACATCACCCATCACCAATCCGGCGGGCAGACGTGGGACACCCTCAAACAACTCCTCAACTGATCCGACGCCATGCGGCTTTTCCGGCTCACCCTCGCCACCATCTTCCAGCGCAAGGCCTGGGCCATCTGCGCCTTCGCCGTCGCCGTGCTGCCATTCCTGCTGCCCCTGCTCTCCAGCGCCGAGGAAAAACCGGTCCTCATCCAGCCCGCCCGCATCCAGGCCGCCTGGGCCGCACTCTGGATCTGCACCCTCGTCTGGGGGCTCTTCACCGCCGCCAAACAGGGCGAGGCCAACACCCGCTCGGGACTCGGCGAGTATTTCCTCACCACCGGCACCACCCCGGGCCGCCAGTGGATCGCCATCTGGCTCGCCGTCGCCTGCTTCATCGTCCCCCTCACCCTCGCCGCCGCCGCGGTATCGCAGTTCGGAGCCACCCCGTCGGATCCCGCCGAGCGCGAATTCTGGTGGGTCATGAACCTCCAGTATGCCGCCCTGTTCCTCCTCGTCACCCTCCCCCTCATCGCCCTTGCCGTCGCCCTCGCCTCCCGCTTCGGCAGCGTCGCCGGCTTCGCCATCCCGCTCGCCCTCGCCCTCTACGGCCTCTACGGCGTCGGCTACCTCGACAACCTCCTCAAACTCGAGGAAAACCCCGTCCTCCAGGGCTTCTGGCTGTTTTCCCCCCAATACCGCTACGCCGATCTCACCCAGCGCCTTTACTTCAAATCCGGGGCACTCCCCGCATCCGCCTTCTGGGGCATGGCCGCATACTACCTCGGCCTCATGCTGGTCCTGTGCGCCCTCGCCCGCCTCATCTTCCGCATCAAACCCACCGTCTGAGCCCGCCGTGAAAACCCCGCCGCCATCCGCCCTCTGCGCCATGCTCATCGTCCTCGGCGCGCTGGCCATGGCCATGGCCGCCCGCCCGCTCGCCCGCCACGACGCGCTCGATTTCCCCGTCAACCCGCTCGGCATCCACCGCAGCCCCTACGGCGAGGTCCTCGCCATGGCCATGCAGGAACCCGTGGACACCCTCTGGAACCAGGGCCAGGTCGCGCGCCTCGCACGCCAGGTCGTCGATAGCCGCAACTCCCCGGAGGAACATGCCCCCGCCCCGGACCCACCCGCCGACGCGCCCCTCTGCACCCCCACCGGCGAGTCCCCGTGGAACCAACGCTTCCGCGCCTTCCTCGAATCGCTCGATGAGGCCTCCACCGCACGCACCAACGCCGTGCCCTCCTCACCCGCGCACGACCGCCACATCCGCCGCCAGGTCGAAAACAAACTCCGCTTCGCCTACCGCCTCGATCCCGCGCACTACGGAAATTACAACTCATACCACTTCTTCCTCACCGAACCGCAGATGGGCACCCGCCGCATCCTCACGCCCGCCGCCGCCGAACTCGCCCGCGAAACCATCGAATACGGCCTAGCCGAAACCCACGACCCGCGCCCGGCCCTCACCGCCGCCGCGGCCGCCACCAACATCCTCCATCTCATGTTCGCCGACCAACGGTCGGAAAACCCCCACTTCACACCGGCCCAAATGCGCGAAACCCTCGACCTGCTCGACCATTGCATCGCACGCCACCTCGCCATCCACGCCGAATGGACCGCCGCCGGCCACGACCACCTCCTCTCGCCCATGCGCATCCTCGAAATGGAGGAGCGCCTCTCGTTCGTCCGCCGCATCCGCGACGCCGCCGAACCCGCCGTCGAACGCTTCGAACGGGAAATGGCCGCGCAAAATAGTAAGTAACGAATCAGAAAATAAGACTAGTCATACCAGGTCGGTTTTGATATTTCATTAGATCTGCAAAGAAAAATACTCCCTACATTCGGTGCTCTCGAACCCTACATTGATTGATCTCGAGCCACCCCCTCTTCCGACAGCCAGCACGGCGGACTCCCCCATTCGTTTCGGCCCAAACTCGTTAGACGGGCGTGAGATCCTTTCCTGCATCTTCCGCATCTGCCGCGAGACGCAGGTCTCCGACATCCAGATGCGCAGCCACCGCCCGGTCTATTTCCACACCCGCAGGGGCGTCGAAATGCTCGACCACCTCGGCGCGCTCAGCCCCGCCAACATGGACGCGATCCTCAAGGAACTCATCCGCAACCGCGAGAGCGCCGCCCACGGATTCGGCCATGCCGGCCACGCCGAAGAACGCGCCGAAGAGAAAGTCCGCCTCGCCATCACCGAGTTCGCCGAAAAACGCGTCGCCGATTTCTCCTGCGATGGCATCCCCATCGGCGATTCCGGCCAACGCTCCGGCCGCCTCCGCGTCCAGGCACACCTCAGCTCGTCCGGCCTCGGCATCACCTGCCGCATCCTCAACGACGAAATCCCCGCCCTCGAATCCCTAGGCATCGACCCCGACACCACCGCGATCCTCCGCCGCGCCGTCCTCAAGCGCGCCGGCCTCTGCCTCGTCACCGGCCCCACCGGCTCGGGCAAATCCACCACCCTCGCCTCGCTCATCGACTGGGTCCGCCGCCACCACCACAAACACATCGTCACCGTCGAGGACCCCGTCGAATACCAATACCCCGACACCGTCGAGGACCCCGAATACCCCGGCCACCACATCCCCGCCCCCAGCATCGTCACCCAGCAGGAGGTCGGCCGCGATGTCCACTCCTACCGCCAGGGCCTCAAGGATGTCCTCCGCAAGGCGCCACACATCATCCTCCTCGGCGAAATCCGCGACCGCGAGGCCATGGAAACCTGCATGGAGGCCGCACAGACCGGCCACCTCGTCCTCTCCACCCTCCACACCACCGGAGCCGTCAAGACCATCGGCCGCATCCTCGAACTCTACCCCCGCGAAAGCCACCCGGCCGTCCTCTCCCGCCTCTCCGAAACCCTCATCTTCATCCACTCCCAGGGCCTCCTCAATGGCATCCACAAGAGGGTCCTCAACTACGAATTCCTCAATAACAACGACGACGCCGTCGCCAGCGCCATCTCCAACTACGACGGCGGTGCCAGATCCCTCGAGGATGTCATCCGCCGCGCCGGCAACATCCAGTGGGACGCCAAACTCCATTGGCTCCTCGACCAGGGCCACATCACCCGCGAAATGTTCGAAAACACCCGCCTCGACCGCAACGACAGCGAGGCCGTGGAATGACCACCGCCCGCCACACACTCTCCGGCCGCCACTCATCCCGATGGCGGCCCATCCAAAAAATAGAAAAAAAACCAACCCTACATAAACAAAATGAAACTGACACAAACACACCGTGCTAATCGCAAGTCCGGCATGACGCTGCTCGAATTGACCGTCGTCATCCTCGTCCTGCTCTCGCTCATCTCGATCCTCTTCGTCGGCGCCCGCGCCTGGAAGAAAGGCTCGGATCGTGCTGCCAACATCATGAACCTTCGTAACGTCCAACAGGCCGCACGGGGACATGAGAACATGTATAACCTTCGTGTTGGTGATGATCTGTTGGAAGATGATATTTTCGGCAGCACTGCGGAGGGTGCCGAGACGGATGGTTACATGCAAAG
>SLAV01000124.1 GCA_007126655.1 Haloferula sp. | reverse complement strand
GAGGGGGTGATATTCGACGCTTGGTTCGCGGCCTTGGCGGTGTTCGCTGTGGCGATGGTAAGCTACCGGGTGTTTCCAGCGGGCGAGGGCTGGCGTTTCAGGCTGCTGCCTTTGTTGGCCTTTGTTCCGGTATTCATCCGCTACTCGGTGGCGGGCGGGGTCGATGTGTCGCGGCGGGCGCTCCGGTCGGACATGTCCCTGGACTCCGGGTTTCTCGATTATCCGTTGAGTTGCGGCGGCAGGACCCCTTTCTTACTGGCGTGGGTTGTGAGTCTCCTGCCGGGAACGGTGAGCATCGCAGTGGACGGGGACATCATGCGGGTGCATCTGTTGGACCGGGGGATGCCAGTGCGGGAGCAGATCCGCGATCTGGAAGCGCGCTTGTCGCGACTGGACAAGACCTCCGGGGAGATTACCGGGCTGGGCCTTCGATGATGGCCCAGGCACTGTGATTGTGGATGGACTCGAAGTTTTCAGCTTCGATGCGATACCAGTCGATGCGGTGGTCTGCGTTGGCGCGGGTGGCGATATTGCGCACGAGATCCTCAACGAAGACGGGATTGTCGAAGGCGCGCTCGGTGACGATTTTCTCATCGGGGCGTTTGAGCATGCTGTAGAGTTCGCAGCTTGCGGATTGTTCGACCAGAGGGATGAGTTCGGCGAGGGCGACGGGTTCCAAGGCTTTTATTGCGAAGGTGACGAGGCCACGCTGGTTGTGGGCGCCATACTCGCTGATGGCCTTGGAACACGGGCAGAGGGTGGCCACGGGGACGGAGAGCGTGAGCGTGGTCGTGGCGACGTCTCCGCCGGTGAGATCGACGTCAAGTTTGACCTGGTAATCGACTAGACCCGGGCGGCCGGTGGCGGGGGCGGGTTTTTCGATAAACCACGGAAAGTCCCATCCTACGTGGGCGCGGTTGGCAGGGAGAAGGGTTAGGAGTTGCCGGGGCAGGGCGGACGGGTCGGCGAGGTCGAGCGTGGTGCCGGATTCATTGAGGGCCTCGACGAAGCGGGACATGTGGGTTCCCTTCAGGTTGGCGGGCAAATCGACGGCGAGCGCCATGGTGGCGACGGTGGACTGCGCGATTGAGCCGGGCACGGTGTCGAGCACTTGCAACGGGTGCCGGAGGCCGCGGATGCCGACGCGGTCGATGGCCAGGCCGCGGTGATCGGATTCGTTCTGGGTGTCCGTCATTGGAAGGTGGCGGAAATGAAAAAGCCCGCCCGGGTTGCGGACAGGCTCGATGTGAGAGGTTCGGCTTTTCGGCGAATGCTCAGGGCATCAGGTTGATGGCGCGCGACTGTTTGATGGCGTTGGTGACCCGGCGGTGCATTTTCGCGGAGACACCAGTGACGCGGCGGGGGAGGATCTTGCCAGTTTCCGAGGTGAACTTGACGAGCACATCGGTGTTGAGGGGCGTGATTTGATCGAGTGGCAGGTCGATCCTGCGGCGCGGCATGGTGCGATTCGCTTTGCGGAAAGCAATGCGGCGTTCGACGGTTTTCGGTTCGGACATGATGGATGGGGTGATGCGTTGGATGCTTCAGCGGAGTTCGCGGTGGAGGGTGCGGCGCTTGAGGAAGTGGTTGAACTTGACCTTTTCCAAGCGCCCGGGCGTGCGCAGGCTCTTCTTGTTGCGCGTGGTGACGTAACGGGAAGTCGGTTTGCCCTCGGCTTTCGCTTCGGTGCATTCGAGAATGATGATTTCGCGTGGCATGGTGGAAATTTTCGGGAGGCCGAAGCTAGGTCATTCGTCATCCTCGTCAAGCAAAACCGCTTCGGAATCCTCTTCTTCGAGAGAATTGCCACCGCTGAAGCCGACTTCGTTGGACGGGCGGAAGCGACGGTTGCCATATTCCTTTTCCCATTGGGCCTGGCACTGGACGGTGAGACGTGCGAACGGGATGGCTTCGAGGCGCGGCTGCGGGATCTTCTCCCCGGAGAGTTCGCAGATGCCATAGGAGCCTTGATTGATGCGACGAAGAGCCTGTTCAATTTCGTAAAGCGCGTCCTGTTCTTTGGCGAGGACGGAGAGGGCGAAATCGCGATCGTAGGCGTCGCTGCCGGCATCGCCCTGGTGCATGCCGCTGCCGGAGGCCTCGCTGCCCTCGGGGGCGTTGCGGATGGTGTCGCGCGTCATGCCGGACATGGCGTCCACAAGTTCATCGCGGAGGTCGAGCAGCCGCTGGTGTTGTTTTTTGATGAAGGCGGTGCCGTGCGGGGACTTGGCGATAGCCGCGGGGGTGAGGGTTCCATTCACCGGGGCATCCGCCGGTTTTTTTACTGAGTCGGGTTGTTTTTTCGCAGCATTTTTTGCCGTTGATTTATTGGCGAGTGCGGGTTGTCCCGGAGAAATCTGCTTGGCGGCCACCTTCTTGGTGGCGGTCTTTTTTGACGCGGCCTTTTTTGCCGTGGTTTTTTTTGCCACTGATTTTTTCGATGCTGTTTTCTTCATGGCCACCTTTTTCGCGGGTGTCTTTGTGGAGGATTGTTTGTTTTTTTTCGCGCTGGTGGCTTTTGATTGTCTTGCTGCCATGGTCGTCGGGCGTTGGAGGCGATGAGCGCTGTGGCGCTGGATCTTGCTTTATCTGCCGAATGGCAGGGCGGGGTGGATTATCTCTTGGTGTTGTTACCCGCAAGCGAAAAACCACGGTGCGTTTGTTTATTTTTTCGGAATGGCGGCGGTGTTCCGGCCGGGGGTATGATGGCTGCGGGGAAAGGTGGAGTTGGTGTGTGGATATGGCGTCGTTCCCGGCAGGCACGTGTTTTCGGCGGGGGCGCCGAAAACGACACGCGGGGGCGCGTGTGGTCCCCCCCTTCTCCCTCCACTTCCCCTTTTTCACGCGTCGGCGAGTTCCCTTTCAACGCGGGAGGCGCGGCGGAGGCCGTAAGCGGAGGAACGGCCGGTGATGCGGTGGACGATGCCGTCGAAAAGCAGGTAGAAGACGGGAACGACGAAGAGCGTGAGGGCGGTGGCCATGGCCATGCCGCCGACAATGACGATGCCGAGGGGCTGGCGGGTCTCGGCTCCGGCTCCGGTGGCGAGGGCAAGCGGGAGGGTGCCCCCGATGGTGGAGATGGACGTCATGAGAATGGGGCGGAAGCGCAGGGTGGTACCTTCGAGGATGGCGTCGTATGCGGATTTGCCCTTGAGCTGGAGCTGGTTGGCGAACTCGACGATGAGAATGCCGTTTTTTGCGATGAGGCCGATGAGGAGGATGAGACCGAACTGGGCGAAGAGGTTGTTCGTCATCGGGATGCCCCAGAAGCGGGTGACGTAGAGGGTGATGACGCCGCCGGCGAGACCGAGGGCGACACCGGTGTAGATGGTGACGGGGTGGACCCAGCTCTCGAACTGGGCGGCGAGGATGAGGAAGGTGAAAAGGAGGCCAAGGGCGAACAGCATGATCGTGTCGTCGGCGCTTTCGACGAATTCGCGTGCTTCGGCGTCCCAACTGTAGCTGTAGCCCTCTGGGAGGATGTCATCGGCAATGGAACGGATGAAATCAACACCGTCGCCAATGGTGTTGCCTTCGGCCATGCGGGCCTTGACGGTGATGGCACGGAGGCGGTTGAAGTGGGGGTATTCCTCGGGGACGAAGGTTTCGCTGGAGGTGACGAGGTTGGAGAGCTGGACGAGGCCGCCGGCATTGTCATCCGAACGGACATAGACGCGGCCGAGGTCGGAGGGGGTGAGGCGTTTGGAGTCCTCGATCTGGAGGATGACGTCGTATTGGCGGCCTTCCTGTTGGTATTGGGTGAGTCTGCGACCGCCAAAGAGGGACTCGAGGGTGGTGGAGATGCGTTCGACTGGGACGGCGAGGTCGGCGGCGCGAGAGCGGTCGATGGCTACGTCGAGTTCGGGTTTGTCGATGCGGGGTTCGGCGCGGGGGCCTTCGAAGATGCCGCTTTCCCGCATTTTACCAATGAATTCCTCTCCGTATTCCTGCAGATTGTCGAAATCGGTACCCTGGAGGACGAGTTCGAATCCTTCGCCGAGGCGGCTGCCGGCGAGCGGGCTGCGGAGGATGCCAAAGGCGAGGCCACCGGTGACCTCCTGTTGGTAGCCGGCATTGATTTCGGCGAGGACTTCCTGGGTGGTGCGGTCACGCTTCTCCCACGGGGCCAGGGTGGCGAAGATAAGGCCGGTGTTGCCGATGCCGGGACCGCCCCGGGCGAGAGCGGTGGCGGAGAAGTAGCGGTCGAGTTCGGGCTGGCGTTGGACGACCTCGGCCATGCGCTGGACGTATTGGACCGAGTAGTCGGGGTGGGAGCCGAGAGGGCCGGTGAAGATGGAGATGAAGCGACCGCGGTCCTCATCCGGAGTGAGTTCGCGCTGGAGCTGGCTGTATGCGAACGGGCCGAGTGCGGCGAAGGCGAGGCCGGCGAGAATGACGACGGGCCATACCTTGAGGGAGACGCGGAGGGTTTTTCCGTATGCGGTGGTGAGTGCATCGAAGGCGGGCTCGGTAACGCGGTAGAGCCAGCCGTGCGGCGGGTGGCCGGTTTCCGGGTCGGCACCTTTGAGCAGGAGCGAGCAGAGCATCGGTGTGATGGTGAGGGCGACACTGGACGAGACGAGCACCGCGAGCGCCAGGGTGATGCCGAATTCGTAGAACAATCGACCAGTGGCACCGGATTGGAAGGCGACGGGAACGAAGACGGCGACGAGCGTGAGGGTGGTGGCGATGATGGCGAAGGCGACCTGTCGCGACCCGAGCACCGCGGCCTGGACGCGGGTGCCGCCCTCCTCGACGCGGCGGTAGATGTTTTCGAGCATGACGATCGCGTCATCGACGACGAGGCCGATGGCGAGGACGAGGGCGAGCAGGGTGAGGATGTTGATGGAAAAACCGAGCGCGGCCATGAGCGCGAAGGTGCCGATGACGGAGATGGGGATCGCGGTGATTGGAATGATCACGGCGCGCCAGTCGCGCAGAAAGAGAAAGATCACGGTGATGACCATGATGAATGCGATGCCGATGGTGCGGAGGACTTCGGCGATGGAACGCTCGACGAAGTCGGCGCTGTCGAAGCCGATGCGGACGTCGATGCCCTCGGGCAGCTCGTTTTCGATGACCGGTATGAGGTCCTTGACGCCATTGACGACCTCGAGGAGGTTCGACTGCGACTGGCGGACAATGCCGAGGCCGACGGACGGCTGGTCATTGAAGAAGGTTTTGGTGCGGTAGTCGTCGGCTCCGAGTTCGGCGCGGCCGACGTCCTTGAGCATGATCTGGCTGTTGCCGCGGGTGGCGATGACGAGGCGCTCGAAGGCGTCGGCGGATTCGAGGCGGCCCTGGGGGCGGACGGTGAACTCGCGCAGGTAGGATTCGATCCTGCCACCGGGGATATCGACATTTTGCTCGCGCAGGGCGTTTTCGACGTCGGCGGGGGTGAGGCCGTATGAGGCGAGGCGGTCGGGATCGAGCCAGATACGCATGGCGAATCGCCGTTCGCCGCCGATGATGATGTTGCCGACGCCCTCGACGGTCTGGACGCGTTGTTTGGCGATGCGGTCCACAATGTCGGTGAGTTCGTTGCGCTCGAGGCGGTCGGAGGTGAAGGTGAGCCACATGACGGGCGAGGCATCGGCATCCTCCTTGGCAATGACGGGTTCCTCCACCTCGTCGGGGAGGCGGTTGCGGGCGCGGGAGACGCGGTCGCGGACATCGTTTGCGGCTTCGTCGGGGTTGCGGCTGAGGACAAACTCAACGGTGATGCGCGAGATCTGCTCCTGTGAGGACGAGCGCATGACCCGGATGCCGTCGATGGCGGAAATCTGTTCTTCGAGCGGCTCGGTGACGCGGGATTCGACGACTTCGGCAGACGCACCGCGATAGGTGGTGGTGATGGAGACGGTGGGGATGTCGGTGTCCGGATATTCGCGGACGGGCATGCGGTTGAACGAAAGCACACCGAGGATGATCAGGATGATGGCGCCGACGGTGGCGAGGACGGGGCGTTTGATCGCGGTGTCGGAGAGGATCATGGGCGGGCGGTCGGAGTGGTGCGGGCGGGCCGGCGCGGGCGTGGGTCAGCCGGGCG
>SLAV01000134.1 GCA_007126655.1 Haloferula sp. | reverse complement strand
TCCGGCGGGCAGTTGGATTTCGCTGCCGACCGGCACCCACCAGTCGCATCCCGGTTCGCCGAAGCGGTCGATTTGGCGGGCGAGGACGCCGTCGGGCGGGGCGGGCGGGTTGCCGGTGAAGTGGTGGATTTCCCAGGCGGCTTCAACGAGTGTTGCCTCGGCATCGTCGGCGATGAGGTAACGGGTGAGCCGGGCTTCGAGGTCGCTTCCCATTCCGGACGGCACGGCCGCGAGGATGGCTCCGCCGGCATCCGTGGTGATGGTGATGCGGAACTGGAGGCGGCCCTTGGCGTCGGTGACGCAGGAGAACGCGGCGCGCGCGTCATCGCGGACCATACCGGCGTCCTGGGTGATCTGGCCGTTGAGGAAGCTTTCGGCGTCCGGCCCGGTGAAAGCCAGGACATCGACCGGGCCGACGGGGATGTGGCGGTTCATCGGGGCTTGAGGTAGGGTTTGGCGAGGACCGAGTAGTCGAGGGCGTCGAGGCCTTCGGCGGCGAGTTCGTGCATGCGCCCGGAGACGCTGGTGATGGCCGGGGTTTCGAGTTCCGCGGCTTTGGCGAGTTTGAGCGCGTAGCGGCTGTCCTTGGCCATATTCCCGAGCGAAAAGTGGGGGGTGAATTCACCATTGGCCATGGTGGGAAGTTTCATTGCGGCGAGGGGTGATCCACAGGCGTTGGCCGCCACGGCTTCGGTGAATTTTTTTGGTTCCACGCCGTGGCGCGAGGCGATGGCCATGCCTTCCGCAAGTGCCTGCACGGTGCATGCGGAGACGAGGTTGGTGGCCAGCTTGACCACGGTGGCGGCACCCACCGGACCGCAGACAAGGGTGGATGATGATGATACGGCGAGCAGGCCGTCCGCGCGCCCGGCAAGCAGGCGGTCGCCACCGATGTAATAGACGAGCCGGCCGTCGGCTGCGGCGTCGCGACTGCCGGTGAAGGGTGCATCGAGGAAGCCCACGCGGTGCTGGCGGCATATTTCATCGAGCCACATCGTGGTTTCCAGATCAACGGTCGAGTGGTTGAGTACGACCATGCCCCGGGCGAGCGATGGCCGGATGGAATCGATCACGGAGCGCACCGCTTCGGAGTCCTTGAGGTAGAGGGAGACCCACGAGGCACCGTCGACGGCCTCCTCCGGTGACGATACCATGCCATGGAAGGGCTTCGGCGTGCGGTTCCACGCGCGCATGTCCCAGCCATCGAGAGTGAGGCGGTTGGCCACGCGACCACCGATGATGCCGAGACCGAGCACGGCGACGGATTTGTTTTCGAATTCCCGGTGTTTCATGGTTGTTGCTGGCGCTGCAGGGCGAGTTCCACGAGGCGATTGGCCTGTTGGCGGATTTCGGCGACTTGTTCTTTGGTTGGAGGAACACCCTCCTCGATGAGCATGGCGGTGCGCATGCCGTGGAGAGCATTGCGCATTTCGAGGAAGGTCGAGCGTTCGGAGATGCGGGGTTCGAGGCCGGCGACGGATTCGGTGTAGTAGTCGGCGATGTCCTCGCGCATGATTTTCTCCGCGCGTTCCGGCGAGAATTGGTTTTCGACGGCGGCGGAGGAGACTTCGAGCGCGCGGATCCAGCCGCCGAGCGAGATGAGATGCGCGAGGTCGGTATCGCGCAGGGTCACGAGTTCGATTTCGACGTCGCGTTGGGCGGAGGCGAGTTCTTTTTTCAGTCCGTCCACATCCTGGTCGCGGGCGCTGTCGAGGAGGGCCGCCGCGTGTCGGTTGACGCGGTCACCCGCGCCGAGGGCTTTGCCGTATCGGGTGAGATCGGATGCGAGGGTTTCGACTTTTTCGAGCTGGCCGGCCTGAACGACCAGGAAACCGTCGGCGATCAGAAAGCCGAGCTCGATGGCCAGGTCGGCGCGGTCGAGGGGCATGCGCGAGGGCATGTCCCGCTCCATCTCAATGAGCGGCAGCGGCATGAGAAATTGCAGCGTGTCGAACATTTTGGAAATGGAGGGTGCCGTGAATTCGTTGACGGCGAGTTCCTGCCGGAGGTGTAGGTCATCGAGCAGGTCGGCAGGGACATTTCCAAAGTATTCGATGTCTTCACGTTCCCGTTCTTCCATACCGGTCGCAAATGGGCAGGAAATCCCGATGCAGGCGGCAGCCAGCCATGATGTTCTCATGGGTCCAGAGTGCCATGCGCGCCGCCTCACCGCAACCGGCAAATGCGGGCTGGGCGATTGTCTGATAATCAATTTTCTACGGGGTTGTTCAGGAGGTTCAGGCCGGCGCTGGCACGGGCGCTGTGGGAATTGAAGCCGGGCTTGAGGGTAGGCAAAAATTCTATTGTATTCGACTTTCGTAGCGCCGTATACTCTGCGCGGAAGATAACTTGCCTTTACTGTGTTTTTTGCCCGAGAGTGATTGATCCACCCTCCACTGGGATTTGTCGTGCTTCGAGTGTTTTGTTGTATTCGTCCGACCAATATGCTGCTTTTGGTTCAACGGCGAATTTCGAACGCTTCTTCATTTCGCATTTAAATCTATGAGTTCGTTGATTTCATATCAATCCTAGGTTGATTGACCGGGTCGGATCCTACCGCCCGTCGAGGCGGCCTGTTTGGCCCTCCTCTGTCTTCCTCTTCCCAATCCTTTTCACCCCTACATTTTGCACGCGCAATCATCCATCGATCACCTCAAACGCCCTGCCGCTCCGGTTACGCGCCGGGCCAGACTGGCCACATGGTGGCTGCCTGTTGCCCTTGTACTCGGTTTCGCCCTGCTTTTCACCCTCTTGTTGCGGGACCGTTTGGTGCCGGCCCGCGAGGTGCGTGTGGTGGCGGCGGTGGCTGTATCAGCGGAAAAGGTGGAAGAAACGGAAGATGATTCCACTACATCTCCACCACCGGTCCGATCCGGATCCCGCATGCTATTCCAGGCGTCCGGTTGGCTCGAACCTGACCCGCTGCCCGTGCGCGCCACCGCGTTGACCGACGGTATCGTCTCCGAAGTCCGCGTGCTCGAGGGTGATCTGGTGGAAGCCGGTCAGTTGCTCGCCGCATTAATCGATGAAGACGCCCGGTTCACCCGAGACGCGATGGCCGCTGATCTTGCGAAAAAAGAGGCCGAATTCGAGGCCCATTGCGTCGAGGTGCAGACGATGATCCAGCAGCTCGCCGCCGTGCAGGCCGGTCGTGATCAGGCGTTGGCCGCCGCCGAGGAGGCGGCTGACCGCCTTGAACGCCTCACACGCGGACCCGCCGAAGCAACTACGGAAAGCGAGCGGGTCTCCGCACAGTTGGAGAAAACGCGGCGCGAGGCGGACGTGGCCATCGCCGACGCCCGCATCCGCGGGATCGCCTGGGATTTCAACCGCATCGCCTACGAGACGCTCGCCCACCGCCACGGTCTCGACATGGCCCGAACGATGCTCGCCGAAGCCGAACTCGCGCTCGAACGAACTCGCATTCACGCGCCCGTCAGCGGTCGTGTGATGCGCCTCTTCGCCGTGCCCGGCGACAAGAAGATGCGCATGATGGACGACATGGACAGCGTCACCATCGCGATGCTCTACGATCCGGAAAAACTCCAGGTCCGCGTCGATGTGCCGCTGGCCGACGCCGCCGGACTCGCCATCGGCCAGCGCGCCAGGATCCGTTGCAGCCTGCTGCCCGATGCCGTGTTCGCTGGCGAGGTCACCCGCATCGCCGGCGAGGCGGACATCCAGCGCAACACGCTCCAGGCGCGGGTGCGAGTGATCGACCCCGATCCCCGCCTGCGACCCGAGATGATCTGCCGCGTCGAGTTTCTCCAGGATGCGGCGGAGGCCGCTGTTTCCCCGGCCGGGGCTTCCGCCGGCCCGGGAAACCTGGCGGTTTTCATTCCCGAATCCTCCATTGCCGGGGACTCGCTCGCCTGGATCTGTGACGCCGAGACCCACCGCCTCGAATCCCGCGAAGTCGCCGCCACAAATGAAATCCGCGACGGATGGATCCGCGTTGAATCCGGCGTGCGGCCCGGCGAATGGGTGGTGGAAGACCCCGAAGCCAACCAGGCTCTCAAGACAGGACGGCGGGTCCGCCCCATTCTCAAGCCATGACTGATGACCCATCCATCATGATCCGCTGTCGCGGCATCACAAAATCCTACCGCAAGGGGCCGAATCTCGTGACCCCCCTGCACGAACTCGATCTCACCGTCGCCCGCGGCGAATTCCTCGCCCTGATGGGGCCGTCCGGCTCGGGCAAGACCACCTTGCTCAATCTCATCTCGGGCATCGACACCCCCACCGGCGGCAGCCTCGAGATCCACGGGCGCGACATCACCACGTTGGGCCGCCTGGAACTCACACGCTGGCGCGCCACCAGCATCGGCTACATTTTCCAGCTCTATCACCTCATTCCGGTGCTCACCGCCTTCGAGAATGTCGAACTGCCGCTCCTCATCAGCCCGATGAGCCGTCGCGAACGCCGCGAGCGCGCGGAAGCCGCCCTCGCCATGGTGGACCTGGCCGACCGCATGCACCACACGCCCGCCGAACTCTCCGGCGGCCAGGAGCAGCGCGTCGCCATCGCCCGCGCGCTGGTGGCCGATCCGCCCTTGCTCGTCGCCGACGAGCCGACCGGCGACCTCGACCGCGACAACGCCACCCGCATCCTCGACCTCCTCCAGCGCCTCGCGCGTGAACACGACAAGACGATCGTCATGGTCACTCACGACGCCAGGGCCGCCGAAGCAGCCGACCGCACGCTCCATCTCGAAAAAGGCAAACTGCTGGAATCCGCAACCTGATCTTTCCCATGTCCATTCTGGCTCTCGCTTTCAAGCAACTCGTCCGCCACCGTTTGCGCACCGCGCTCACCGTGCTCGGCGTGGCGGCGGGGATGTTCCTTTTCACCGCGGTGGAAACCGTGCAGCGGTCCCTCGCGCGCGCCACCGAGGCCGACGCGGCGGACACCACCCTCGTCGTTTATCGCGAAAACCGCTTCTGCCCCGCAACCAGCCGGCTCCCTGAACACTACGCCGGGGAAATCCGCGACATTCCCGGCGTGCGCGAGGTGATCCCGATCCAGATCGTCGTCAACCACTGCGGAGTCAGCTTGGATGTGATCACCTTCCGCGGCGTGCCGGAAGACGAGTTGAAGCGGTATGCCCCGGAGATCAGCCTGATCGACGGCGACGCCGCCGTCTGGGAGCAGCGCGACGACGCCGCGCTCGTCGGCGAGCAGTTCGCGCGCCGACGCGGGTTGAGTCCCGGTGAGCAGTTCGAGGCCGTCGGCGTGGTTGTCCACGTCGCGGGGATCATCCGCTCGCCTCATCCCCAGGACAACAATGTGGCCTATGTGAAGCTGCCGTTTCTCCAGCAGGCGTCGCGCACCGGCCTCGGAGTCGTCACCCAGTTCAACGTCCGGGTGGAAAGCTCGGGCGACCTCGCCCGCGTCGCCGATGCCATCGACGAACGTTTCCGCTCCGACCAAGAGCCGACCAATACCAAGCCCGAGAAAGCGTTTTTCGCGGAGACCGCCGGCCAGTTGATCGAGTTGATTGGGTTCACCCGCTGGCTCGGGCTGGCCGCCGTGGTTGCCGTGGTCGCGCTCGTCGCCAATGCCATCCTGTTGGTCGTGCGCTCGCGCGTCCGGGAGAACGCCGTGCTGCGCACACTCGGCTACCCCGGCCGCGCAATCATGCTCCTGGTTGTCAGCGAGGGCGGCATGCTCGGCCTGGGCGGCGGTATTCTGGGCACTTCGCTTGCATGGATGTTCCTGCGCAGGCAGAGCCTGACCCTCGGCAGCGAAGGACACACCCTCGGCATCACGGCTGATCTTGCTACGGCCGTCATCGCCATCACAGCCGCATTCGTTCTCGGAGTCCTCGCCTCCATCCACCCGGCCCTCGTCGCCATCCGCCAACCCATCGTCAATTCACTGAGGTGAAGAGAATTAGAACACTATATTTCCTGGAAAATAAATATTGAAACGGTTCACGCGGTGGTTCAACCGGCGTCACGAGCGGACGGGGACGCTGTGGGAGGAGCGGTTCAAGAGCGTGATTGTGGAACACGGGGTGCCGGCGCGGACGGTGGCGGCGTATATCGATC
>SLAV01000353.1 GCA_007126655.1 Haloferula sp. | reverse complement strand
GGGGTTTGGGAGAAGGATTTGTGCGGAGCGTTGGAGGCGGCGGCGGGCGAGGGTGTCTCGGAGGGTTTGTTGGCGGAGGCGCGGATTCTGGAGTGGGCGGCGAATCGCCTGGTGCGACCGTTGAGTGCGGAGGCGGATGGGCTGAGGGAACGGGAGGGGCCGGTGGGGGTGGCGTTGGCGCATTTACGGGGGCATTTTGCGGAGCCGCTGAATTTGGATGGACTGGCGCGGTTGGCGGGGGTGTCGGCACCGCATTTGTGCCGGCTGGTGAAGATGGCGACGGGGGAGACGTTGCAACGGCATTTGAGGCGGTTGCGGGTGGAGCATGCGTGCGAGTTGTTGGCGACGGGGCGGGCGAATGTGACGGAGGCGGCGTTGGATTGCGGGTATCAGAGTCTGAGCCACTTTGCGAAGGCGTTCCGGGATGAGACGGGGATGACGCCGCGGGAATGGATTTCGCGGAACCAGGCGAAGAAGGGGCGATAAAACGGGGCGCAAATTGGTCAAGGAGGCGTTAGTCAATTCTTCGGGATTGGATAAACTGTGGGCATGTCGGTTTTATCCCATGCAACTTTCGTCAGGCATTCTGTTGAATCGTTTCCCGCTTATCGGCTGCTGAAGTCGCCGCAGGTGATTTTGAACCGGCTGCCGGAGGCTGGGACGACGACGATGGTTCTGAGGCAACGTGGCATGAGCCTGGCGGTGCGGTGTGAGTTTGGGATGAGCGTGGCGTATCATGCGGAGAATTGGCAGACGCTGCTGGACAGGGTGAGCGGGTTGCGGACGAACGATGATGATGAGCACGAGTATTTTCTCGCTCCATTGAAGAGCCGAAATGGCGTGTCGCTTGCGAGTGCGCCAAGCGGTGGAACGATTGATTTTTCCGTGGATATTGGCGGTCTTGTGAGAGACCGGGGTGCGATGATGAAGCTGGCGGATGCATTGGATGGTGTGAAGATGCACATCCGGCATTTGAATCGCTTGCGGCCTGCGGCGTGGCTGGATGAATGGGATGTGAGCCGGGGTGGACGGGAGCTGGCTGCATCAAGCAGGCTTGCCGAGGCGATTCGCAGGGCGGGATCGATCCGTGTGCGGGTGGACAATGGATGCCACCGTTTGCAGCGGATAATCGAGGCGGATTTCGTGGACCATGACGGCTGGACGGTGAAGGTGGCGAGTCGCGGGTGCCGTGCGGTGGTGTATGTGGATTCGCGGATGTGGAGGCTGGGTGGGGACGGGCGGATGCGGCGTGTGTCGGAATTGATGGGGAAGGGCATCCGGCGTCAGCTTGTGGCGTGAGACGGAGGATGAATCGACGAGTATGTGTTTCAGGGAATCATGTGGCGGCTTGAAAGATGGATCGCCAGCGCTCGACTTCGTGGAGGTGGGGGGAGCTGAGTTCAACGACATCCTTTCCGAGCATGTCGTAGGTGCGCATGGTTGCGCGGGTTTCGCCGTCGAGTTTTTGGATGCCAATGCAGATGGCGTGGAGAAAGCCGGCGTCTATTTTGATGACGGCGTCTTCTTGGCTGACGGCAAGGATCCAGCCGCTGACGGCGGTGACGCGTTTGGCTTCGTGAGGACGTGAGTAGATGAATGATTGTGAGCGGATGGTGATGTGAAGGTCCGGTGATGTGGCGAGGATGGTGGTGAGGGGATGATGGATGGCATGGGTGCGGCGGTTGGTGGCGGCCTCGCGGCAACAGTCGCAGGGGATAAAGGCGGGGCAACGGGATGCGCGTTCTTTTTCGAGCACGGATTCATCAATAGGGTCGGTGCCGAAGAGTTTTTCGATGGTGGCAAGGCCTTGTGCAGGTGGGGCGAAATCGAGGCGGTGATCGTAGGGGTTGAAATCGAGTTCGAGAACATTGCGACGACTGTAAACGCCAGCAATGCGGCTTGAATCGTGAATGAGCCCGCAGTCTGGCAGATTGATGGCGTGCTCGTCCTGCAGGATGAGACCATTCGGGGAAAGGTCTGTGGTGAAACGCACAGCGCGGGTGAGGATGCGGAGCTTGAAAACTTCTTGTTGAGCGAGCAGATTGAAGAGATCCGTGGGTCTTGCTTTGATGGGCACTGGACGGCGAAAGGGTTGGGTGTGCATGTGAAATGATGATTGCCAAGATGTGGCAAGATGGCTGGCGATGGATTGTGCAATATGAGCGGTGGATTGACGGTTTTCGAGGCATGTCTTTTGAGAATGCCTCGCAATTAAATTGCTCTTATTGAGAATCAATCTCATGCATATTTTCCTTGAAATTTTTGCATTTTTGGGGGAAGGAGCCACCGACAAATCGGTGTAGGCCACCGACAAGTCGGGGCAGGCCGAGAGCACGTTCTAAGGTGTCGCATTTTTCACCTCATATTTATTGCGAATTGTTCTCAATTGTGAGATGCAAGGGGTGTGAACGATCATGATTTGCACGAGGTGCTGTCGTCGGTGAAGCCGCTGACGAGCGAGGGGGCGGATGCGTTGTTGGATTTGCGGGAGATTTTGATGGCGGAAGGGCATCCGGGGGAGTGCTTGAAGTGCTTTTTCACTTTGTTGGGGGATTTGAAGAAGCCGGGGGCATTGCGCCCGCTGAGGAAGTTTTTGGAGGAGCGATGCGAGGTGGAGGTGTGTGGGGAATCGAGTGAACTGGAGGCGATGCCGTTGCGGTTGGAACAGGGGACGGATTTGGTGAGTTTTTGCCACCGGGCGATGGAGACGATCCGGGATGATCGGGCGTATGCGGAGCGGTCGATTACGATGCGGGTGCGGTGGAAAGTGGGTGACGAGTAACGAGTGACGAGTGGCGAGTGGCGAGTGGCGAGTGGCGAGTGGCAGGTGGCACCGTGGCGACCATGGAGACACGTTTCAGGTGATGATGGTGTGTGTTTTTACGGGTTGTGCTCGTTTATTCCATCTGGAAGGGCGTTGTTTTCTTCTGCTTCCGAGAGATCGCCATGGACGGCGCGGCTGATGATGTCGCGGGTGGCCTCTTCGAGGTAGTTGTTGAGAAGTTTCGCAAGCTCCGTGAATTCCGGCCACAAGACCTTGTTCATGTGGCTCGGTGTGTCGCGCACCATGATGGTGGTGCGCCGTTGGCGTGCCCGGCGATACGGGTAAAGCCCGTGGCGGCGGGCCAAGGCGAGAAACAACTGCCGCTTCCATGGGTCGGGCAGGCTGATTCTGAATTCCGTCTTTTCCTCGGGCGCGGTCGCCAAGCGGTTCTTCAAGCGTTCGAGCGCCTCGGCGGCAGCGGCGGATTCTCCGGTCGTTCCACTGGCGGAGTAGAGGGCTTCCACCTTGCGGATTTTGTCGATGAGTTCTTCGCGGGTCATGGCCTTGGATTTTCCTACAATGATTGATGCCGACTTCAAGATGGTTTCAAAAGGTAATCAAATTGCGGCGAGGATTGAGGCGAGTTCATGCAGGCCAACGGCTTCGACTCCGCCGCCGAGCGGGAAGCGGTCGGTGGCGGAGTGAACGAGCCAACTGCGAGCCGGGTGGAGGTCTGCACAGGCCGAATGGAAGCCACGGGATGGCCGGGTGGAGGCACTGCGTTTGATTTCAATCGCCCAGCGCTCGCCGCCGGGCAATTCGAGGACCAGGTCGATTTCCGCGCCGGCGGATGTGCGATAAAATCCTGCCACGGTCGATGCGGGTGCCACGCGGAGTAAAGTTTCAATCACAAACCCTTCCCAGCTCCCACCGACGGCAGGATGCCCGAGCAGGGCCTCGCGGTCTCGAAGGTTGAGCAAGGTATGCTGCAAGCCGCTGTCGCGGATGTAGAGTTTTGGGGATTTGACCAGGCGCTTGCCGATGTTGGCGAGATAGGGCTGCAAGCGTCTTACCAGCAGCAAGTCCACCATCATGTCGGTGTAGCGACCAACCGTCTGGGCGCTGAGTTCAAGACTGGCGGCAATGCGCGATGCATTGTGAAGGCCGCCTTGGGCATGTGCGAGCATGGTCCAGAAACGACGCAGGGTTTCGGCTGGAATTCGCAGTCCCAGCGAAGTTCTGAGAGGATTCTGCGCTGAAGCATCCTTGTAATTTATCCATGCGATGGAAGATTTGCAAGGTTAATCAAGTGGGTTTTGATGAGTTCTTCAAGCGTTCGAGCGCCTCGGCGGCAGCGGCGGATTCTCCGGTGGTTCCACTGGCGGAGTAGAGGGCTTCCACCTTGCGGATTTTGTCGATGAGTTCTTCGCGGGTCATGGCCTTGGAATGGGATGAATTCAGATGTTCAGCAAGCAATAATTCATCTGTAGATTGGCGTGGTGGGTATTCTCATATGATGATTTGACTCGATTCGACGATTCACTTTTTGGATGAGTCGTCGATTGATCGCACGTCTCTGAAAATGAACGTTCATCTGTGTTGATCTGCGGTTCATTTTCCTATTGAGGGTGAGTTTTCCCGCCGGGTGACTTCCGATTCGGGATCGCACATCATCTGAATGAGAAGGATTCTTGTGGATTATCCATGTGGTGGAAGATTTTCGAGGTTTTCGGGTGGATTTGGGTGAAGGAGCCGGAGGCACCTTCTACGGGGGGAAAGGAGCCGGAGGCACCTTTTACGGGGTTTTGATGAAGCGGGTGATGAGGGTTTCGGCTTGGGTGGTGAGTTGGTGATTTGGGTTTTCCTGGAATTCGGCGGCGATTTGGAAGAGGTGGGCGTGCATGGGTTTTTCGTCGATGCGCCTGCGGAGGGTGATGGTGGTGTCGGTGGCGAAGAGGTCTGCCCAGGTCTGGCGGATGTCTTTCCAGAGGGGGGCGGTGCTTTCCCAGTAGGTAGTGGCGGGTTCGAGGCAGGGGGAGGTGATGCGCTGGTAGCGGGCGGCTCCGAGTTCGGTGGCGAGGGTTTGTTCGAGCCTTCCGTCCTGGACGATGATTTTGCGGTTGTATTGGTTGTGGAGCCATCCGCTGGGGGTGAGGGTGATCTGGTGGTGACCGGCGAGGACGTTGTAATCGTCGCGGACGGAGAATTCGCGGCGCGGGAGGGGACGCCAACTGTCGCCGGTGGTGAAGATGGAAAGGCCACCTTCGTGGTCCCAGGTGCCGGTGACGGAGTAGCGGGGGGAGTCGTCCACTTGCCAGACGGTTTGCGTCCAGGTGCCGGGGGAGGGTGTGGTTTCTTTGGATGCCCAGGTGCGGTTGCCTTGGTATTGGATGTGGCGGGTGGCCTCATGGGTCCAGTCCTGCCGCCAGTGTTTGACGATGTGGGGACCGTGGGTTTCGCCGTCTTCGCCGACGAATTCCATGACGAGGATGTGCTGGATGGAGATGAAGCCGGGGCGGTCTTCGATGACGAAGGCGCGTTCGGTGCCCCAGGAGAAGTAGGGTTGTGGCGGGGTGTGGGGGAATGCGGAGGCGGCGGTTTCGATGAAGTCGAAGGAGACGCGGAAGTCGCCGGCGAGGGCGAGGATGGCGCGGCGGTCGCGCTCGATGGCGTCGAGGCCGGGCTGGTGGACGCGCTGGAAAGCGGGGCAGGGTTCGGTGGCGAGGGTGACTTGGGGGCCTTTGGTGGTGCCGCCGCGGGGTGTCATTTCCTCCCAACCGAGGAAGGGCCAGGAGAAGGGGTGGCCGGTGGGTTCGGGGGCGGCTGACTCGTTGTTCGAGGTGGCTGCCGTTTCGGGCTTTGCTTGTTCCGGAGTGTCTTCGGATGGCGGGTATGGGGTTGGCTTTTGTTCGGACCTGGGTTCGGCGAGAGCGAGGGATGCGAGGGTGAGCAGGATGGTGGTGTGGATGGTGGTTTTCATGGAATGAATGGTGGTGGTTGGTTCTTTATTGGCGGGTGATGCGGAAGTCGGGGGCGTTGGCGTCGGCGGCTTGGATGGACCAGCGGCGCATGTCGCGCATTTCGGCTTCGTCCAATAATTCGACGTTGCCGGCCAGGGTCGCGGCGACGGCGCGGTTTTTCCATCGGAAATCGACGAAGCCGTGGGCGGATGCGGGTTGGTCGGGTGAAAAGGTGGTGGACGACCAGACGGGTGAGAGGAGGTTGGGCGGTCGGACTTCGTAGTAGCCGGTGGGGTTGTGCTGGCTGTCGGAGCGGGCGGATGCGAAGACGATGAGGAGTTCGGGGCGGGAGGCCTGGGGGAGGCGGGTGAGGTGG
>SLAV01000168.1 GCA_007126655.1 Haloferula sp. | reverse complement strand
TCATGGCGACGAACCCGCGCACGCCGTGGCGGTGGAGGTAGTCCATGAGGGCGGGGAGGTCGCCGGTGGTGAAGTTGTCGGCGCGGAGGCGGGCGTTGAAGTCGGGCAGGCCGAAGTAGATGGCATCGGCACCGGCGGCGACGGCGGCGCGGGCGCAGTCCCAGTTTCCCGCGGGGGAGAGGAGTTCTGGGGTGGGGTCGGATGCGGAAGGCATGGTGATTTCGGGACGCAGGGATCTTTTGAATCAATTTCCGCGGGAATCCACGAAGATTATTCCATGGACAACTTTTGTCGCGATCGAGACAAAAGTTGTCCGGGCGATTGATGTGGTTGATGCGGACGAGCGGGCCGGGGAGGGCTTCCTGTGAAATTGGATTCGCAGGCCGGGGGTTCCGGCGTATGAAGGCGGGACGCGATGCCGAAACCCGGAACCAGTATTGAAGCGAGCAGCCGGGCGGGCGAGGGGTTGCTTGGCGGGCATTTGGCGGGGCTTTCGCTGCCGAGGCAGGTGCTGGTGCTGGCGGTGTGGCCGCTGCTGGAGCAGTTGCTGGCATTCGTGGTGGGGCTGACGGACCTGTTGATCGCGGGGCGGATGGTGGATGGCGACGGGCGGGTGGCGGTGCTGGATGCGATGGCGCTTGGCGGCTACGTGGCGTGGTTTTTCAACATCATCCAGGCGGCGGTGGCCACGGGGGTGATGGCGCTGGTGTCGCGGGCGACGGGGGCGCGGGATCATGATCTGGCGAACCGCGGGCTGGGCCAGGCGGTGTGGCTGGGAATGGCGGCGGGGACGGCCTCGCTGCTGATGCTGTGGGCGGGGATTCGTGCCTTGATCGACTGGATTGGACTTGGCGCGGAGGCGGCGGACAATGCGGACCGGTATCTGAGGATCCTGGCGTTTTCCGGGCCGATGAGTGGCGCGGTGTTCGCGATCAACGCGGCATTGCGCGGCTCGGGCGACACGCGGACGCCGTTTTTCGCGATGTCGGTGGTGAACGTGGTGAACATCGTGGCGAGCATCCTGCTGGTATTCGGGCCGGGGCGGATCGGCGGGCATGGGATCGAGGGGATCGCGTGGGGCACGGTGATCGGATGGGTAGCCGGATTGGCCGCACTGTTGCTGCTGGTGCCTATGCGGAAGAATGGTGTCCTGCGCTGGCGGCGGGATTATCTGGTGCCGCACCGGGAGACGATGTGGCGGATCCTGCGGGTTGGAGCGCCGCAGTCGCTGGAGATCGCGGGGATGTGGTTCATTCACGCGTTCGGCATCCGCATCATCGCCGGGCTGCCTGCGGACGGGGCGTTGGGCGCGCACATCGTGGCGATCCGCATCGAGTCGCTGAGCTTCCTGCCGGGATTCGCGATCGCCACGGCGGCGGCGGCGCTGGCGGGTCAATACCTGGGGGCGGGTTCGCGCGAGATGGCGGTGCGGGCGGTGAGGCTGAGCTGGGGTCTGGCGCTGGGGCTGATGTCGATGATGGGCGTGTTTTTCTTTTTCGCGAGATACCAGGTGATCGGCTGGATGATCCCGGGAAGCGAGGGGCATGTGGAGCTGGCGGCCCCGCTGCTGCTGGTGTGCGCGATTTCGCAGCCGTTTTTCGCGACGTGCATCGTGTTGAAAACGTCGATGCGCGGGGCGGGGGCGACGCATCTGGTGATGCGCTGGTCGTTCGCGAGCATGATTTTCTACCGCATCCTGGTGCTGCACCTGCTCGCGGGGCAGGGGTGGCTGAACCTGACGGGGGTGTGGATCGTGATGTCGGCGGACCTGGTGACGCAGGCGGTGATCTTCATCCGGCTGCACCTGCGGGGGGACTGGCTGCGGGCGCGGGTGTGATCTTTCAGTCGAGGATTCCGGCGGGGTCGGTGAATTCGAGGCCGTGGGCTTCGGCGACAGGTTTGCAGGTGATGCCGCCGCCGCGGGTGTTAATGCCGCCGAGGAGTTCGGGATGGGTTTCGCAGGCCCGGGCGACGCCGTTGTCGGCGATGAGCATGGTCCAGCGGTGGGTGACGTTGTTGAGCGCCTGGGTGGCGGTGCGGGCGTATGCGCCGGGCATGTTGGCGACGCAGTAGTGGAGGACTCCCTCCTCGACGTATGTCGGTTTGTCGTGGGTGGTGACGCGGGTGGTTTCGGCGCAGCCGCCCTGATCGACGGCGATATCGACGAAGACGCTGCCTTCGGGCATGATGCGGAGCATTTCGCGGGTGATGAGTTTGGGAGCCTTGGCACCGGGGACAAGGACGGCGCCGATGACGAGATCGACGCGCGCCAGGAGTTCGGAGAGGTTGGCCTCGTTGGAATAGACGGTGCGCGCGCCCTCCATGGTAATGTCCAGGAAGCGCATGCGCTCGAAATCAACCTCGAGAATGCTCACGTCGGCACCGATTCCGGAGGCGACACGGGCGGCGTTGACGCCTGCGGTGCCGCCACCGAGGACGACGACGCGGCCGGGGGCGACGCCGGGCACGCCGCCAAGCAGGCAGCCGCGACCGCCCTTGTGCTTGGCGAGGTGGTATGCGCCGACGATGGACGACATGCGGCCGGCGATTTCGCTCATCGGTTCGAGCAGCGGCAGGTGGCGGTTCACCTCGATGGTTTCGTAGGCGATGGCGGTGCAGCCGGTGGCGGCGAGCGATTCGGCGAGGGATTTGCTGGCGGCGAGGTGGAGGTAGGTGAAGAGAGTGTGGCCGGGGCGCAGCATGGCGATTTCCACGGGCTGCGGCTCCTTGACCTTGACGATCATTTCGGCGGCGTCGAAGACGGCCTCGGCGGTTCCGAGAATTTCGGCCCCCGCGGCGAGGTATTGGTCGTCGCCGTAGGAAGCGCCGTCGCCCGCGCCGCGCTCGACGAAGACGCGGTGGCCGCGTTTGACGAGTTCGGCGACACAACCGGGGATCATGCTGACGCGGTTTTCCTGGGGTTTGATTTCCTTGGGGATGCCGATGTTCATGGGGATGATTGGGATGTGGGAGCGCGGTTTCCAGCAGGCGGGGTGCCGGCTTCGGAATGGATTCGAGGCTAGGGGGATGGCGCGGGAATGGCCACCGATATCGTGACGCGGGCGGCGCATTTTTCGCGATTGATTCCGGCATGCGCGCGAACGCATGATGCGGCATGGCAAAGTCATCGGAACCGGAGCAGGTGGTCGTGAAGGTGTTTTTGTATGGAATCCAGCCGCAGATCTGGCGGCGGTTCACGGTGCCGGCTGACGCGACGTTCGCGCGGTTCAGCGAGGTGATTCAGTCGGCGATGGGATGGGACGGCAAGCATCCGCACGAGTTCCGCCACGGGAAGGGGAAGCGGCTGGTGGACGTGATCGGGCCGGTGGGGCTGGAGGACCAGGTGCTCGGCGAGTTCCAGGACGAGGCGAAGCTGACGCTGGCGGCCTTCCTCGGCCGCCGCCGCCTGCCGATCCGCATTCTCTACCGGTATGATTTCGCGGACGAGTGGATCCACGAGATTGTGTTCGAAAAACGCGAACCCCGCGGGGAGGCGTGTCCGGCGATGATCGACGGCGCGCGGGCATGCCCGCCGGAGGATTTCGGCGGGACGTTCCAATACATGCAGGCGCTGCACGGTGAGATCGAGTGGATGAATCCGGGCTACGACCCGGAGGCGTTCGATCCGGCAAAGGCGGACTTCAAGCCACGCAAGGTTCGCCGCAACAATCCCCGCGCCTGATGGATGGCATCGAGGGGCTTCGCGTGTGGCTGGCGGCGGCGTTCGAGCGCCAGTCGACGGATGTATTTTTGATGGAGGGTGAGGTGCCGCGGGCGCGGATCGAGGGCGAGGTGGTGGAGCTTGGCGGGGAGGTGGTGGTGGACGGGGCGCTGATGGAGGCGCTCGGCGCGGCATGCGGCGCGCCGCAGGGGCTGGCGGGCGAGCACGACGCGTCCTGGCTTGCGGGCGAGGAGCTGCGGTGCAGGGTGAATTTTTATCGCTCGCTGGGGCGTGCGGCGGCGGTGTTGCGGCCGATCCGGGCGGTGATTCCATCGCTGGAGGAATTGGGGCTGCCGGCGGGGTTGCTGCGGTCGTGGCTGGAGCGGCGCAGCGGGCTGATCCTGATGACGGGGCCGACGGGGTCGGGGAAATCGACCTCGGTGGCGGCTTGCATCGATTGGCTGAACCGGAACGCGCGGCGGCATGTGGTGACGCTGGAGGATCCGATCGAGTATCTGTTCACACCGGTGCGGTGTCACATTTCCCAGCGGGAGATCGGGCAGGATTCGGAGGGCTTCGCGAGCGCGCTGAGGGCGGTGCTGAGGCAGAGTCCAGATGTGATTTTCATAGGAGAAATCCGCGACGCGGTGACGGCGGTGACGGCCCTTCAGGCGGCGGAGACCGGGCACCTGGTGATTTCGACAATGCACTGCGCAAGCGTGGTGGAGACGCTGGACCGCTTCGCGAACCTGTTGGCGGGCGAGGGGCCGGTGGCGGTGCAAATGTTGGCGGCGCATTTGACGGGGGTGCTCTCGCAGCAACTGCTGCCGCGGGCGGAAGGCGGGCTTTTCGCGGCGCTGGAATACATGCAGAACGAAGGAGCGACGCGGAAGTGGATTCTCGAACACCGGCACGCGGAGCTGCTCGACCACATGCACCGTGGCGACGGCGAGACCCGCATTTCGCTGCTGGCGGCGCTGGTACGCGCGGCGCGTGACGGCGTGCTGGCTCCCGAGGTGGCGCGCGCGGCGTGCCCGCGCCCGGCGGATTTCGACCGCGCGATGCGCGGTATTTCCCATTGAATGAGGCGGCGGAAACGCGATGGATGTAAACAGATTCCCGAACCCCCCACCATGCCACACGATATTATCGACTACCTGCGCCGGACGATCGAACTTGGCGGATCGGACCTGCACCTCTCGGCCTGGGCACCACCGTGCGCGCGGGTGGACGGGTCGCTGGTGGCGCTGGAGGATGCCGGTCTGGAGCCGGAGACGGTGAGTGCAATGATCCAGGATACCCTGGGCGAGGCGCAGCGGACGACGCTGCAAGACACGCTGGAACTCGATTACGCGCTGCAGGTGGAGGGGGTGGGCCGCTTCCGCGGCAACGTCCACCGGGTGCGCGGCAACGACGAGGCGGCGTTCCGCTACATCCGTGATGAAATCCCGGACCTCGACGATCTCGGGCACTGGCCGACGGTGGCGCAGATGTGCCATTTGCGCGCGGGGCTGATCCTCTGCACCGGGGTGACGGGGTCGGGGAAATCGACCACGCTCGCGGGGATGATCCGCCGGATTTCCGAATCGCGCAGCGGGGTGGTCCTGACGCTGGAGGATCCGATCGAGTATGTGTTCCGGCACGCGAAATGCCTGATCAAGCAGCGCGAGCTGGGGGGCGACACGAAGGGCTTCCCGATCGCGCTGAGGCAGGCGCTGCGGCAGGATCCCGATGTGATCGTGGTATCCGAGCTGCGCGACCTTGAGACCATTCGCATCGCGCTGACGGCGGCGGAGACGGGGCATCTGGTGCTGTCCACGCTGCACACGCCGGACGCGCCGCAGACGATCGACCGCCTGGTGGATGTGTTTCCCGCGGACCAGCAGCCGCAGATCGTGGCGCAGTTGTCGGCGGTGTTGGAGGCGGTGGTGAGCCAGCGCCTGATCCCTCGGGCCGACGGGCGCGGGCGGGTGCTGGCCACGGAGGTGATGCGCGGCACCCACGGCATCCGCAACTGCATCCGCGAGCGGAAGCTGGAGCAACTGGTGGGGCTGATGGAGATCAGCCGCCGTGACGGGAATCACACGATTGACGAGTCGATCAAGGATCTGCTGAACAAGGAGCTGATCACGCGGGAGCAGGCGCTGCACCATTGCAGGGATCGGCGAAACCTTCCGGAGCCCCAGCCAGTGACGAAAAAGAGGAAGTTCTGGTGAGGGGCGGTCGGGCCGGCGTGTTCGGCTCCGGGCTGATCAGGCGCGGGACATGACACCGATTGTATCATTGCCAATCGGCCCGGGATTTCACAAGTAGCTGTGCAGCTGCAATCGTATCCATATCGCTCTTCGCCATACCGTTAACATGAAACCGCGCGTGCTCTTATCCTCCTTCATTGCGATCTGTCATTCCGGTCTTCTCATGGCCGACGATCCCCGCCCGCCGAATTTCGTGCTGCTGCTGGCGGACGACCTCGGCTACGGCGACCTCGGCGTCACGGGCGGCCGCCAGATTCCCACGCCGCATCTCGACGCATTGGCCGAAGGGGGCATCCTGTTCACCAACGCCTACGTCACCTCGCCGGTTTGCGCGCCGTCCCGCGCCGGACTGATGACCGGGATCCACCAGGCAAGATTCGGATTTCACGACAATCTCGCACCCGTTCAGCCGGGGCATGATCCGGACTACGTCGGCCTGCCGCTCGACCAGGTCACCCTTGCCGACCGGCTGCGGGAGCTTGGCTACGTGACCGGTCTGATCGGCAAATGGCACCTCGGCGAGCTGGAGCAGTTCCAGCCACAGAACCGCGGTTTCGACGAGTTCTGGGGGTGGCTTGGCGGCGCGCAGGACTACTTCCGCGCCGAACCCGGCGGGGAGGACGAAATGGCGGGGCCGATTCTGAGCAACTTCAAGGAAACAGGGCCGCTCACCTACCTGACCGACGACCAGGGCAATGAATCGGTGGAATTCATCCGCCGCCACAAGGCCGAGCCGTTCTTTCTTTTCACTTCGTTCGCCGCGCCGCACACGCCGATGCAGGCGACCGAGGAGGATCTTGAGAAATTCGCCCACATCGGGGACCGCCTGCGCCGCATCTATTGCGCCATGGTGTACCGCCTCGACCAGAACGTCGGCAAGATTCTCGACGAAATCCGCGCCCAGGGACTTGAAGGCGACACGTTTGTTGTTTTCCTGAGCGATAACGGCGGCCAATGCATCCCCGGCATGAGCAACGGCTCGATCAACGCCCCGTATCGCGGTGCCAAGACGACCCTGCTCGAAGGCGGAATCCGCGTGCCGATGATCTTCAACAGGCCCGGCGAACTTCCCGCCGGTGAAACGGTGGACGACATGGTCTCCGCGCTCGATCTGTTTCCGACATTCGTGACCGCAGCCGGCGGAATGATCGATGAGGCGGAGGAAAATCTCGACGGCGTGGACCTTGTGCCATTCCTCACCGGAAAGTCGGATGAAACGCCGCACGATTCACTGAAGTGGACCCACACCGTGGGCCGCGCCATGCGGACCGGCGACTGGAAGCTGATCCGCCTGCCGGACCGCCTGCCGATGCTCTACGATCTTTCCGCGGATCCCAGCGAGCGGAACGACCTCTCGATGGACGACCTCGACCGCACGCGCGCCATGCTGCACGAGCTGGGCCACTGGGAAATCCGGCTCGGCAACCCGGTATTCCGCGAACCCCCGTCGTGGCGGATCCGCCACCTGCGGCATTACGATCTTGAATACCAACTGACGCAGCCCGAATGATCGGTTTGGTGCGTGCATCGGACGCTGGCTTGATCCGGTGGCCCGCGTCGCGCGCCCACACGAAACCCGGCAACCCAAACCACTTGTAATGATGTCCCGATTCCTACCTGCCGTTTTTCTCTCGTTTTGCCTGCCCGGTACCTCCGCCGCCGCGCCGGAGCCCGACGTTGCCGCCATCGACCGCAACCGGATCCTCGTGGCCGCGCAGGATGCCATGGAGCTGGAACCGATCACCATCACGGCATACCGCGCCGAATTGAGCGATGGCGGGCCGAACGATTTCTATTCCAACGGCGATTACTGGTGGCCGGATCCCGACCAACCCGACGGCCTGCCCTACATCCGGCGCGACGGTGAGTCCAATCCCGACAACTTCACGGAACACCGCCGCTGCATGAACGAGCTGCGGGACGCCGTCGCGGCGTTGGGCGCGGGATACCGGATCACGGGCGAGGACCGCTTCGCCGCCAAGGCGGCCGATCTGCTCCGCGTTTTCTTTCTCGATCCGGACAAGCGGATGAATCCGCACCTCGAATTCGCGCAGGCCATCCCGGGCCGCACGCCGGGCCGGGGGATCGGCATCATCGACACGCTGCATCTCATCGAGATCCCGCCGGCCATCGAGGCGATGGCGGGGTCTCCGGGTTTCCCGGGCGATGTGCACGAGGGCCTGAAGCAATGGTTCCGTGAATACAGCGAATGGATGCTCACCAGTGACAACGGGCGCGATGAGGCGGAGACAAAAAACAACCACGCGGTGGCCTATTGGCTGCAAATCGCCAGCTTCGCGAGCTTCACGGGCGACGAGGACGCCCTTGAAGAATGCCGCCGCAGATACCGTGAGGTGTTCGTGCCGGATCAAATGGCGGAGGACGGAAGTTTTCCGCGCGAACTCGACCGCACCAAGCCCTACGCGTATTCGATCTTCCAGCTCGATAACATGGCCACGCTCTGCCAGGTGCTCTCGACGCCGGAGGACAACTTGTGGGAATTCGAACTGCCCGACGGGCGCGGCATCCGCAAGGCGATGGAATATCTGTATCCCTACCTTGCCGACAAATCCTCCTGGCCGCTCGAACCCGACGTCCAATCCTGGGAAGGCTGGCCCGCCCGCCAGCCCGCGCTGCTTTTCGCCGGGCTGGCGCTGGATGAGCCGGACTACCTGGAACTCTGGAAGCGCCAGGAACCCGATCCGGAAGACCCCGAGATCCGCCGCAACATCGCCATCAGACAGCCGCTTTTGTGGCTGGACGAGTCCTGAGACGCACCGGCGGATTCCGGTTCAGCCCGCGAATCCGGCATTGATCGCGGATGTTTCCCTGCGATCATTCCGCTGTGATGTATCTGGATGCCAACGCCACCACGCCGGTCGCGCCGGAGGCGCTCGACGCGATGCTGCCCTGGCTTCGCGGCGGTCATGAGAATCCATCGGCCGGGCACTCGGGCGGGAAGCGCGCGCGGGAGGCGATCGAACGGGCGCGCGGGCAGGTCGCGGCGTTGATCGGCGCGGAACCCGGCGAGATCATCTTCACCGGCAGCGGCACGGAAAGCGTGAACACCGCGATATTATCCATGCACCGCCTTTGCGGGCCGGGGCACGCGCTCGTTTCGTCGATCGAACACAGCGCGGTGCTGCGCGGAGCGGCGGCAACCGGGCGCGAGGTGGTGGAAATCCCATGTCTGGCAGATGGCCGGGTGGATGTGGATGCCGCGCAGGAGCTGATGCGCGGCGCGGCGTTCGTTTCGCTGATGACGGCGAACAACGAGACCGGGGTGATCCAGCCTTTGGCGGAGATCGCGGCGCTCGCCCGCGAGGCGGGCCTTCCGGTCCACACCGACGCGGTGCAGGCGGCGGGGAAAATCCCGCTCGACGTGCGCGACCCCGCCGTGGAGATGCTCTCGGTCGCCGCGCACAAGTTTTACGGACCGAAGGGGGTGGGGGCGTTGTTCGTGCGGCGCAAGTTGCGGTTCGAGCCGATGCTGCACGGCGGCGGGCAGGAACAGGGACGGCGGAGCGGCACCGAAAACACTCCGGGAATCGTCGGCATGGGGGCAGCAGCGGAGCTGGCCGCGTCCCGGATGCCGGATGCCGCGGCCCGTGACGCGTTCGAGGCGGCCGTCAACTCCGGCCTCGACGGGGTGACGCTCAACGGCGCGACGGCTCCCCGCCTGCCGAACACCAGCCATCTCTCGCTCGACGGCTGCGACGCCGGCGGCATGCTGATCCTGCTCGACGAGGCGGGCGTGGCCTGCTCGGCGGGTTCGGCGTGCATGACGGGCAAGTCCAACCCCTCGCACGTCCAGCTTGCCATGGGCATACCCGAGGCCCGGGCGAGGACGAGCCTGCGCGTCTCGTTCCCGCGCGACGCGACGGCGGAGACGGGGGCTGCTGCTGCGGAGGCGGTCATCGCCGCCGCGAGCAAACTCCGCCGCGTGCAGGGCCACGGGGTGGGGCCGGTGTCGGTTTATCCGGTGGCGGGTTGAGCCGCACGCATCCCCCGGGTTCCGTTCCCATCATGCCCCGGAAATGTGGGAGATGCGGGATTCACTTGCCGCGCCGCGCGCGGATCGCTAGTTCTTCCCGCCCATGGCAAATGCATTCCACACCGGCAGGAAGCCGACCGTCATTTTCCTCGGCGCACCGGGAGCGGGCAAGGGCACCCAGGGCAAGATCCTTGGGAACGTGCCGCGTTTCTTCCACTTCGCCTGTGGCGACGTGTTCCGCTCGCTCGACACCCGCACCGAACTCGGGCGGCAGTTCGTCGCGCATTCGAGTCGTGGCGAACTGGTTCCCGACGAACTCACTGTGAAGCTGTGGAAGGCGCAGATCGACAACATCGCCGAAACCCGCCTCTACAAGCCCGACGTGGACGTGCTGGTGCTCGACGGCATTCCGCGCAACGTGCGCCAGGCGGAGATTCTCGAAGCCTACATCGACGTCCACCAAGTGTTCCACCTTTCCTGCCCGAACCGCGACGAACTGGCGCGGCGGATGCGCAAGCGGGCGATCAAGGAGAACCGCTTCGACGACGCCAGCGACGCCGTGATCGACCGGCGCATCGCCACCTACGAGGAGGAGACGAAGCCGATCACAGACTATTACACCCACGAGCGGGTCACCCAGATCGACGCCACCCAGCCCCCGGTGAAAGTGCTGGCGGATATCATCAACCGTTTCATGGAGCTGCCGCTTTACCATGACATGAAGGCCATCCGCGTGTGACCGGCCGGGATCCCACCATGCGAACCATCCTCATGGCCACCGGGGCGATCGCCGTGCCCGCGTTGAAGCGCCTCGTCGCGGAGGGCTCGCGCCCGCTGGCGCTCGTGACCCAGCCGGACCGCCCGGCGGGCAGGCATCAGCACGAGGCGGTACCGCCGCCGGTGAAGCCGGTGGCGGTGGAGGCGGGCATTCCGGTGCTTCAACCGGAACGCGCGGACGACGCGATGCCGGAGCTGGCGGCGCTGCGTCCGGAAATCGTGCTGGTGATGGCATACGGGCAGATCCTCCGGCGTCCGGTGCTGGAGCTGGCGGAAAACGCGATCATCAACCTGCATGCCTCGCTGCTGCCGAAATTCCGCGGCGCGGCGTGCATCCAGGCGGCGGTGGACGCCGGCGAGGCGGAGACGGGCGTGACGGCGATGCATGTCGTGCCGAAGCTCGACGCTGGGGACATCATCCTCGCCCGATCAATTCCCATTCTTCCAACGGACACCGGTGGCACGATGCACGACAAGCTCGCCGCGCTGGCTCCCGATGTACTGATGGAGACGCTCGCAATGCTGGCGGACGGAAACGCGCCGCGCGTGCCACAGGACGCGTCGCAGGCCAGCCACGTTGGCAAACTGGCCCGCGACGACGGCCGGCTCGACTGGACGCGGTCGGCCGGGGCACTGGAGCGCCGCATCCGCGCCTATGACCCGTGGCCGGGCACGTTCACGACCTACCGGCATCGCGGACGTGTAAAGCGGCTCAAGGTATTCCCGCAGACCACCGTGACGGACGCAGGAGGGCTTGGCCCGGGCGATGTGCGGCACGACGGTGACCAGTTGCGGGTCGGATGTGGAAGCGGGGCGCTGGCGCTGGAAACCGTGCAGCCGGAAGGCGGCAGGCGCATGTCGCCCGGCGAATTCGCGCGTGGTCACGAGGTTGACCGGCTTGGCGCGGAGTGAAGCGCAGCGGCTCAGCGGTAATGGCGGCGACCGTGACGCGGGTGGTGGTAATGGTGGCCGTGGTAATGGTGATGCTGGCGGAATTGCTGGCGCCGTTGCTTGTCCTTCTGGCGGTTGTTTGCGATGGCGTATCCGACCAAACCCGCTGCGGCGGCGCCGGCAACTGCGACTCCCGGGTCAACCGACTGGGTCGGCCTGCCGTGGTGGTCGTAGGTCGTCGTGCAACTGGTGCCGGTGATGGCGACGGCCAGTCCGGCGGAAAGGGCGAGCATGAGCGACTTCGTGCGGCGGAGGCATTTCGTGTCCATGCCGGTTGTGACGCCAGCCTGTGGCGGATTATTCAAATCCGCTTCCGGCGGACTGAACGCGGTGTCCCGCCGCTCGGCCGGTTCACTTTTCCTCGGGGATGCCGAGTTCGGCGAGCGTGGCGCGCAGCCATTCGAGCGACTGGGTGAGCATCGGGCCGCCCTGGCCCTCGCACTCGAGCGAGAGGTGGCCGGTGTAGCCTCCCTCGTGGAGGTGGGCGAGGACCTGTCTGATGTTGTCCGCGTTCACCCCCTCGCCGATGGCGCAATGGGAGAGCGCGATGCCCGTCTGCCCGCCGCGGGCGATGGCCGCCAGCGATTCGCTGACGTCCTTGATGTGGACGTGCGCGACCTTGTCGCGGAACTGTTTGCAGAATGCCACCGGATCCTGTCCGGCGATGAAGCTGTTGCCGGTGTCAAGATTCAGGCGCAGGAACGGGCTGTCGCAAAACGCGAGCATGCGTTCGAGGAATTCGGGTTTGGTGGTGAAGTAGCCGTGGACCTCGATGGTCACGGTGACCTCGTAGGCTTCGGCAACCTCGATGATGCGGCGGTATTGCTTCTGCATCAGGGCCATGGCCTCCTCATCGGTGATGCCCTCGGGACGGTGGAGTCCGTCGGTGGTGGCGACATGCGCGCAACCGGCGTGCTTCGCCCACGGGATCGCCTTGAGGACGTAGGGCAGTCCGTAAACCGGACCGTCGGGGCCGGACAGCGGAAAGGCGGCGTCCACCTGTGAGAACCGCACGCCGAAGGACTCCATGTGTTTGCGCAGCATGAGCGGATCCTGGTACATGGCGATGTGGGGCTGGTAGCCGAGGCCGTGCAGCCAGCTCACGCCGTCGATGAGTCCGCATTCGATCCAGTGCACGTCGTTGTCCCGCGCCCACTCCAGCGCGCGGTCGAAGGAGACGAACGAGGTGTTGAAAGCGTCGGTGTGGAAGGAGATTTTCATGAGGGTCGTGGGTTCGGTTCAGGGTTCGGAAAGAGGATCTCCCACAATCCGCCGTGGTGCAATTTCAAAGGTGTTGCGGGCTGACGATGTCTTACGACCGCGGCTAAGTGTTCGTAGGCCCGTTCGTGAGAACGGGGTGGGGGTGGAGTTGCTTGGCGGGGGTGCGGGCCGTCGCGGTCTCACGACCGCGCCTACGTGCTCGTAGGCCCGTTCGTGAGAACGTGGTGGGGGTGGAGTTGGTTGGCGGGGCGGACCGTCGCGGTCTCACGACCGCGCCTACGTGCTCGTAGGCCCGTTCGTGAGAACGGGGGTGGGGGTGGAGGTGGTTGGCGGGTGCGGGCTGCCGCGGTCTCACGACCGCACCTACGTGTTCGCAGGCCCGTTCGTGAGAACGGGGTTGCGGGTGGGGTTTGCTGGCGGGACGAACCGTCGCGGAATCATTTCTTGCATTCAGGCATGGCGCTGGCTAACAGAGCTTCATGAAACGCCCCGGTCATTTGCCGCGTCTCGGGAAGGCGGCCTACCGGGGTCGGGCCTGGGTTCACTGGACGATGGGCATGCGCGACCGCGCGCGGGGATGGCTTGACGAAACAATGCACCACCGCTTGCGAGAACTGCTGCTGCACACGATGTCGCGTTACCCCCTTCACTGCCCGGGTTATTGCCTGATGCCGGATCACGCGCATTTCCTGTGGATGGGCCTGGGCGACGACTCGGACCAACTTGTGGCATCAAAATTTTTCCGCAGGCACTGGAACGAGACGCTGCGGGAGCGTGGGGTGTGCCTGCAACCCCAGGCATACGATCACGTGCTGCGCGAAAGCGAACGCCGCCCGGACGCGTTCGAGGACACGGTGATCTACATCTTCCGCAATCCGCAGCGCGCGGGGCTGGTGGGGGATTGGGTGGACTGGCCCTACCGGGGGTCGGTGCTGCCGGGCTATCCTGAGATTCCGCGTGCCGGGTTCGGTGCCTTCTGGCCGGTGTTCTGGAAAATCCACAACCGCGAAACGACGAAACGCGCGAATGGGAATGATGGGGCGTAGGCCCGTTCGTGAGAATGGGGTGGGGGTGGAGTTGGTTGGCGGGTGCGGGCTGTCGCGGTCTCACGACCGCGCCTACGGATGCTGCGGCTTGCCAGGCGGGGTTTGCGTGCTTGAATCCGGGCATGACGAAATCGGACCTCACGTTTTTGAAATCGCTTTTGGAAACCCCGTCTCCGACCGGGTTCGAGATGCCGGGGCAGCGGGTGTGGGCGGAGCGGGTGCGCCCGCACGCGGCGGCGGTGGAGTGCGACGCATACGGATCGACGTGGGCGGTGGTGGAGGGCAGGACCGACCGCGTGGTGATGCTGGAGGCACATGCGGATGAGATCGGCTACATGGTGAAGCACATCGATGAGAACGGGTTTCTGTGGCTCGACCGGGTGGGCGGTTCCGACGCGGCGACGGGGCGCGGTCGCAGGCTGCAAATCCTCGGTGACAAGGGCGTGGTGAAGGGGGTGATCGGCAACACGGCGATCCACCTTAGACGCGACGCTTCGGGCAGCGAGAAGGTGCCGGAGGTCCACGAACTCTGGGTGGATGTGGGCGCTTCGGAGCCTGATGAGGTGGCGAAGCTCGGCATCCGGGTGGGCCATCCGGCGGTTTATCAGGACGGGCCGATGGAGATGGCGAACAAGCGGATTGTCTCGCGGGCGCTGGACAACCGGATCGGCGGCTACATCATCGCCGAAGTATTGCAACGGGTGGCCGGGGCGAAGCGCAAGCCGGCGTTCACGCTGGTGTGCCTGAACGCGGTGCAGGAGGAGGTGGGCGGACACGGCGCGGTGATGGCCACCTACCGGCTCAAGCCGGACGTGTGCCTGTGCCTCGACGTGACGCACGCCACGGACACGCCGGGCATCGAGGCGGCGAAATTCGGCAAGGTGAAACTCGGCGGCGGGCCGACGCTGACGCACGGCACGGCGAACCACCCGCTGGTGGTGCGCCGCCTGATGGATGTGGCGGAAAAGGCGGAACTGCCGGTTCAGCACGAGTCGAGTTCGCGGTTCACGGGGACGGACACGGACAAGATCTTCCCGGTCCGCAAGGGGGTGCCGAGCGCGCTGGTCTCGCTGCCACTGCGGTGCATGCACTCGGTGGTGGAGACGGCGCACCTCGACGACATCGAGCGCACCATCGACCTGCTGGCGGGGTTCGTGTCCGGGCTGGATGCGGGCGACGACTTCCATCAGCGGCTGGAGACCGGCGGCGAGGCGTAGCATCGATTTTCCCGCACCGTCCGACCCGAAGCATGGACAAACCGCAGCTGTTGGCTATCCTGTTTCCTGCCGTGCACGGTGATTCCGGCGAAATTGCCCATGTTGTAGTTCGGCCGCCTCGATGTGCGGAACCCTGGATTCAAACCAAATATCCCATCCGATGCTTGAGGACAATTTCATGTATGTGATCCGCAAGGCGCTGCGCGGACTGGAACTCGCGCCCGGCGAGGCGGCGGCCCGCGCGGGCCAGGAGGAGGGCGCGGTGACCGGCTTGGTGGACGGCCACTGGAACGAGGAGGCGGCTCGGGCGCTGGCTCCGGTGCTCGGCCTGGACGCTGCGGCGCTGGCTGCTCACCCGCGATACGAACCGCCGCCGGGCGCGCACCCGGCGATCCGGCGGCTGGACATGCCGTTCGGGGAGGAAGAGCGGGTGAACGGGTGGCTTGTCGGCGGCGGGGGAGGCGGCGGGAAACTCCTGATCGACACGGGCTGCGACGAGGCCTCGCTGGCGGCGGTGCTGGCTGATCATGGCGGGCCGGAGACGGTGGGCATGGTCATCATCACCCACAACCACGGCGACCATGTGGGCGGACTCGGGCTTTTCCGTGGGCTAGACGTGGCTGCTTACGGACCGGGCGGCGGAGTGAAGTGGCGGGAAATGCGGCCGGGGGATTCGCTGGAATTCGGCGGCTTGGGCATCACCGCGCACGATCTCGCGGGACACGCGGATCCGGCGCTCGGGCTGGAAATCGAGGGGCTCGGCACGCCGGTTCTGGCGGTGGGCGACGCGTTGTTCGCCGGATCGATGGGCGGCTGCCAGGGCCGGACCGCGTATGATCTGGCCCACGGCACGCTGCGCCGGGTGCTGGAGGGGCGCGACGATGCGACCCTCCTGCTGCCTGGCCACGGACCGGCGACGCGACTTGGTGCCGAGCGGGTCGCGAATCCGTTTTGCAAAGGATGGTGACCGGTGCGGGGGCGCGTGGGCCACGACAGGCAGGCGGCCGATCCGGCCACAGGCTCTTTCACCGCGAAAGTCAATTCCTTGCATCGACTCAAAATTTGAATTTTATTGGTGATACTTCCGCGATTCTGTTGAATGACCATTGATCGTTCGAATAAAATCCCAACAGGCACCACAGAGAAACCATGAAAACCATTGCAATCCTCCTCAGCTCCGCCCTGATCGCGATTCCCGCCCACGCCGCCTTTACCATTACCTACGTCGATGCGCTTGAGGGCGCCGGCGGCAACACCTTCGCCACCGGAGGCAGCCAGGGGGATACAAGTTGGATCGCAAATACCGACGGCTCTTCAGACACCGGATGGAGCAATCGTGCGCTCGCCGATTACAACGGGGACACCATATTCCAAGCCCTGCCCGATGGCAGCGCGGAAAACATCCCCGAACTGACCACCCGCATCAGCGGCCTCGCCGATGGCACCTACGAAATCTGGACGTTCTACTGGGATCAGGTGGTTAGCACAGACCAGAACTGGTCGATCGCCACAGGCCTCACCTCCGGCGACCTCACCACCTACAGCTCTCCGGGCCAGCCAGCGGTCCCCGGTGCGACCACCGTCAACGTCACCAATGCGGCGGATCTGAGCTTCGCGAACAACCCCAATGTCACGCGCAACAACGGTAACAACCAAATGTTCGGCGTGTATCTCGGCCAAGTCACGGTATCCGGAGGTTCGGATATCGACGTTTTCGTTGACATGCTGATCGACGGTGCCAGCGGAACCAGCCGCACGTTGTATGACGGTGTCGGATACGCACTGATACCCGAGCCTTCCACCGTTTTGGCAGGAAGTCTGGGCGCTCTGCTTCTCCTGCGCCGCCGTCGGCACTGAAATGCCGCATCCCGTGGGGCAATCACCGGTCATCGCAACCCCGCTACCATGGTGCCGGGCAACCTGCCCGGTGCCATTTTTCGTTTCAAGAATCCGTCTTCCCTCGACGAAAGCGCATGATCAGAAAAATCCGCATCTTAACTATTTTACTAGCCGCGTGCCCGCTCCTCCACCCATCCGTGGCCACGGGCTTCACGCCGGATCAGGTGATTCCGTTCAAGCAAACGCTGAACAGCACAGGCGGGGAGGTCACGCTGAACCTCCATGTATTCACCCCGGATGACCATGATCCCGCAGACCGCCGCCCGGCCATGGTTTTTTTCTTCGGTGGCGGCTGGGTGAACAGCAATATCACCCAGTTTTATCCGCATTGCGGATACCTCGCATCGCGCGGCATGGTCGCCATCGCGGCGGAATACCGGGTCAAAAACCTCCACGGCACCACGCCGCAGGAGGCCGTGAAGGACGGAAAATCGGCGGTCCGCTACCTGCGCGAGAACGCTGCGTCTCTGGGCATCGACCCGGATCGAATCATCGCCGGTGGCGGCTCGGCGGGCGGCCACGTCGCCGCGGCCGCCGGCACGCTGAGCGCCTATGAGGAATCCGGCGAGAACCTCGCCATCAGCTCTCGCCCCGATGCCCTTGTCCTGTTCAATCCGGTCTATGACAACGGCCCCGGCGGCTATGGCCACAATACAGTGAGCGACTATTGGGAGGAGATTTCCCCGCTGCACAACATCTCCGCGACCACTCCGCCCGCCATCGTCTTCTTCGGAACCGACGACGTGCATGTTCCGGTCGCCACTGCGAAAAACTTCAAGGCCCTGATGGAAGCGGAGGGCGTCCGTTCCGACCTCCATCTCTATCAGGAGCAGGCGCACGGCTTCTTCAACTTCGCTCCGTCCAGCAGCGGCGAAATCCGCTACGGCTATCGAGCCACTGTTTTCGCGATGGATGAATTCCTCGTCTCGCTCGGCCACCTCGACGATCCGCACGAAGCGCCCACTCCAGTGAGCGGTTGGACCACCATATCCGGCGACGCGGGATTTTCCGGCGGCAGCGAATCCACCGCCTCACCCGTCACCACCGGTGCCAGCTCCGATGCCATCGCGGCGGGCATCGACCCGCTTGCCCTCGACGACGGCGATTTCCTCCGCCTGACCGGCACCGTCACCCTCGACGCACCGCTGACCGGCGGCGGTTTCCGCATCGGCCTCTTCCATGGTGACGATCCGGTGACACCGGGCGTTGGCACCGGCTACGCCGGCATCCGGGCGGAAGCGCCTGCCACCGCCGACACCGAAATTTCGGCAGGCGACGGCTCGGGCTCGGATCATCCCTTCGAGAGCGCGGCCGGAACCCCTCTCGGCCCGATCCCTGGAGCCGCCGCCACGCTGCCCGCCGACACGCCCCTCGAGTTCTCCCTGATGATCGCCCGCAATGGCGGCAATCTCGACATTGCCGTCCGCTTTACCGACGGCAGTGGATCCCACCATGCCGCCCAAAACCTCCTCAACCAGCCGCTCGCGAAATACGAATACAACCGGGTGGCCTTCCTGATGACGGATGGCCTCAACGCAAGCCAGGCCGCGTTTTCCCAAATCACAACCGCCACCGGGCGCGTCCTGGCGGACACCCATGAGCCGCCGCCACCTCCATCCGCCGGGCAGATCACCTACGTCGATGCGGTCGCGGGCCCCGGCGGCAACACCTTCGCCACCGGAGGCAGCCAAGGGGATACAAGTTGGATCGCAAATACCGACGGCTCTTCCTCAGACACCGGATGGAGCAATCGTGCGCTCGCCGATTACAACGGGGACACCATATTCCAAGCCCTGCCCGATGGCAGTGCGGAAGACATCCCCGAACTGACCACCCGCATCAGCGGCCTCGCCGATGGCACCTACGAGATCTGGACGTTCTACTGGGATCAGGTGGTAAGCACATCCCAGAACTGGTCGATCGCCACAGGCCTCACCTCCGGCGACCTCGCCACCTACAGTTCTCCAGGACAGCCCGCGGTCCCCGGTGCGACCACCGCCAACGTCACCAATGCGGCGGAACTGACCTTCGCGAACAGCGTCAATCTGATACGCAACGACGATAGAAATGCGATGTTCGGTGTGTACCTCGGCCATGTCACGGTGTCCGGAGGTTCGGATATCGACGTTTTCGTTGACATGCGGATCGACGGTGCCAGCGGAACCAGCCGCACGATGTATGACGGTGTCGGCTATGCATGGGTCACCGGCCCGGTCACCGGCTGGGTGGATCGCGATGCGCCGGGGAGCACCATGGTGCTGGGCAATGCCGGGACTGATTCACCGACCATGGGCGACGGCTCGCCGGGCAACGCCGCCCGCAAGTCGATATACGCCGCGATCCCCGAGGTGAGCCTCGACGAAGTTGGACAAAAAGCGACCCTCACCGGTTCGGCCACGCTTGTCGGAGTTGACTCATCCGCCAACGGGTTCCGCATCGGCTTGTTCGATACCGGGGGCAGCAGCGACAACAACGGCTGGCTCGGCTACATTCACACCGCCGGAGCCGACACGACCGGCGGTGGCTTGTGGAAGCGTCTTGTCGCGGATACAACCTACTTTTCAACCGCCAGCGGTTCGGCGAGCCAGTTGCAATCGTCCGCAGCTCCCGGCACCGCCCTCAACGACGGCACCTATGACTTCCTGCTATCCATCACGCGTGTCGCCGACGGCATGCGGATCGACGCCCACATCATCCGCGCGGCGGATTCCGTCGTCTTCGCCAGCAACAGCGTTCTCGACAGCACGATCCCGACCTCCACTTTCAACCGGATCTCGTTCTTATCCACCAGCCAACTGCAGGCCGACCAGATCCAGTTTTCCGACATCACGCTCACCCTCACTGACGCGCCCCCTCCGCCCCCTCCGCCTCCCTTCGAACGCCTCGGCCCGCCTTTGCTCGCCATCGACTTCAACCGCAATGACTTCTTCGGCGCTCCCAGCCAGGCGTTGTTCCGGATCGTCGGCGGATCCGCAACCCAGGCGGACAACATGGCGTCGTACACCAAGTCCTTCGGTCCGCGGCAGGTGACGGTCACACAGCCGGATGGCGTGAAATTTGAATTCCGCGGCGGCAACGGCGACGACAACCGCGCCATCCCGGGCGGCGAAACCTCGCTGTCCTTCCTGGCATCCGATTTCATCGCCACCCGCAGCGGGGCCATCGACCTCGAAATCGACAATCTTGCCGCAGGTGACTACATCTTCCGCTCGTGGCACCTCGACAGTCTCACCACCGGGCCGCTCGGCTTCGCCCAAGGTGCGAGCCCCACCACGCCCAACACCATCGAGGCCCGCATCGGCGGCGAACTCATGGGTTCGGTGCAGGGAACGTCCCTCGGCAGCTCCGGAATCGGCACCACCTTCATCAGCGACACCCAGATTCCGCGATTGGAATTCGAATTCACCCACGACGGCGGCTCGCCGCTGGTCGTTGAACTCCGGTCCACCGAGTCGGACGGTGCCGACAACTTCCTGCTCCTGAACGGCTTCGCCCTTTACCTGCAAAACCCATGATCCGCTCACTCTTGTCGCTCTGCGCGTCCGCCACGTTCACCATCGCGGCGGAACCCAACGTCCTCTTCATCTCGGTGGACGACCTGCGGCCTGATCTCGGGGCCTACGGTGAAACCCACATGATCACCCCGCACATGGACCAGCTGGCCGCCGAAGGCCGGATGTTCCGCAACCACTACGTCCAGGTCCCCACCTGCGGGGCCTCGCGCTACGCGATGTTGACCGGACGCAGGCCGTCCGGTGGCACCAGCATCACCAACGACGCTTTCAACCTCATGCCCACCTCGCTCCCGGCCGAGCCGGAGAGCTGGGTCGATCTCTTGCGCCGCAACGGCTGGCACACCGCAGTGATCGGCAAGGTCACCCACGAGGCCGACGGCTATCGCTGGAATTTTCCGGTTAACAAAGACTCGGGCCGCAGCTCGGTCGCTTACCCCGAAATGCGTTTTTCCTGGGACGAGGTGGTTTACGACCATGGCATCTGGGGCGCCCAATACCATCCGGTGCTGGTCTATGCCGACGGCACCGGACGCATCCGCGGCGGTTCGCCGGCCTATGAAATCGGCGTGGACGCCGAAGGCAACAGCCTGCCCGATGAGGCCTACCCCGACGGACGGATGGCGCAGTTCGCCATCGGAAAACTCCGCGAGTTCGCCGATGACGGCACGCGGTTTTGCCTTGCCGTCGGATTCTATCGCCCCCACCTGCCCTTCAACGCCCCCAAGGCCTACTGGGATATCTACCCGCCGGAAGATGTCCCCGGTCCGGTGCCCGCCGCCGCACCCGCCGGAGCGAGCCCCGGCACCGTCACCGACTCGGGGGAAATCAACAACTACAGCCAGACCAACGACCGCGACCTGCTGCGGCGCGCCTATTATGCCAGCGTCTCTTACGTTGATGCCCAGATCGGCAAGGTGCTCGACGAACTCGACGCCCTCGGCCTGGCGGACGAGACCATCGTTGTCCTTTGGGGCGACCATGGCTTTTGCCTCGACGACTACGGCACCATCGGCAAGCACAAGGTGCTCGAACGCTCGCTCGAATCCGCGCTGATCATCCGCCCGCCCGCCGACATGCGCCCCGCCGCCTTCACCGGCCTGCCCGCCGAAGGCATCGTCGAGACCCTCGACATCTACCCGACCCTCGCCGAACTCTGCGGGCTATCGGCCCCGGCGTCCGTCGATGGCGAGTCGCTCGTCCCGATGTTGCTGAACCCCTTCGCTGTCGGCAAAAGCCACGCCTACTCGCGCTGGGGATCACTCACCACCGTGCGGACGTCCGACTGGCGGCTGATCCGGTCCGGGAGCAACCGGGATCTCTATGATCTCTCGACCTTCCGCTATGAGTTGCAGAACGTTGCGGCCAGCCACCCGGTGGTCGTTGACGAACTCAATGACAGCCTCGGCGTACAAGGCACGCGCCCGGGCCTGAGCTACGCCGAATGGGCCGCAGGCAACCCGCTGCTCGCCGATCCCTTTGGCGATGGCGACCGAAACGGCGTGGCCAACGTCCTCGAATACGCCGCCGGCACCGACCCGCTCAATCCGCAATCGCGCCCCTTTTTCGAGCTGGCCACGGAAGATCTCAGCGCAATCGGCCTGTCCGATTCCGAACTCGTCCTCAGCTTCCGCATCGCCAGCGATGCCGATGATTTCACCCTGCACCCCCGCACGTCCACCGATCTCGCCGCATGGTCACACAAACCTCTCGAATTCCTCGATGCCACCGACCTCGGCGACATGCTCCATCTCCTGCGTTTTCGCGTCCCCGCGCCGGTTGGCCCCAGACGCTTCTTCCGCCTCGATACAGGCGGGCCTTGAGGTCGAGCTTGTAAGAGGCACGTTTGGTGATCGAGTGCCCGATCTGTCACCAGCCCGTCATCAACTTGAGAATCCACAAGGCCGTGAGGAGCAGATACCATGCGAGGAAGGCGGTGCCATTGAGGCATGCCTTCGGAATGCGGGGGAGCGATGGCTGGTTTATTTGCCGCGGTTGCTGCGGTCCTCGCCGCCCTTGAGGGCGCGTTTGCGGGCGTTGGCGTCGAGGATTTTCTTGCGGAGGCGGATGCTTTTGGGGGTGGCCTCGACGAGTTCGTCGGTGTCGATGTATTCGATCGCGCGTTCGAGCGAGAAGCGCAGGGCGGGGGTGAGCTTGGAGGTCTTGTCCTTGCCCGCGGATCGCATGTTGTCGAGGTGCTTCTCCTTGACGGGGTTGACGGGGAGGTCGCCGACGCGCGGGTTTTCGCCGACGAGCATGCCGCCATAAACGGCGTCGCCGGGACCGACGAAGAGGATGCCGCGGGCCTCCAGGGCCTGGAGCGAGTAGGTGGTGGCGGCTCCGCTGTCCATTGAAACGAGGGTGCCGGTGGTGCGTGTGACGATGTCGCCGGCGTGGGGGGCGTATTCCTTGAAGAGATGGGACATGATGCCGTGCCCGGAGGTGAGGTTGACGATCTCGGTCTCGAAGCCGATGAGGCCGCGGGTGGGTATGACGGCCTGGATGAAGGTGCGGCCGCTGGGTTCGGTCCGCATGTCCTCCATGACGCCCTTGCGATTGACGAGGGATTTGAGGATGGCCTGGGCATAGTCTCCGGGGACTTCGACATAGAGCGTCTCGAAGGGTTCGAGGAGTTTGCCGGATTCGTCGCGGCGGAAGATGACGGTGGGGCGGGAAACGCAGACCTCGTAGCCCTCGCGGCGCATGGTTTCGACGAGCACGGCGATCTGCATGGCTCCGCGGGCGGAGACGTTGAAGACGCCGGATTGATCGGTGTCCTCGACCTGAATGGAGATATTGGTTTTCAACTCGTGCATCAGTCGGTCGCGGATGGCGCGGGAGGTGACGTGTTTGCCCTCGCGGCCGGCGAGCGGGCCGTCGTTGATGGAGAACTCCATCTGGACGGTGGGGGGATCGATCTCGACGAACGGGAGGGGCTCCATCTCCTGCGAGGCGGCGAGGGTTTCGCCGATGTCGATATTGTCGATGCCGGCGGCGATGCCGACGATGCCGCCGGCTCCGCAGCCTTCGGAGTCGGTGGTGGCGAGGCCGGAGTAGGTGAAGGTTTTGAGGACTTTGGATTGTTGTTTGCTGCCGTCCTTGCGGAGCAGCCAGACGGTGTCGCCTTTTTTGATGGAGCCGCCGAGGACCTTGCCAACGGCGACGCGGCCGACATAGTCGTCCCACTCGATATTGGAGACCAGCATGTGGAAGGGGGCCTCGGGATCGGCCTTGGGCGCGGGAATGTGTTCGATGATTTTTTCGAGGAGGGGGGTGCAGTCCTTCCGCTCGTCGTCGGGGTGGTTCATGAAGAACCCGCCGAGGGCGGAGCCGTAGATGAAGGGGGCGTTGAATTGCTCCTCGGTGGCGTCGAGGTCGAGGAAGAGTTCGAGCACCTGGTCGTGGACGCGGAGGGGTTCGGAGAACGCGCGGTCGATCTTGTTGACGACGACGATGGGTGCGAGGCCCTGGGCGAGGGCCTTGCGGAGGACGAAGCGTGTCTGGGCCTGGGGGCCGCCGGATGCATCGACGACGAGGAGCACGCCATCGACCATTTTCATGACGCGCTCGACCTCGGCGCCGAAGTCGGCGTGGCCGGGGGTATCGACGATGTTGATGGTGTGGTCGTTCCAGTGGATGGCGGTGTTCTTGGCCTTGATGGTGATGCCTTTCTCGCGTTCGAGGTCCATGGAGTCCATCGCGCGCTCCTGCTGCTCCTGGTTTTCGCGGTAGGTGCCGCCGGCCTTGAGGAGCTGATCGACGAGGGTGGTTTTGCCGTGATCGACGTGGGCGATGATGGCGAGGTTGCGGATGGGAACGGACATGGTCGGATGCGGGTGTGTGGGCGGCGCCTGTGTGGGGGCGCGCGCGGCTATGGCGCGTTTTCCCCGGGCTGGCAAGACGCGATTGTGGTCCGCGGGACCGGGACACGGCGGATTTTTGGGCGAGAATTTCATGGTGTTTCCAGTGCGTGGCGGAAACCCCCGTGGACTCGCCAAAATGCCGTTTTATTGTCTTGTGGTGCCGGGTTCCGTTTGATAGGTGTGGAACATGCCAATTAAAATAAATTGCATTTTCCCCCTGGGAGCATGTGCCGGTCGCCCTTAGTTTCCCGGAATTTTCGCCACATGCTTCGGAGCATCGGGTTTCCGATCTTCCTGTGCCTGACCCCGGCGCCCCCCTGCGCCTTGCTTCATGCGGGCGAACCTCTGATCGTGTCCCAGTCGGGTGACATGCGGGTGCGCGACGGGGAGTCGTTCGCGGCCAAGGTCGTCGCGCTGGGGGAGGGTTTGGGATACCAATGGTTTCGCGACAGGGAGGAAATCGCCGGGGAAACCGGGGAGGTTCTTTTGATCGGCAGCGTCTCGACCGCGGATGCGGGCGGCTACCATGTGGAGGTGGCCAACGCGCACGGCATGGTTGCGGGGGATCCGGTGATGCTCACCGTTGATCCGCCGCCGGACCCCGGAGTCGCCGCCGGGAGCCGGGGTATCGTCAACGTGCCCGGGCATCTCGCGTATTACGACCTTTACCTGCCCTCGAATTACCACGGTCGCCGGGTGTTTCCGCCGATTCTTTTCACCTTCAGTCCGGGCGGCGGAGGGATGGTCGGCCATTTTCAGAACGTCGCCGCGGAGAAGGGTTGGATCGTCGTCGGAGTGTCCCAGAGCCGCAATCAACAGGGCGGCCCGACGAAGCGGTTGTTCTCGCGGGCCGTGGTGCGGCACGTCCTGGAGAATGTGAAATTCGATCCGAACCGGGTATTCGTGGCCGGCATGTCCGGTGGCGGGCAGTCCAGCTTCAACGCGGCGAAGATCGATGCGCCGCTGGTGGCGGGCGTGTTCTCGATGGGCGGCTGGCTGGGGCGCCAGTTCGAGCTCGAGCGCGACATCTATCTGCCCGGAATTCTCGTGGCGCGCGCCAATGGCGACAACGACCAGGGGGCGAACAATTGGCTCGGAACGGACCGCAGCTATCTGCGGAATTTCACGGCGAACAAGAACATCCGCGACTGGAGTTTCCCCGGCGGACACGTGCCCTCGCCCGAGTGGGTGCAGCGCGAGGTTTTCGACTGGTTGCTGGAGCACACCCCGGCGTCCAATATTCCGCAGCGCCGCGAGGCGAACGAGCAGGCCGCGCTGTGGAAGGCGCGGATCTCCGCGGGCGAGGCCACCGCCGTTTACGAGGAGCTGGTCCAGGAGGCGTTCGGCGGGCCGCGTTCGCCAATGGCCGTCGCGGCTTGGAGGACGATGGATTACCTGTTTACGCGCGACGATCTTTTCCTGCGGGGGAATCCGCCGGACTTCGCCGACTTCTACCTGCGAGAATACGTGGCCGTCCACCTCCACCACGCGCTGTTCGCATTCATCCACGAGCGCGACCCGTCGCGGCAGTTCTCGGCGGTGGCGGCGGCACGGGCCATGGGGGAGGTCTTCGAGACCGTGCAAATGTCGGTTTTCGACGAGGCGGAGAACATCATGCGGCACCCGCCGCGGACCGCCTTCGACGCGTTCGTGCTGGAAAACGAGTTGTACGAACGCCCCGAGCCACCGCTGACGGGTGACTGGGACGGCGACGGCAGGGACAACCTGAGCGAGTTCGTCCTCGGAACCTCGCCGCTGGCGGCCGATCCGCCGCCGCGGGCGGACATCCGCATTCTCGGCGGCGAGGCATACGTCGTCATGCCCGGCTGCCGCGGTGACCGGGCGCACCGCCTCGCCGCGATGGCCACCTCGAATCCCGCCTGGGGATGGTGGGTCGAGGCGCCGGTGGTGGAAGGATGGTGGCGTGCCGCGCCCGACGGCAGCCGGACGCTGGTCAAACGGCTGGGCAATGTGGAGATGCAGCCGCGGATGTTCGCCCGGTTCGGCGTTTCCACGGACCCGGAGCTGTGGCTCGATCCGAACGGGGACGGCATCCCGGTCGATTACCGGTTCCCGCTGTGGCGTCACACCGGCCAACCCGGAGACGCCGATTCGCCGGATCTGCCCGACGCGAGGCAGCTCACCGACGTGCCCGGCGGGCCACCGATGTATCTCCGCTACCTCACCGCCGCGGAGATCGGCCCGGTACAGGGCCGCGGCGGCTCGCTGCGCTACCACCCGCTGCTCGCCGGATACCGCGGCTATCTCTATCACGAGGTGTGGATGGACGTGCCGGGCAGCACCATCGCCAGCGCGGCAGGCGCGGTGGCAAGCCGCCCGCCCAACGACGTGCGGCTCATCACCTCCACCGAGGCGCCGTGGTTCAACGTCGAGGGCCCGACCGTGATGGGGGACAATTATTTCGAACGCAGCCGCGGATACATCGTGCCGGACATCACCGGGAACCACGTCTTCTCGATCGCCGGCGACGACCAGAGCGAGCTTTGGCTCTCGACGGACGAAGACCCCGCCAACGCCGTGCGCATCGCTCACGTCCAGAACTGGACGGCCTACCGGAATTTCACCCAGAACGCCTCGCAAACCTCGACGCCCGTCCCGCTTGTGGCCGGCAACCGCTACTACGTGGAAATCCTGCACAAGGAGGGCACCGGGGCGGACCATTGCACCGTGGCGTGGATCACGCCCGGCAGTTCCGAGCGCGTCATCATCCCGTCCGCCAATCTGGCCTGCCTGCCGCTGGAACTCATCGAAGGACCCGGGCCATAGCATACCGCCCCACGAATCGCACCATTACATGAACTCCGGATCTCTCCGCGCAGCGCTGGCAACCGCGCTGGCCTCCCTGTGCAGCCACCTTCACGCCACCGAAGCACCATCGCACGCGCCGCCGCCCGAGATGATCGGGCATTGGAGTTTTGATGCGGACGCCGAGTCCAGTGTCGGCGGCTGGACGGGCACGCTGGAGGGCGGAGCGGAAATCGGTGTTGATGGCGCTGCGACCGGCACGGGCCGCTACCGCAACGAGTCCGGCGAGGGGTTCCTGCAGACCGATCTCGTTGGAATGCGGGCTAACGAAAGGCAGACGATCTCCGTCTGGTTCAAGACCCTGGCGGATGACAGCGCCGAGCATGCGCTTTTCGGCTGGGGTTTGGAAGGTATCAACGACTCCCATGATGTGGGACTCAAGGACGGAGAACTCCATTTCCAGCTCCGCTTCAACTCCGCGACCATGGAGCTTCCGATCCCGGTTAACGACGGCAATTGGCACCACTTGGTGATCAGCCGCCAGGCATCGGCCCTCGACCGGAGCACGGTCTATCTCAACGGCAAGAGCATCGGCAGTCCGGAGGAGACCTTCGGTGGAGGCGGCCAGGGCACGATCCGCATTGGCACCGGCTTCCAGCGGCAATCGGTCAATGGAGACCCGCCGGATCGAGATTTTGACGGCTCGCTCGACGATTTCGCCTATTTCGACACGGATCTCACCGCCGCCGATGCCGCGCTGATCCACGGCCTCGCGAAGCTCACCGGTGCGAGCGTCGCGGAGATCCAGCCGGCGCGGTTTCTCATGGAGGCTCCCGCCGGAGCGGTGGCCGCCGTGGGTGGGGGCTTGTGGTCTGCGGCGGAGGATCTTCCGGGCGTGACGGGCGACTACGGCGGCACACTGGAGGCGGGCGACGCGTGGATCGCGCTGGACGCCGACGGCTCCGGCATCCGGCTCCTGCCCGATGAACCCCCATCCACCGCCAATCCCGTGGCCATCGAGTCGCTGCCCGCGACCGTGACCGTGCGATCCGGCGAGCGCGCGACGTTTCCATTCGAATTGCGAAACACCGGAGATGAACCGGTCGCGTGGCAGGCGGATGTGGTTGATGAGGATGGAAACGGCAGCACGCTGGAGGCGGTGCTGGGCCGCTTCATCCGCCACAGCCCGGCCCTGCTGGGAAGCATTCCCAAGCAGATCGACTTTGAAGGTGGTTTTGCCGGGACCCAGATCGACGACTGGCCCTTCGACGGCGCCAACATCCTCGAGACCGATCTCGGCGGGCCGATTCCCTACTCGGACCAGGTCGTGGAGTCGTCCCCCGCGCTCGGTGACAACGGCCGCTATTTCACGCTGAAACTCCCGGGTCTGTTCCTTTTTTCAGGTGAGTTCGACGGACCCTCGATGTTCTCTTCGAAAGGCTTTGCGAGATCCTCAAGCAGACCGGATCCTCATGAGTTCGATTTCGTTCATGCCGGGCGGTCATGGAAAGCATATGCCTTTCAGAGGCGGACGCCTTTCAGTGACTCGGCCGTCAACCAGTTGTTTCTGATAGAAAGTCCGGTTTCGTCCCGATCCCTGATTCCCTCGTATTCGACCCGGAGTGCGAACGCCCATGTCAACTTCAGCGGCAAAAGCCGCATTGTTTTCGCCACGTTCACAGTCACTCCCGCAGGGGACGAGACGGGGGAGGCCTTTGAGAACCTCTCGGAAGTCATCCTCCGGCTTCTGTCCGACGTCCCTTCCGGCATCGCCGCCCGGCCATCAAATGGAGATCTTGCGAACGACGCGGCGGCAGCGGTGGGGCTGGAAATCGACGCATTCGACCTGCCGCCAGGCAACCATTCGCTGGCCGTGGACGTGCGGCCCGCGGATGGAGACGCGGAAACCGTGCGGGCCCCGGTGAACGTCATTGTCGGGGAACCGGCAATCCATTTTGATCGCGACTCGGTTCAAGCGGGGGCAATCATCGGCGGCGCTTCCGAGACAGTGAGCCTGGCGGTCGGGTCCAACACCGGCGATGAACTCGCGTGGTCCGCCAGCCTGATTGGCGGGGGAGACTGGGTCTCGCTCCTCAACACGGCCGGCACCACTCCCGGGGTCATCAATCTTCGTTTCACACCCCCGGATTCGCTGCAGGGAATCTATCGGGCCGCAATCGAAGTCCGCAGCGGCGAGAGCACCCATCTCGTCCCGATCAATTATGTCGTCGAAAACTGGGATCCCACCGGCATCTTCATGGATCCGCTTCGTGATACGGCATTCATCACGAATCACAGCACATTCGGAGGGCTGGTCGTCGCAGTCAGCCAGCGGCGGAGAACCGTCAGGCAGGTCATCCGTGTCGGCAACAGGCCCAGTGACATTGCGTTCAGTCCGGACGGTTCGGCGATTTACATCCTGTCCTGCTGCCCGGTGATGGAAATCATCCGGATCGACCCCCTCACGTTTGAAATCACCGGACGCCGCAAGGTTCCCGGCACGGTGGTTTCCCCGGATATCCGTCCGCAATCCAGAATCGCCGTGGGACCGGATCAGAGGATTTATTATACGGATTCCGACTTTTATCCGACGTTGCGGATGCTTGATTTCGAGAGCGGGGAAATTCCGGACAAAATGACGTCCGATGACATCCCGGTCGTCGGCTTTAACAGTAATGCCGGCTTCTGCGATGTGTTGCTGAATCCCCATGACGGCGAAATTTATTTCACGCGCAGGAGTGGATTGGACGGGTGGCCTTACCTCGGCAGGATTTCCGTCGAGGGCGACCGGTTCTCGTTCATCGGGGAACATGAAGCGACGGTCGCCGGCAGAATCACAGGGCGCCAACGTCTTTTTTCAGACCTGGACGGGACGCGATTCATGGTCGAGCGCATGCTTTTCGAGCGCGCGGACATGGACAACGGCGAGGGCATCTACGCGGACCCCGTGATCGACATCTCCGCATACGGTGATCTGGTTTTGACCCGTTCGGCCGTGCTGGATGCGGCCACCGGCCAGAAACTGGCCGATCTCCCGGCGACCGCCCAGATCGCGGCATTCACGAGCAATCAACTCGGTGTGATTTACCATGCCGGGCAGGTGGACTTTGAATACTGGCCGCTGCCGGCGGAGATCCGTCCGCCATCCGTGGCGATCCGTTCCGATCCGTCCGATGGCAGCGCGATCGAGCTGGGGGACGACACCCTGCGATGGTCCTCGCTGCCCTTGGTGGACGGATACCGGATTTATCTCGGTGAGGATGCGGCCGCGGTGGCCGCAGCCGGGCCGGGATCGCCCCTCGGCATGGGCCTTGTGACCAGCAACTCGTTCACCATGGACCCGGCCCCCACGACCGGCACGTTCCACTGGAGGATCGATGCGTTGCGAGGCGATAGGGTCATTCCGGGGAACGTCCATTCGTTTTCCGTGGCATCGTTCCAGGTCGCACCGCGCCGGATCGACATTGTCGCGCCCCACGGCGCGCTGCCGCAGCGGACCACGCTCGCCGCCACGGATGGCGATGGCAATCCGGTGGCATGGAGCGCCAGCGCGACGGCCCCGTGGATCGATTTCCCGCAGGCGTCCGGAAACGCCGGGGATGAACTGGTCGTCGATCTGGATCCCGAGGGACTCTCGCCGGGCAGCCACAGCGGCACGATCCGCGTTACCGGAGCGGGGATCACGCTGGAAATTGCGGTCTCACTGCAGTTGTTCAAAGTGGATCTCCGGCGCCTGGTGGCGGACCCGAACCGCCCGGTGGTTTACGGATTGCAGTCCGGCCAGCAAAACGGACCGGGCGGCTACATCGTCAAAATCGACGCGGCCACCGGCAGATACATCTCCGCCATGCCGCTGGAGAAATTCGCGCTCCAATTCGCGGTGCATCCGATCGAAGACCGGTCGCCAATCTCACCGGGTCCAACCGGGTCGAGATTTCCGCGGACGACGAATTCATCGTCATCTGGGACGCGGAGGAAGCACGCATCCGGTCCATTCCGCTGGCCTCGCTCGCCACGCTTCCGCCACCGGAGCCGCGACCCGGCGTGCAATTGACGGCGAGTCCCGAAACCCTCGGTTGGGGCGCGGTGGAGGATGCGGTGGAATACACGGTGTTTCTCGGCAGGACCGATGGGAGCGTCAGGCATGCGGGCATCGGCTCACCGCACATGATCGGCGTCACCGCGGACCGCACGCTCACCCTGCCCGAGGAGCTGGAGACGGGACAACGGTATTACTGGAGGGTGGACGCACTCACCACATCCGGTCCGGTCAGGGGCGAGGTGTATTTCTTCGACCTGCCGTTCCAATCGAGCGGCAATCCGATCATCCAGCCGGAACCGCACCAAAGCTCCGGGCCGAGGTTCGGCACGAGGATCTCGACAGCCGGAGACGATCTGATGTTGACCCAGGGAAGCATGGTGAGACGGTTCGAATTCGACTGGAGGGAGGGTTCCCACCACCACATCGGCGATATCCGGAATGGAGGCATGTTTTCAGCGGGCGCGATGGCCACCGGTCCCGGAGTCATGGTCGCGGGTGTCCCGGGCTACTCGTTATCAGGCGATCTCGATGGCATCGCGCTCGCCCATCGCAAGGATGCTGAGGGAGATTGGATCGAGACTTCCCGGGTGACCGCCGCGCCAGGCGACTCCGTTGAGAACTTCGGCAGCGCGCTTGCCTACGGCGCCAACCAATTGCTTTTGCAATCCAGACCGTCGTTCAATGCCAGCGGCCGGGTTTTTTCCCATTTCGAGTATCCGGATTGGAGCGCCGGCGTGGAACTCGTGCCCGACACGATCGAGGAGAACGATGCCTTCGGAAGATCCATCGTGATGGATGACACCCGCGCGCTGGTCGGCGCGCCCGGCAGGGGAAGGTTCATTCCCCGTAAAGGCTCGGCATTCATCTTCGAGTATGACGCGGCGGCACGTGAATGGCGGCAACATGCCCACCTGCGGCCCGTGCAGGGTCGGGACTCGGATCAGGCCGGCAACTCGCTGGCGCTCGCCGGCAACCATGCCGCCATCGGCTCCGGCAACCATGCGCACTCGTTCGAGCCCGGGAGGGTCCACGTTTTCACCCGCACCCCACGCGGGGAATGGCAGCAGAGCGCGACATTGACCGACCCGCACCCGGATCCCTCCGGCAGCTCAACCTATTTCGGACAGGCGCTGGCAATCCATGGAGATGTCCTCTTTGTGTCCGCCCCATCCGCCGGCTGGAGGGGACGGGAAGGCGGGGTCGTTTACCCATACCGATACAACGGCGTCACATGGATGCCGCTTCCGCCGATCGTTCCGCCCTGGGGTGCCCGGGAGTTCGGCCTGGTGATGATGGCTCACAAAGGTTGGTTCTTCGTCACCCAGTCCGCACCTTACGCGAGCAGTGAACCCGGCCTGATCCACGCATACCGGGTCACGGAAACGACCGGTCACCAGCCGGTGTTCGCCACCGCGCCCCCGACCCGGGTCGTGGCCGGCAGGACCACCGGCATCGAAGTCCTCGCCGAGGATCCCGACGGCAAAGATGGACTGGTTTTCCAACATGCCTTCCTCCCGCCCGGCTTGTCGCTGGAGGACCAGGGCGACGGGCGCGCCATGATCACCGGCACGCCGACAGGTGCGCCGGGCAGCACGAGCTGGCTGCGCATCGCCGTCGCCGACGCGCTCGGCAACGAGGCGGTGCAGACGTCGCGAGTCACCGTGGTTGCCGCGGATGATCTGCCGGTGTTGGGCGCAATGCCGGGTCCGCGCGAAATCACGGAGGGCGGCGGCCTGTTGCTCAAACCCCGCGCCGGCGGCAGCGGGCCATTCGAGTGGCAGTGGCACCTCGATGGCGAGGATATCCCCGGTGCGAACGACGCTTCCCTGGTGATCGACTCCGTCGGGCCCGCCGATTCCGGGCGCTATTCGGTCACAGTGAGCAACATCGTCGGCAGCGTGACCTCGTCCGATGTGGTTGTCACAGTGCGGCCGCGGGATCGCTTCACCGATGGCTGGACCAGTTTCGGCGGCGACGGCGGCCGCCACGGGTTCCTGGCGGCGGATCTGGGGCGGCACATCTTCCAGGAGGCCTGGCAGGCACCGGCCCAACAAGGCAGCGGGTTGAACCCCGCGGTCATTGCGGACGGGCGGGTCTTCGTCACGCCGCGTCATGCGAACCAACCCATGCAGGCCCGGGCCTACGACCTCGCCACCGGCGACCTGGTGTGGACCCGCCAGTTCGAAGCCGCCCGTTCGCTCAATCCGCCGACATGGCACGACGGCCGCCTCTATCTTCAACGGAGCACCACCACGGACTCGGACGTGTGGTGCCTCGATGCCGCGACCGGTGAGCCGCTCTGGAATGAAACCCGCGACACCGCGTATGATCTGGAAGTGGTCCCCGCCGTGGACGACGACGGGGTTTTCGCGGCGGTTGGCGGAGCCGCCCGCGGTCTTCTCGGCTACGACATCGATGGCAGCCACCGTTTCGACCTGCCGCTGGCGCAAATTCCGAGGGTGCCGGTGCTTTCGGAAGGGCGGCTTTTCGGTTTTGCCAACGGGAGATTGACTGAAATCAATCGCGACACAGGGGATGTCATCTGGTCCTGGCAGTGGCAATCTCACTCGGGCAGTGAGGATTTGCCGTTGATCCGGGGCAACCGGGCTTACATCCGGCGGTCGAACTCCCTTTACTGCCTGGACATTGAAAAACGCCGGGTGCTGTGGGAGGCGGCCATTCCGAGCTTCCGGGGGATACCCGCCCTCGCCGGCGACCGCGTCTATGCGATATCCAGCACTTCAGTGTGCGCTTTTTCCGCGGATGACGGCAGCTTCGTCCGAAGATACCATTCCCAACACGGCGGCCAGACGTTCTCGAGCCAGCCGGTGGTGCTCGGAGACCATCTCGTGGCGTCGAGCACCCGGGACACCATCATCTTCAATCTGGATACCGGCGAGCAGGTCCAGAGGATCCCCCATGGCGGGTCCCTCTCTTATGCCGGCGGCCACCTGGTCATCGCCGGAAGCGACAACATCCTGCGCGCTTATCTCGCCAACGCCGCGCCGGAGTTCGCCCCGTCCGTCCCGTTTGAAATCGATGCCGGCGGCGCGGCGGACGACCTGGCGCTGGCGCTCGGTCCGTTCGCCATCGACCCGGATCCGGGCGATTCGCTGACGTGGTCCATCGAGGCGGTCTCCCGGCCCGGGGTATTCCGCACCCTGGAGATCGACGCGCAATCGGGGGATCTCACCGTGATCTACAACCCGTGGGAATCCGGCGGATCGGACGTCACGTTCGCGGTGGAGGACTCCGCCGGGAACATCACCCGCCACACCACCACCTTCCGCGTGCCGGAGCATCCCGACCCGCAGCTCGAAATCGCCGCGATGCTCGTGCTCAACCGGCAGACCGGCCTCTACGAGCACGCCATCACCGTCACCAACACCGGCGCGCGCGAGGTCGCGGGGTTCGACCTCGACGTCACCGGGCTGCCGGAAGACGTGACCGTCCACAATGCATCGCAAAGTAACGGCGACGGCTGGGCGATCCACCACCGCCGTCCGCTCGCCGCCGGGGAATCGGTCGAGCTGTTGATCGAATACTTCACGCCGGTCCGCGGCACGGAACTCGATCCGCAGGTGTCCATCGGCTTGGTCACCGAACCGCAGGGCCACCCGCAGGCGCCGGAGGGCGGGCTTGCGGTGGACCGCTTCGAGGTGCTGGACGACGGGTCGGTGCTCGTCGAGTTCACCACCGAGCCCGGCTCGCTCTACGAGGTCCACTACTCGCACGACGGCGCGCTGTGGCATCTCTCGCCGGTGCGGGTGCGCGCGGCGGGCAACCGCGTCCAGTGGATCGATTCCGGCCCGCCGCGCACGTCCACGCCGCCGGCCGGTGAGAAATCCCGTTTTTACCGCGTCCGCGAAATCCCCGCCGAATGAAAACCGCCGAACCCATCACCATGAAACGCATCCCCACCGCCCTTCTCGCATCGCTCGCCATCTCCGGCATCCCTTCCGTCGCGCCCGCCGGCGAGGCCAAAACCCCGGCGGCCGCGACCGGCGGCGACTGGCAGTGGTCGCTCTCCGCCGGCCCGGCATGGCATTCCGGCGGCAAGCTGGGGTTCGCCGGCGGCTCGCGCAGCCAACTGCTCGATCCCCCGTCCTTCGTCGGCAACGCCGTGCTTGAAGTCCCGCCGGTGGGCGACGCGTCGGCCGTCGCCGACCGCTTCTACAACGACGGCTACGTGCGGCAGGACGCCGGCACCGCCGCCGACGGGACGACGTGGTTCTGGGGATACGACAACGCCTCGCAGGTCCAGGGCGACAGCCTGGTTTATCACGCGACAGGCTTCGAGAGCATCCGCACCGACACGGTCCACACCACCCCCGGGATGCGGCGCGACAGCCGGATGCCCGGGGCCGCGTTCTCGTTGCGGGCCGATGCCACCTCGCCGCACACCTGGGGGCCGTTCCGGGTGGGGGCCACCATCGGGGTGAACGTGGCGACCGGCAGCCGGTCCCACACGTTCACCAACCACCGCCTGGTCCAGGTGCGCGAGGATCACCGCCTCGACTACACCGACCGCTACGACCTCGGCGGCGTGATCCCGCCGTCCGCCCCCTACGCCGGAGAGATCGACGGCCCGGGGCCGTTGATCGACAACATCCCGGCGCTGCGCGAGATCGTGCCGGTGCTGCTCGACAGCGACACGGCGGTATTCACCAACCAGGTGGGCGCGTCGTTCAAGAACAAGACCTTCGGCATCGGCGCGGGATTGTCGCTCGATTACCACCAGCACCCCTGGACCGTCATTTTTTCCGGCGGGGTTTCGTTGGAATTTCACGACTACACGGCCGCGATGAGCGAGACCTACACCGTGTCCTCGCCGGCCGGCACCGCCACCTACGCGTCGTGGAACGACAAGAACTCGGGCGTCAAGGTGCGGCCGGGCCTGTTCGCGGAGGTGGCGGCCCGTTACGACATCGGCGAGAGGAACTTCATCGACGGGTTCGTCCGCGCCGGCCTCGCCGACGACTTCAGCGTGGGCGCCGGCCCGTCGAGATTCCGCTACGAGTCGTCCGGGGTGTCCTTCGGCGTGCGGATCGGCCACCGGTTCTAACGATGGATGACAAGTGTCGTGCCCCGGGTTTGCAGCCGATGTTGCGAAAATCCGCCGCGCAACCGTTGGATTGAGGTTGTGTGCGGACGGGGAGGCGGGCGATATCTGACGCGCGAATGGCACTGCTGATGGATGACACGGATTTCCGCATGCCGCCGGAGTGGGCGCGGCACGAGGCGGTGTGGTTGTCGTGGCCGGTGCGGGATCCGCGCCACTGGGGCGGGGTGAAGGCGGAGCTGATGGACGCGAAGTTCGCGGAGATCGCGGCGGCCATCAGCCGCTCGGAGGTGGTGCGGATCAATGCGAACCCGGGCGAGGCGGGGAGGATCCGCGAGGCGTGCGACCGCGCGCGGGCGGTGCCGGAGCGGGTGGAGGTTTTCGAGCATGCGCACGACGACGTGTGGTGCCGGGACCACGGGCCGATCTTCGTGAAGCAAGAAAACTCGGGCGCGCTGCGGGTGACGGACTGGAAGTTCAACGCGTGGGGCGGCAAGTTTCCGCCGTGGGATCTGGACAACGCGGTGCCGCGCGCGGTGGCGGAGTCGCTGGGGCTGCCGGTGGTTTCCGGCGGGATGGTGCTGGAAGGCGGGGCGATCGAGGTGAACGGAGCTGGGCAGTTGCTGACGACCGAGGCGGTAATGCTGAACGCGAACCGCAATCCGCATCTGGGGAGGGAGGAGATCGAGGCGCGGTTGCGCGAGGTGCTGGGGATGCGGGAAATCCTGTGGCTCGGGCGCGGCATCGAGGGCGACGATACCGACGGGCACATCGACGACATCGCGCGGTTCGTGGATGACGCGACGTTGGTGGCTTGCCACGAGCCGGACCGCGCGTCGCCGAATCACGCGGTGCTTCAGGAGAATTTGGAAAGGCTGCGGGGGTTCCGGGCGGCGGACGGGCGCTCGTTCGAGGTGGTGCCGTTTCATTTGCCGCAGGCCTGCGAGGTGCCGGGTTGGCGGCTGCCGGTGCTGCCGGCTTCCTATGTGAATTTCCTGATCCTCAACGAAGCGGTCCTTGTGCCGACGTTCCGCCAGGCAAGGAATGACGACCGGGCGCTCGGGATGCTGCGCGAGTTGTTTCCCGGCAGGCGCGTGGAGGGGATCGATTGCCTGGATCTGGTGGAGGAGGGCGGGACGCTGCATTGCATTTCGCAACAACAGCCGGCAGCCGGAGTGAGCGGTGCGATCCCCGTGTGACAAAACGGAAGCGGGGTCGGCGTAGCGATGTGTCATGCCTGGTTCATTTGATTTTTCATTGATCGGAAAACCGTGGCGCGGGTTGCGGATGTGGCCTGCCATGGTGGTGCTATGCGGCTTGCTTGCGGCGCAACTGGCGGTCGGCGCGAAGCCGAATGTGATTTTCGTGATGGTGGACGACCTGGGATACGGCGATCTCGGCGTTTATGGCCAGCGGCACATCCGGACGCCGGAACTGGACCGGATGGCGGCGCAGGGGATGCGGTTTACCGACGCCTATGCGGGTTCGACGATTTGCGCGCCGGCGCGCAGCGTGCTGATGACCGGGCGGCACACCGGCAACACGCGGGTGCGCAGCAACGCGGGTGAATCGGAACACAGCGTGCGGGATCCGTTCGGGGTCCCACGCGTGCCGTTGGAACCCGGCGATGTGACGGTGGCGGAGGTTTTGCGTTCGGCGGGATACGTGACGGGCGTGACCGGCAAGTGGGGGCTCGGCGAGGAGGGGACGACCGGCATTCCGACCCGGCAGGGATTCGACGAGTGGTATGGCCTGCTGAACCAGAGGATGGCGCATTCGCATTACCCGGAATTCCTGTGGCGCAACGAGGAGCGGGAAAAACTTCCGGGAAACACCGGGACAAGGCGGGATTTCGAGAACGAGGCGCATTACGCGCACGATTTGTTCGCGGACTTCACGCTGGATTTCATCAGACGCCATGCGGAAGGGGACGCGCCGTTTTTCCTGTATGTGCCGTTCACGCTGCCGCACGACCGGTTCCAGATTCCGGAACTGGAACCCTATGTGAAGGGGCGCGGCTGGAACCGGCGGGCGAAGGTATACGCCTCGATGGTGACGCGGCTGGACCGCGACGTCGGGCGGATGCTGGAATTGCTGGGCGAGCTGGGCATCGATGACGAGACGCTGGTTTTCTTCTGCTCGGACAACGGGGCGGCGAACCGCTATGAAGGCGTTTTCGACAGCTCCGGCGAGTTGCGCGGGCGCAAGCGCGACCTCTACGAGGGCGGCCACCGCACGCCGATGCTGGTCCGCTGGCCCGGCAGGGTGCCGGCCGGTGTGGTGAGCGACGCGATCTGGTATTTTGCGGATGTGCTTCCGACGCTCGCGGAGCTGGCGGGCGCGGAGGCTCCGGCGGACATCGACGGGGTGAACGTGCTGCCGACGCTGCTCGGCGAAGATCAGCCGGAGCTGGCGGAGCGGCCGCTTTACTGGGAATTCCACGAGGGCCAGTTCGGCCAGGCCATCCGGCAGGGAAAGTGGAAGGCGGTGCGCCAGAATCCCGGCGAGGCGACGGAGCTTTACGATCTTTCCGCCGACCCGGGGGAATCCAACAACATCGCTGCAGGGCATCCGGATGTTGTGGCAAGGATGGAGGAGCTGTTCATTTCGATGCGCACGCCCTCGGAGGCCTGGCCGACGGAGCTGGACGACGCGGAAAACTGATACCTGCGGATCGCGCGATGCCCGGGCGGAACCCGTCGGCGGACGAGCCGGGGCTCATTCCGGGACATCGCGAACGAGGCGGAACCCGAGGTCCGGGCGGCGGAGCGATGGATCGGCAACCCATTCGCGTGCCAGGGCATCCGAATCCCGATCAAGATGGGAGCCGCCGACGATGACGTGTTGGGGCCGACCGAGCGGGTTGGTCGGGTCGATGGCGGGTTCGCGCGTCCATTCGGCGAGCGAGCCGGCCACGCCGTGGACGCCCGCGTCGGTGCGGTCGGGGCAGTTGGCGGGGATGCCCGGGTGCCATCCGCCAGGCGGAATGTCGGCGGGGTTTTTGGTCTTGTGGTGGATGGCGGCGGCCCATTCCTCCTGGGTTGGCAGGCGCGCCTTGCGCCAGTTGGCATAGGCCGTGGCGTCCCACCAGTCGATGCCCGGTACCGGGCTGTCGAGCGAGACCGGGTGCCCGTTCCATTCGCCGCGGGCGCGGGCCGCCGAGAGCAGGGCATCCCAGTCGTCCGGCTCGTGGCCGGATTTTTCGTCGGGTTGATCGGGGTGGTCGAAGGTGCGGTGGTGGTCGTCGGAGGCGAGGACCTCCAGGGTTTCGAGAAACTCGTGGTATTCGGCGATGGTGGTTTCGCGGGCGTCGATCAGAAAGGCATTGTGCGAGACGGTCCGGCCATCGTGTGTCGGGTGCTCGCCCTGCGGGATGAGGACGGGGGGAGGACGGTCGATGACCTCGGGCTGGGGCGAAGATGGCCGCAACAATAGCGTGGAGAGCAGAATGACGGCGATCACGGCGAGCGAACCGCCTCCAAGCAGCATCCACGCGCCGCGGACCGGGTTTTCCGGGCGCTTGCCGCCGGTCTGCGAACCGACCGGAGTCCGAAGCTGGTGCTCAATCTGGTCGCAAAGGTTGATGATTTCCTGCCAGCCGAGCGGTGATGCACGTTGTTCGCCGCGCATCCAGGCGAGGACAGTGAGGACGCGGGTGGCTCCGGGACGCCCTTTTGGGACGAGCGGGACGAGGTCGCGGCCAAGCGCGGCGACGTCGCGCCCGGACTCGCCGTCGTTGCGGCGACCGGTGGTGGCCAGATTGGCGATACGGGTGACGTGTTTGCCGTCCACATGGATGTGTTCCGGGGAAATGGGCCGGGTTGGGCGTCCGTGGGTTTCGTGGTTGAGGTTGGCCTCGGCGATGCAGCGCAGGGCGCGGGTGAGATGAACCGGCTCCATGGTTGAGCCGCCATCGAGCATGTCTCGCAGGGATTGCCCGGCGAGGTGTTCGGACGCGCGGTAGCAGCGGTCCTGACCATCGACCGCCTCATAGACCGAGGCGATGTAGGGATGGTCCACCGCGGCGCGGGCACGGGTGTCGGCGAGGAAGGGCTCGCGGTTCTCCGGGCCGGGATCGATCAGTTCATCGATAATAACAAGGCGCCCCACGGACAACTGCTCGGCCAGCCAGGTGACGATGCCGTCGTGCTCGGCAATGCGTTTGCCAAACCTGTAGTCGCCGGCGTGGCGCGCGGTAGCCTCATGGTTCTCGTCGTTGCCGCTCATGCGCTGGGGTTCAGAAATCCGGCAGCGAGGGAAGCAGCGGATTGTCGGGGTCGAAATCCGGAGGCAGCAGGCCGGGGTCGAAGAACTCGGGGGGCAGGCCGAATTCGTCGTGGGTGGAATGGCGGGGGATGCGGGCCGCGAGATCACGCGGCCAAGCCTGGACATCGAGCACCTCGTCCTGATAGAGCAGGGTGACGACCTGGCCGTAATAGCGCAGGCTGCCGAAGAGGTGTTCATGGCGCGGGTCGTCGCGCGGGATGGTGTAGCTCATGCGCAGGATTTCCTCGCCGCCGGCCCAGTCGTACGGGAGAGAGACCCAGTTTTGCTCGACCCATGAATTGTCCTGGAGCTGGCGAATCTCGCCGCGGTCGGTGCGGTTGAAGAACGTGACGATGATCTCGATATCACCGGCAGTGACCTCGACGCCCGGAGCCTTCTGGACCGGGACGGTGAGGACAACGCGCTCACCGTCGCGATGGTTCGCATCGCGGAACACGCGCACCCGTCCCAGGGAGAGCTTGCCGAGCATGTCGGCGGGCTGGTCAAATCCGTCGCGGAGTTTCGCGGCGGCGAGTTCGTAGAGCTTGCCGGCACCGGATATGCCGGCCTGGAAGACGCGTTCGTAATACATGGCGGCGGTGTCGAACACGCCCATCTGCTCGTGGACCAGTCCCATCTCGTAATGGATCACGGGTTCGTCTTCGGCGTGGACCATGGCTTCCTCGAGCTTGAGGATGGCCATGCCCATGTCGCCTGCAACACGCGCCTGGCGGGCCTCGTTGACCAGGCGCTCGGCGCGTGCGTCGGCGATTTCCGGGTCTGCGAGCGGGCTGGGGTCGGGGCTGGGGCCGGAGAAAATTTCGGCGGGATCCGGCGACCGGACGATTACGGGAACCTCGATCGGCGGCGGGGCGGGTGTCTCGACTGTGATGTATTTAGGCACCTCCTTCTCAATCACCTTGACCTCACGGGCCGCATCGAACCGGTGACCGAGGGCGATCCCGGCGATCAGCAACTGGCACAGGACGACAATGCCGAGCAACCAGCACGCGAGTGGGAAGACCGGAATTTTCCGGTCCCGTCTCGGATCAGGTGCGGCAGGTTGCATCAGGCATAGCTTGGTGATGTGGTGGCGGCCTGTCAACGGGGAGAATCTTGAGTCGCGCGTCAAAATCTGATCATCCGCTTGCCATGCGCATTCACGCTTGGAGTGAGATGTTTCCCATGCACGAAGAGGTGTCGACAGTCAGTCGCCGGTGGAGGTTGATTTTACGTGGCGCGGGCGGTGGTTGCCGTCTATTCTCGCGCCATGCCGCGCGAGCGAGACACGGACGAACCCAGGATTTATTTTCTGCCGAACCTGATGACGGCGTGCAATCTGGCGTGCGGGTTTTTCGCGGTGCTGATGATTTTCAAGGGGCTTGCAGTGGTGGAACTGCAGATGTCGGTGGACGGGCCTCTTTCATCAAAAGAGTATTTCCAAACCGTAAGCCGGTATTACGAGTATGCGATCCTGCTGATTTTCGGTTCGTGTTTGTTCGACCTGCTCGACGGGAGGCTGGCGCGGCTGGGCGGGCGCGAATCGCCGTTCGGGCGGGAGTTCGATTCGCTGGCTGACATCATTTCCTTCGGCATGGCGCCCGCGATCCTGTTGTCGCGCGCGGTGCTGTTCCCGCTTGGCGACATCGGCTGGGCGATCGCGTTGATCTATCTGGTTTGCGGCGCGCTGCGGCTGGCGAAGTTCAACTGTCTCGCGGCCCTGCCCAAGCGCAGCGGGGACAAGAACGAGTTCCGCGGGCTGCCGATTCCGATGGCTGCGGGTTTCATCGCCTCGCTGACATTCCTGCTCAACGATTTTTACCAGGGCGACCGCGAGCTGGGGGCGTGGAAATTCGTGCTCGCGGGCGCGATGCTGCTGCTCTCGTGGCTGATGGTGAGCGACATCCGCTATCCGAGCTTCAAGAAGGTTGGCTGGAGGACGCGCGGCACGCTGGGCGCCATCGTGATCGGCGTGGTTTTGATCTTCATGACGATCCAGTTCCGCTACGTGATGCCGGTGCTGCTTTTCAGCGCCTATCTGCTTTACGGATTGTTCCGTCCGTTCGTGTCCCAGCGGCTCCGCCGGGGCATCGAGATTGATGACGAACCCGACGAGGAACCCCCGACCCCGCCGCCATCATGAGTGATATCGAACCGGTCGTATCGGAAAAGCCTTCGCGCTGGTATGTTGTGATCCTCGTCGGCCTGCCGGTCTGGTTCGCGGTGTCCGTCGTGGGGGCGTTGTGGTTGTATTTCCATCTGCAGGAGCGCGAGGCCGGAGAGCGGCAGGCGGCCTTCGCGAGGGAAATTTCAATTGCCTCGCTGGCGGATGACCTGCGGAAATTCACATCGTTGATTGGCGAACGCCATACCGGCGGGGATGAGCCGGGCCGGAATCTGTCGCGCGCCGCCTCGATGGTGGAGGGCGCACTGGGGCCGGGAAACATCGGGCTGGAGGTGAGCCGCCACCGTGGTCCGTCGGACTGGTCTTTGATCGAGACGGCGATTCCGGCCGCGCGCCAGGATGCGGACTCGGTATGGGTGCTCACCGGATACGACGCGCCACGCGGGGGCATCGGCGGGCAGTTCAATGCAAGCGGTCTGGCGGCGGTTCTGGCGGCGATCCAGGCAGGGGCGAACGACGAGCCGGTGCGACACCTGCGTTTTCTTTTTCTTCCCCATCTTCACGACGAAGGAGCCCCGGTGGCGGAGACGCTGCGGATTGCCGCGGAAACGATGACGGCGAGGGGCGGGGTGGACTCGGTTCTGTGGGTGGAGGCAATGGGAGCGGCCCAGGAATTGGAACTGCGGGCAAAAAACCCGGAGGCGCTGCCGGTCGACAATCTGGCTGATATCGGCGAGGTTTCACCGGAACCGTTCGGACTCGAATTCGGCGACGGGGTGCCATCGTGGCTGGGGGAAGCGATGGTCCGGGTTTCCACACGGGGGCCGCATCAGCCGGGGGAGCCGGATATCGACGTGCCATCGCCGACGCTCACGGCCGATGCGGCGGGCATGTTGCTGGAACTGCTGCGGCGCGTATCGGGCGTCGAAACGATCGATCCGGGCGGCCCGGCACAACGATGAGACGGATCCGCCGCGTGCGTACGGAGTGGCAGGAGATCGTGATTTGGAAATCGCGGGATGTGTGCGAATTCCGTGCCGAAGGGGCGACGCACGCCTGGTATCACAAACGGCGGTTCCTGACCGGGTTGGCCTGGGATTTGATTGCGGCGGGCTGCCTGCTGCGGCCCGAGGGTCCGCCGCGCTCGGTGTTGATGCTGGGCGTGGCCGGTGGCACCGCGCTGCGGACGCTGCGCCACCTGCTGCCGGATTGTGAGCTGACGGGTGTGGAGATCGACGGGACGCTGATCCAACTGGCGCGCGAGTTCATGGCGCTGGACGAATGCCGCGCCGAAATCGTTCGTGCGGACGCGTGGACGTGGCTGCTGGCAAACCGCCGGAAGTTCGATGTGGTGGTCGATGACCTGTATCTCGCCGGCACGGATGACGTGTACCGGCCGCACGCCTGGGACGCGTCCCGGCTCGGCCTGTTGCGGCGTGCGGTGGCACCGGGCGGGCATTTGGCGGTGAACCTGGTGACGGGACCCGGCCACCGGTCCGCGCAAATCCACACCCGGCGGATGTTGCGCGGATGTTTCGGCGTGGTGAAATCGATCACGACGCCGGGCGGGATGAACGAGGTGCTGGTGGGCGGCGGGCGGGTGGAGGGCATGCGCAGGCTGATGGAGCATGCCCCGGCATTCCCCGATCGCCGCGACCGCCGGTATTGGCGCATGCTCGCCATCCGCGGGCTTCCGGCCGGGCAGGGGTGACCCGGGGATGCGTCCCGGAAAGCCAAACCCAAAGTCCTCGCGTTGCGGGGGATGCAGGCGGACCCCAGGCACGCGGGTCATTGCTCGCGCAGCATGAGTGCGAGCTGCTCGAAGATGGCGTCGCCACCGGTTCTTCCACTGCGTTCGAGGGCGATGGAGTCGAATTCCCCGAAATGCTCCTCCGCGATGAGTGTGGTGTCCTCGAAGCGGCTGCCTTCGTCGCAGGTAATGATGGTTCGGAGGGAGAAGCGTTCCGGGTCGGCGCGATCAAGCCGGAGTTCCATGCGATAGAGCCGGCCTTCGTCGGGTGTGAATCCCATGTCGGTATTCTGCGTGATCTTGTCATGGGTTTCGGCATGCTCGTGGCGAAACGCTCCGTTGCGGAATCCGGGGTGGAAGAGTGTCTTGACGTCGCCGATGGAGACGCCGACGTGCCACCCGCCACTGCCACCTTCCGTGCCGCCGAGGATGACGCGCAGGGTGAGGTGTTCCGGCAGTCTTTCCGTTCCCGGCCAGTCGGCGGTGCGGAGGATAAGCCGTTGGTCAGCCAGGCCGGGGCGTTGTCCCGGCACGATGAAGCGTCCGCCGCGGACGTGCGGACGATTCCCGCCTACAGGCCCCACGTATCGCATGAGCCGGTAACCATGCCTGCAATCCTCGGCGGGCGTTCCGAACCATTCATAAAACACGCCGCCGCCTCCGGGCATGCGCGTCTCTTCGTCAAGCAGCGAGCGCATGGCGTGGGACAGCATGTTTTGACGCATCTCGGGTGATGAGGAGGAAAGCTCGCGCATGATCTGGATGCGTCTTTTGCGGACCTCGGGGTCGTCGGGGACGGGTTGTTGAGCCAGCCAATCGAGCGCTGCGGGTCCGCCGGCCAGGATTTCAGCATGCGCCTGCTCGCGTTCCTGGAAGCTCTCCGAGCCCAGCATCACGTATGCGTTCCGCAGCCCGTCGCCCGGCGGTTCGCGGTCTTCCATGGCGGCCCGGATCGATGCGGGGTCGCTGGCGATTCCAGAGGCTTCGAGCAGGTCGTGCCGCCAGTCTCCCTCGTCCGCTTGCACGGACGCCGCGGTGAACAGTGACGACACGGCGACCAGAGCAAGGAGGCCGCGATGTGAGTGTGGATTCATGGGTCGTTGGGAAGTCGGCGTGTCGTTAATACTCGGTTTGTCATCGAGTGCGGCGTGGTCAATCACTGGGCTCAGGCAAACGGTCTGATCAAGCCGTGTCAAACTGCTGATTTAGCATCAATGCACGGACACCGCAGTGAAAGGCAGGTCTCGGGCGGTAATCCACACCGAGGGGTTCAGGTCCTCCCCACCGCCCTCCATGCCCAGCAGCACCACTTCGACATCCTCGCCGACCATCGACTCGTCGAGCGGGAAGAAGTAGGTGTAGCCGGTGCCGCGCGGGCGGACCGGGTATTCCCATGCGACGGACGGGTAGGATGGGGCGCGTTCCGGCGCACCGATGAGGCGGTCGCCCACACGCAGGGCGGCGTAGCACCCTTCGACCCCGTGTTCCCCCTCGACCGCGACGCAGAGATACGACGTGGGCGTGATTTCATCCACCGTGATCTCCGCCGACCACGCGCGCACCGCCGGGCGGGCCTCCGGGTGGGAGAACAGATTGCTGGCGCGCCAGCCGTCGCGGGCCAGCATGGTGTCGCCCGCCCAGGCCTCGACCTCGGAAACGCGCTCCGGCGCGAGCCGCATGCGGAAATACCGCCACTCGCCGGCTGGCGGGTAGAGATTGATGGTGTCGCCTCGCACGATGGCCTCCTCCGCGCGCACCCAGTTGACCAGATCGCCGCTGAATTCCGCGCCCGTCATTTCGTTGCGGATCAGCGTGGTGTCGAGCGCCTGGGTGCGGACGGCGAGGCGGTCGAAGGTCAGGGTTTCGCCGAAATCGACGCGCAGGCAGCCATCGGCGATGCGCCGGTCCCGGCCGACCACAAAGACGTCGAACACGGTCAGCGGATCCCCGTCGAAGAGGTATTGGTCGGAAAGCGCGCGGGCTTTCAGGAGTTCCTGGTCGAGGAACTCCCGGCGTGCGTTTTGCACGGCGGGAATTTCCGACGGGCCGGAGCGATCCAGGCTGCGCAGTTCGAGCGCGTTGTTGTCGGCCGCGAACATCGTGGCCTCGTAGAGGCCTTCCCAATCGGCGGGCAATTCCGTGGGCGACAGGTCGGCCAGCTTGCGATGCCACGGTTGTTCGAGCGGGATCGGATCGAGCCGTTCGATCACGGGTTCCCGGCCATCGACGTTTTTCACCACGCGGTAGGGGCCGTCTGCCAATGACGGTTCGTCGCATTCCCGGGTGGTCACCCTCAACAGCGCGGCGCGGAACGGATATACCGTCACTTCCACCGTGTCCCCGGCTTCCAATGTGCTGCCGAGGATTTCCTCGTAGGGATGGAACAAGCGGGCCTCCCTCGCGCCGGAGTCCTTGAGACCGATGCTGTCATCGAGCGCGATTTCGTAGGTCACCGGCTCCCATGTCAGGTTTCGCAGTGTGATCAGGCGGGTGTCGTCGCTGCCGCGCGAAACGGCGTTCGGGCCGTATTGATCCTCCGGCAGCACGATGCCGGTCACCAGGATGTCGCGGTATTTCCGGTGGAGGTTAAAGATGCGGGCGAGCTTCGGGTATTCGTCGTCGCGCAGGAACCACGGGCTGCCGTAGAGCTGCGGGGCGAGAATCATCGAGCGGTTGAAGGCCTGGAGGATCAGGTCGTCCTCCCAGTAGTCGAGGCACGAGGATAGGCAGACGCCGCAGTCCTCGGCCAGGCGCTTGAGCCCGGGCGGCAGCCCGCGGTCGAGCGCCTTGGCACGGTTGTGCGTCGCCGTCATGTCGTTGGACATGTGGACGTCGATGTAGGTCTCCGCACCCTCCCACAGGAACGTGGTGACGTAGGGTTCGGCGTGGCCGAGATTGAGGCGGTGGTTGAGCACGATGAGGTCCGGCGCGTGTCTGCGGCACTCCTCCATCAGCCGGATGAACGCGTCCTGTTTCCCATCGCGCAACTGGCCGCACACCGAGTCCATCTTGAACAAGCGGAAATCGTAATCCCGGCAGAGGCTGGCGAGCATGTCGATGCGCGCCTGCTCCTCCCCCGGCGTGTCGCCGAAGCCGTCCGGCCCGAGCCACATGCCGAGGCGCCCGCCGAACCCCCGCGCCTGCTCCGCGAACGGCGCGAAACCTTCCGGAAACTGCTGCCGGAACTTCCGGGTTTCCATCGAGCCGTAATACCTGGGCGCGTCGATCGCCCCGGCATCGAAGGCGTAGATGTCAAGCTTCATGCCGTATTCGTCGTGCAACCATTGGAAAAACGCCAGGTTGGCCGCCGTCTGCGGTGCCATCGGCCCCTCGTTGGTGTTGTTGATCCAGGTGAAATACTGCGCGAGCGACGGCGTCTGCTCGTCGGCTCCGGGGAAAACGTCGGCTTGTGCGGCCATCGGAGCTTGCAGGCCCGCGACGGCGGCGATGGTTCGGAGGATCCGTGTTTTCATGATGATGCGGTGGGTTGCAAATCAGGCGGCGGAATGGCGGGGTATGCCGCCCGGCATGATTCCGCGCGCATGTCATACCGTAAATACGCAGCCGATCCCGAAGGCTTGCAAAAACCAGCAACTGTTTCCCAATCAGCGGCTCAATCCCCATCCGCGCCGACTTCGATCGGAAAAACGTGGCGGTCGCGCTCCAGCGGCGGGGCGAGCGCGATGCGGATGCGGCTGCCGGGGTCGAGCGCTCCCTTCGGGGCAAACCAGTTGCTTTTCTCCATCAGGCGATCATCCTCATGCAGGAACGGCCGGCTGAACGAGCGCGCGATTTGCCACGGCCCGCCATCCGCACCCGACAGGTCGATGGCGAGCATGAGCGGGCGCATCTCCCCCTGGCTTGCGGTCCAGCTCTCCGTTCCGTTTTCCTTGCGGTATTGTGTTCCAAACCTGGTGCTGTTGTTGAAATGCCCATGCGCGTAGCTGGAACTGCTGGAATTTCCGCCTCCCGGCCGCCACCAGCGCTTCCTCTCCGTCCCGCGCTGAAACGTGAGCTCCGCGTTTCCGACGCCGAGGATTTCCATCCGCGCTCCGTCGTCGAACTCCGCCACATGGAGCGGCGAGGCGGGAGCGACCGCGCCGCGGTTGTCGCAGGCGGTGGTGGGCAGCGCGGTCCACAGCGCCGCAAGCGGGAGGAGGCGGATGGTCATGATGACGGTTGTGTATCAGGCGACCGGTGGTGGAGACGAGGTATTTCCGCATTGGGGCTTGCGTGGAGCGCCCGGATGCGGCGTGCTGGTGGAGTGAATGAGGTGGAAAAACGCTGGCAGTCCATCGCCCGGCGGCTGAGCCGCAAGGTGAACGCCGCCGCATGGCTCGACCAGGCGGCGGTGCCGCTCGTGATCGCCGCCGGGATTTCCGCCGGGGCGTTGCTGTGGATGCGCCACGCGCTGCCGGAAAACCCGGTCGCCATCATGGCGGTGGCATCGGTGGTGCCGGTGTGCGCGGCACTTGGCTGGGCGTGGCGACGGGCGCGTTGTCGGTTCATTGGGTTGGATGAGGCGCTCGTCCGCCTGGAGGTGCGGCACGGGATGCACGCCGCGTTGAGCACCGCCCGCGCCGGGGCGGGCCCTTG
>SLAV01000311.1 GCA_007126655.1 Haloferula sp. | reverse complement strand
GGGTGGGGACGCCTTGTTTGGCGAGGATGGCGGCGTCGATGCGGCCGGATTCGAGCAGGTGGATGAGGGTGGCGGTGGTGGTGCCGCCGGAGGCGCCGGCGCGGCGGATTTCGGGGTCGGTGGCGTGGCCGGTCCAGAGTTTATCGATGTGACCGACGCGCCAGTCGGTGGGGAGTGATCCGTAGTGATCCTGATAGAGTTTCGGGTAGTCGATGCCTTTGCCAGGGCAGGCGGTCCAGGCGAGTTCGGGGAGTTTGGTGTTGGGTTTGAATTCGGGGACGAGTCCGCGCGCGGTGAGCGTCATTTCCGCGGTGCCTTCGGGGGCGAGGGCGACGCAGGCACCACAGCCGGTGCAGATGCCGGGGTGGATGACGCGTTGCTGGAGGCGGGTGGCGGGCATGTTGGTGTGAGTTCCGAGTTCCGAGTGACAAGTGATCAGCGGGCGGTGGGCGGTGTTTAGCCCTTACGGAGCGTGATATGGTAGCGAAGGGCGACGCCCTGGTGGCCAGTCCGGGTTGCGAGTTCCGAGTTACAAATGATCGGTGGGTTGGGAGCAGGGAGATGCGGGATGCGGGATGCCGGATGCGAGAAAAAGAGGGTGCGCTTGCGGAGGTTTCTTCGTGCGGATTCAAGTGGTCTTTTCGAGTGTCTTCATGCTTGCGACTGTCGGCCTTGAGGGTGTTGGGAGGTTTTTTGGGCGGATTGTGGGACGTGGGTTGGTGACACCGGTTTCCGGCGAGGGCGCCGGAAACGACACGCGAGGCGCGTGTGGTCCCCGGCGGAGATGGCGCTGCGCGCCGATCTCCGTCCTCTGTCTCCTGTCTCCTGTCCTCTGACCTCTGACCTCTGACCTCTGAAATTACCGCTTCGCGGTGAAGCGGGCCTGGTAGAGGGCTTCTTCGGTGAGGCGGCGTTGGGCGCGGGAGAGTTCGGCGAGGATGGTGACGACGACCATGAGGAAGGCGAGGATGGCGCAGACGGCTCCGGCGACGAATGAGGGGAGGTAGGTACGGGCGGGGTCGGGGTTGTCGATGAGATAGACGAGCCAGATAAAGCGTGCGGCGAGGACGAAGGCTGCGGCTCCGAAGCCCGCGGCGAGGGTGAGGAACAGGCGGCCGGGGCGGTAGAGGATGAACATGGAAACCATGGTGGAGCCGGTTTTCCAGATGTATTGCGGGATGGACGAGAAGAGGCGAGAGTCGCGGGTCTTCGGGTTGACACGGATATCGACGGAGGCGATGCGCAGGCCGTTGTTGCCGGCCTGGATGAGGGTTTCCATGCAGTATGAGAACCGGGTGTAGAGGAAGATGCGCATGCAGGCCTCGCGGGAAAAGGCGCGGAAGCCGGAGGGGGCGTCGCGGACGGTGGTCTTGGAAATGAGGCGCAGGACCCAGCTGCCCGCGAGCTGGAGGACCTTTTTGACAAGGCCGAACTCGGGGTGATCGACGATGGGGCGGGAGCCGACGACGATGTCGGCGCGGTCCTCGAGGACGGGTTGGACGAGCTTGGGGATGTCGGCTCCGCGGTATTGGTTGTCGCCGTCGGTGTTGACGATGATGTCGGCTCCGCGGGCGAGGGCGTAATCGACCCCCTTGCGGAACGCGGTGGCGAGTCCGCGGTTGCTGCCGAGGGTGAGGACGTGGTGGGCGCCGCATTCGCGGGCGACCTCGGAGGTGCGGTCGGTGCTGCCGTCGTCGATGACGAGGAATTCGATCTTGTCGATGCCGGGGATCTCGCGGGGCAGGTCGGCGAGGGTTTGAGGGAGGGTGTCCTCTTCGTTGAGACAGGGGATTTGGATGAAGAGGTGCATTTGTTGTGAGTGGCGAGTGACAAGTGATCAGTGATCAGTGATCAGTGATCGGTGATCGGTGGGTTGTGGGTTGTGGGTTGTTGGTGCTTTGCGCTATTCAGTCTTCCGGCCAACCGTCAACCATCAACTATCAGCCATCAACGCCTACCGGTCCCGGTCTTCGGGGGTGCGGTGGTGGAGGGTCCAGGTTTCGGGACCTTGGGCGAGGGTGGGGTGGTAGGTGTGGTGGCGGACCTTTTCCCAGCCGGGGAGGTTTTTGTAGCGGGCGGTTTCGTCGGGGAGGAATTCGGCGGCGTTGTCGGCGACGACGAGCCAGCGGACGGGGCCGGTGGCGAAGGTTTCGGGGTCGATGTGGTTGACGAATTCGATGCGTCGGGCGCGCCAGTCGGGCTGCCAGAGGGTGGAGACCGGGGTGATGCGGCGGACGAGGACGCCGACGGTTTCGCCGCCGGGGACGGGGTCGAGGATGCCGGTGCCGGTGGCGGCGCGTTTTTGGTATGCGTTGTAGGATGCGAGGGCGGCGGCGGGTCCGGCGGCCCCGCGGGTTTCTGCGATGGATTGGATGGTTTTGGACGGCCAGAGCGGCGCGGCGGGGTTGAGGACGAGCGCGGCGGCTCCGGTGAGGATGGCGGCGAGGCAGGCGGCGCGGGGGAGGAGGCCGGCTCCGCGGCAGGCGAGGCCGATGGCGGCGAGCGGGAGGAGGAGGGCGAAGAATCCGGCGAACGAGCGACCGATGGTGGTGGGGACGACCTGGGTGGTGGAGACGATCACGCCGAAGAGGAAGGCGGCGATCCAGGGCCAGGCGCGTGGCGCGGCGTGGCGCGGCGTCAGGATGGCGGCGAGAATAAGACCGGTGACGAGCAGGACGAGATGGACGAGGCCGAGGCTGGCGCGGTCGGTGAGGGTGAGCTGGCGGACCTCCGGGTGGAATGCGGGCAGGGCGGCGCGGAGGGAATCAACGAACGGGATGGCGTGGATCAGGGCGGTGATTTTTCCGGAGGCGGGGAGGACGGGCAGCTGGAGCTGGGCGACGGTGAGCTGGATGAGGCCGGCCGGGGCCATGATCCATGGGGGTGCTTTCGCCGGGGTGTCGAGTGCCGCGAGGGAGCCGACGAGGTTGCCGGCGATGCGGTGGTTTTCGAAGAGGATCCAGAGCGGGGAGAGGAGGAGGAAGATCGGGGCGGCGGCGGCGAGGGCGGGCCAGGGGATTTGTTTCCATGGGCGGCCGGGGGCGAGGATCCACCAGGCGAGCCACGGCAGGCCGAGGACGAGGAACTGGGGTTTGGCGTTGGCGGCGAGGACGAGCGCGAGAAGCGACGCGATGACGGGCACGGGGCCGGGGGAGGCGTGGAACCGGTGGATCATCCAGACGCCGGCGAGGAGCAGCGCGGCGGCGTAGAGGTCGTTGGCGGTGGAGACGGCCTGGAGGAGGAAGACGGGGGCGGTGGCGAGGGCGAGGGCGGCGCGGCGGGCGCTCGCGGCGGGCGCGCCGTGGGCGCGGGCAAGGGAGAAGAGGATTTGGAAAACGAGTGCCCAGGCGGCGAGGTTGATGAATTTGGAGGTGTTGAGGGCGTTGAGTGAGGCGAACGGGAGGGCGAGGAACTCCCAGCCCCATGGCATGGCGTTGATGCGGTCGTCTTCGGTGGGGAAGCGCCCGATGCCGCCGTCCTGCAGGGCGAGAAACAGCCGGGGCAGGCGGTAGCAGAGGGAATCGGACATCGTCGGCGGGTAGGCGACGATCTGGACGGTGAGGAGAAGAAGGACGACCCATGGCCAGGGCGCGCGCCACGGGGATGTGAGTTCGCGCCGGTCCGGCGCGGCGGCGGTTTTCCAGAGGCGGATTTTTACGGCGGCGAGGCCGGCGAGGATGAGGAGTGCTCCAATCCAGCACCAGGGCAGGATGCCGAGCGCGCTGGTGGCGAGGACGTTGAGACCCTGGAGCGCGATGGCGGCGAGGAGGGCGGTGAGGAGGAGTTCCTCGTGTTGATGGGTGCCGGGGGGCACGGTGGGTGTGAGTTACAAGTTCCAGGCGGGTGGTGGGCCGGGTTCTGCTGCCGACTAGTGGTGGGAAATCGTGCGACAGGTGGCTTAGTTCAAGAAAAATGGACGAAGGGGTTTTGCGATTTGTGATTGAAAGCCGCCTCGCGGCTTTTTCGAAACATAAGGTATCATGCCGGTGATCGCGGTGGGTTTGTGATGTGGTTGCGGATGGTTTGGCGGAGGCCGGTGGGGAGGTCGGAGCGGGGGGCCCAGCGAAGTTCGTGGCGCGCCTTGTCGGTATCGAGGGCGTATCGGAAGTCGTGGCCGGGGCGGTCCGGGATGTGGTTCAGGGTGACAGGTGGCGGGGCGTTGGGCAGGCGTCCGGGGCGGGCGGCGATTTCTTCTTTGAGGATGCGACCGACGAGGCACACAAGGTCGAGGTTTGTGAGCGCGTCGCCGCCACCGATATTATAGGTTTCGCCGGCGGTTCCGCGGGTTGAGGCGGCGAGGATGGCGCGGGCGTGATCCTCGACATGGAGCCATTCGCGGATGTTGCGTCCGTCGCCGTAGATGGGGACGGGTTTTCCGGCGAGGGTGTGGCGGATGATGGTTGGGATGAATTTCTCTCCGTGCTGGTGTGTGCCGTAGGTGTTGGAGCCGCGGAGGATCACGACGGGCAGGCCGTGGGTGGTTTGCCAGGCGCGGACGAGATGTTCGGCGGAGGCCTTGGAAGCGGCGTATGGGGAGCGGGGCCGGACGGGGGAGGATTCGGTGAAGGGCGGATCTCCCGGGGAGAGGTGGCCGCAGACCTCGTCTGTGGAAATGTGGATGAAGCGGAAATCCGGAATTTTGGATTTGGAGTGCGCCAAACAGTCGCGGGCGGCCTTGAGGAGGACGTGGGTTCCCAGGACGTTGGTATGGAGGAAGGGGGTGGCGTCGGCGATGGAGCGGTCAACGTGGGTCTCTGCGGCAAGGTGGAAGACGGCGTCGGGGAGGAATTCGCGCAGGGCGTTGCGGACGGCGGGTGCGTCGGTGATGTCGGCCTTGAGGAACGTGTAATGCGGATGGTCGCGGATGTCGGCGGGGGTTTCCCTGACGGCGGCCTAGGTGAGTGCGTCGAGGTTGAGGACGCGGTGGCCGTGCTCCAGCAGGAGGCGGCAGAGATGGGTGCCGATGAATCCCGACCCGCCTGTGACCAGTGCGTGCATGGTGGTTGGTTCGCTTGCGGCGGGTGATCGGGGGCGGCAGGGCCGGCGCATTGAAATCCATTGAAACCGCTGGATCAAAACGCGGAGACGCGAAGCACGCGGAGGACTTCGCGGAGAAAAGGAGGAGCATCGACAGATGGAGGCGGACCATGTCGCAGCCAATTTTTCGGAAGACGTGTTGAATTGGCCATAAGAGACACAGAAATCACAGAAATCACAGAATGAGGATTTCCGGATTACTTTCCCGGGGCCTTGAGCTTTCGGGCGAGTGCGGGAGAGGAGGTGGCGAGGATCGGGCCGTTTCGCCAGGTGGGTTTGGCGTAGGGGAGCGGGGTGAGGTCGGGCCACTGGACAAGGATGCCGCCGGCTTCGAGGAGGATGGCCTGGGCGGCGGCGGTGTCCCATTCCATGGTGGGGACATCGCGGAGGTAGGCGTCGGCGCGGCCGGCGGCGACGAGGCAGAATTTGAGCGAGCTGCCGATACTGAGGCAGGTGGCGTCGGGGAAGCGGGCGAGGAGGGCGGAGACTTCGGGGCCAGCGTGGTCGCGGCTGGCTACGATGCGGAGCGGCTGCGGTGCGGTGCCTGGTTCCTTGTGTATTGTGCTTTGTGGGGGAGTGACAGGATGTTCCTTCGATGGACTGGGACTTGAAGTCCCGGCTACGGCGGCGTGGATGGGGGTTGGGGAATTGTTGCCGCTGGTGTGGAATGCGCCTTGGCCTTTGGCGGCGTGGTAGGTTTCGTCGAGGGCGGGAGCATGGACGACTCCGAGGACGGGGACGCCGTTCTCAACGAGGGCGATGTTGACAGTGAAGCTGCCGCGCTGGTGGATGAATTCCTTGGTGCCATCGAGCGGATCGACGACCCAGAAGCTGGGGCCGAGGGTGGCGGGGTCGGGGAGTTCGCCTTCTTCGGAGACGACGGGGATGTCGGGGTTGAGCGCGGTGAGGGCCTTGAGGATGTGATGGTGGGCGGCGAGGTCGGCTTGGGTGAGCGGGGAGTCGTCCGCCTTGTGGTCGATGGGGATGTCCTTGGCGTAGTGGGTGAGGATTTTTTGACCGGCCTCGCGGGCGATGGTGAGGATGGAGTCGAGCATGGTGGGTGAAGAGTTGCGAGTGATCAGTGATCAGTGATCAGTGATCAGTGATCAGTGATCAGTGATC
>SLAV01000384.1 GCA_007126655.1 Haloferula sp. | reverse complement strand
CTGGAGCGGGTGCGGGCGATTTCGTCGGAAGTGACGGTTTCCCTGCTGCGCAAGGAGCTGAAGGAGGCGCGGGAGAAGCTGGCGGCGGGATTGGTGAACGAGGAGTTCGTGGAGAAAATCCACGCCCGATACGCCTATCGCATGCACGATCTGAGCGAGTTCATGAAGGGGGTGATGCAGCGGTTCACGCAGTGGTATAACGGGAAACACAAGCGCAGCGGGACGCTGTGGGAGCGCAGGTTCAAGAGCGTGGTGGTGGAGGACGGCCTGGCGGCGCGGACGATGGCGGCGTATATCGATCTCAATCCGGTGCGCGCGGGGATGGTGGACGATCCGGCGGATTACCGGTGGAGCGGCTACGGCGAGGCGGTGGGCGGCGGCGCGAAGGGAGACGGCAAGCGGGCGCGCGAGGGATTGGTGCGGGCGTGGATGGCGCACAAGGGGTGGGCCGGGGACGCGAAGTTTTGGAGCGGCGGCGGGAAACGCCACGGAAGGATCCACGAGGATTACCGGGCGATGCTTTTGATCGAGGGGGTGGAGAAATTCCGTCAAGTGAGCGACGAGCGGACCGGAGAACTGCGGCTCAAGTTGGAGCGCAAGGGAATGTCGGAGACGGAGGCGTTCGCGGAGCTGCAACGGCTGGAGACCGGCCGCGGGGTGGCGGTCGCGAAGCGGCTGCGATGGCGGCTGAGGTATCTTTCGGACGGGGTGGTGATCGGTCAGCGTTCGTTTGTGGACGAGGTGTTCCGGCGGTGCCGGGAGCGGTTCGGGCCGAAGCGGAAGGACGGCGCGCGGCGGATGCGCGGGGACGCGGCGGAGCTGACGAAGGCGGCCGGGCTGTGGAGTTTGAGGGATCTCGGGAGCACGGGTGGTTGATTTATTGTCGTGAGAAGCCGGTCTTGGCGACGGGAGGTCGAGCAGGCTGGTGGGATCGTGTGAATTGGCATGTTCCATTGGCTGGGCCGAATGAATTCGGCGCTCCGTAGGAGGTGCGCTTTTTCATTCTCCGCGCACGCTCGCGGACCGCCCGGAGGATCGGTCCCTGCCTGTGGGGGCGGTGAGGCGCGAGCCGGGAGGTTTGGGCAACAAAAAGGCCAGGCCGTATTCGGACATCCGGTCAGTTCTTCCGCGAATTGAGCGGCAGCCGGAGTGTGGCGCGGGTGCCGGTGGGTTCGGCGCGGGCGAGCGTGACGCTACCGCCGTGGAGTCCGGCGGTTTCGCGGACGAAGCACAGCCCGAGGCCGGAACTCTTGCGGCCGGTGCGCGGGCGCGGAAGCGAGTAAAAGCGCTCGAAGACGCGGTCGATGGCGAAGTCGGGAACACCGGGACCGGAGTCGGTGATTTCGATGACGGCGTCGTCGCCGTCGCGGCGGATTTCGATGGCGATGGTGGATTCTTCGGGCGCGAAATCGACGGCGTTCTGCAGGAGGTTGGCGATGGCCAGCCCGACGAGTGTGGCGTCGCCGCGCGGGCGCGGGTTTTCGCGGACGGCGACATCGATCGCGATGCCGTGGTTCCGCGCGGCGGGGAGTTTCGCATCGACGGCGGCGCGGACGATGGCGGCGGGGTCGATGGCTTCGGCGGCGTCGAGTTGTTTGCGGCTTTCGATGTTGGCGAGTTCCAGCAATTGGCCGCCGAGCGCTTCGAGGCGCCGGCTTTCGCCATCGATGTTGGCAAGGAGCTTCCGGCGTTGGTCCCCGGGCAGGGTATCCTGAAGCAGCTCGACGGCTCCGCGGATCGCGGCGACCGGGCTTTTCATTTCGTGGGTGAGGTTGCGCACGTAGGTCTCGACGTGGCGTTTGCCTTCGAGGGTGTCGCGCATTTCCTCGATCATGCGCCCGAGGCGGGCGAGGTGGCGGCCGGGCAGGCGGGGCGCGGGCGGGCGGCCGCCGGTGGCAACCGCCTCGGCGTGGCGGGTGAGTTTGCGCAGCGGCGCGGCGATCCAGAGCGCGAGCAGGATGGCGAGCAGGAACGCGGCCGCCGCCCCCGCGAGTGCGAAGGCCTTCACCCGGTCGCGGGTGTGCTCGATGAAGACCAGCAGGTCGCGCTTCGGTTTGGCCACGGAAACCACGCCGAGGGGGGCTCCCGCTTCGTCGCGCACCGGAGCGGCGATGTGCATGACCGAGCTGAGCGGGTCATCCGGATCCGTGCGGCTGCTGCGCGCGCCGTATTTTCCCTGAAGTGTGAGCGTCACGTCGCGGTAGCCGTGCGGCCTGCCGACGCGGTCGGGGTTCATCGAATCCATCAGGACGATGCCGCGGGCGTCGGTGATCGTGATGTGGAGATCGACGCGGGTTTTGACCAGGTGGTAGATGCGGGCTTCGAATTCGCGGGCGCGGGCACGCCGCAAGGCGTCCGCCAGATCGGGCGCCGGCGGGTCGCGGTCCCACGATTGGGCGGCGATCTCGGCGAGCAGGTTGGCGAGATCGACCATCGGTTCCTCGGCGGCTTCGAGGTATTGGCGTTCGATGCGGTCGAGCACGGGCTTCACCACGGCGAACCACCCGGCGGTGCAGAGCAGGGCGACGGCGACGAGGAAGCGCAGGGTGAGGCTCATGGCTGTGCGTCGTAGGAGTATCCGATCCCGCGGTGCGTGCGGATCGATCCGGCGCGGCTGCCGAGTTTGGCCCGGAGTTGCTTGATGTGGGCATCGACGGTGCGGTCAAACGATGCCCCGTGTTCCTCCCAGACGAGGTCCATCAACCGGGCGCGGGAATAGACGCGGCCGGGGTTCTGGAGGAAGACGCGCATGAGCCGGAATTCGTAGCGGGTGAGTTCGAGCGGGCGGCCGTCGGCGATCACGCGCATGCCGACGTCGTCCACGTGCAGGCCGGCGGACGGATGGGGTGGCTCGGCGGCGGGTGCGTGCTGTGAACGCCGCAACACGGCGCGGATGCGGGCGACGAGTTCGCGCAGGCTGAAGGGCTTGACGAGATAATCGTCGCCCCCGATTTCCAGGCCGACGACGCGGTCGATCTCCGAATCGCGGGCGGTGAGGAAAAGCACGGGCAATGTCAACCGGTTGGCGCGCCAGGCCCGGCACAGGTCGAAGCCGTTGGTGTCGGGCAGACCGACATCGAGCAGGATGACGTCGATGGATTCGCCGGAGAGCAGCGCGTCGGCATCGGCGCCGGTGCCCGCCCAGCTCACCCGCATCGCCTCGGCTTCCAGCGCGATGATCACGTTGTCGCGCAAGGATGGCTCGTCCTCGACAAGCAGGATGTGTGGCGGGTGGCGATCCATGGACGTGAGATTTGGGTTTTGTTCGAGGATGACAAGGTTGAATGCAGGATGCGGAGGGCGGACACTCATGTCCGCCTGCCGATGTGGGGGCAAAGCGTTTGCGCTTCGCGCGTTTCTTTGTCGTTCCATCGTCTTGGCCGACAGGAGTGTCAGCCCTCCGTGTTTGCAGCGCTCTGTGGAGATAACCGCCGTAATTCGCGCGAGATTTACATCAGGCCCAATTGTCTTACGATTTTGCCATATGAGTGCGACATTGAACATCCGCTTGAGCGAGGATTTGGCCCGTTGGGTGGAAGAGCAGTCCAAGGCGACAGGGCGATCGCAAGGCAGCCTGGTGAAGGAGGCATTGGAGAAAGCCCTCCGGTCCAGTGAGCTGAAGCCGTTCATGCAACTGGCAGGTAGCGTGGATGGAGCAGCCGATCTCTCACAGAGGAAGGGATTCTCACGAGGATGAATGAGATGATCCCCGTTTTGATGCCGCCGGATTGAGGCGGATTGAGGGTGGAATTTACGATTCATTTACACAGCAAGGATGGAAATGATGTCATTTTGAATGCAACCCGAACCCGGAGGAATTCATGAAAACCATTCATCTCATTGCATGCGCCATCCTGGTGGCAGGATGGCAGGTGTCGGCGGAAGAGAACGCCACACAAGAAGTCAGCATTCGCTTCTCGCTGGACCTGGACGACGGCTCGCATCTCATCGGCAGGCCTGTGATCGAATCCATCCCGGTCCAGACCTCGTTCGCCAGCCTGGACATACCGCTGAAGGTGATCCGCAGCATCAGCTTTGGCGGCGATAACGCCACGGCATCCATGATGCTCCGCAACGGAGATAAGGTCACGGGAGCAATCCGCCTCGAACCCCTTGCGATGGAAACGGTGTTCGGCGATATCACGATCCCCATCGGACACATCCGCAACGTCCGTGTGTCCTTGTCGGGAGGACCCATGCCACCGGGCGAGGGGGTCATGTCATTCGGTGGCGTGAACTGGACTCCGTGGCGGACCACATTCGAGATCCGCGGTGACAAACTGGTCTCATTGCCGCAGGCGCGTCCGGGGTTTGATTATGGTCATGGCGGCAATGGCCGGGGGGCGGCGCTGGTGAGCAACATTGGAAGTCCAGATTGGAGGGATTACGGGATCGAGCTGGAAATCGGCATGACCGGTGTGGACCCGTCCTTCAATCCACACGGTTTGCCACTTCATCATAGGGGGGCTTCGATTGGGTTCCATGTCGTGGATGCCCGGGAAAGCTGGAACGAGCCGGGCACCAGCGGATACAGCCTGAATATCAATGGCGATGGCAAATGGAGTGTCTCTTGCATCTACAACAGCTATTGCAAGACTCCCAAAGGATACGGCTCGCCGACCAACGACGGTCACCGGGTCCTTGCGGAAGGAGAAGGTTTGGCCGCTGAGACTGAAAGCGGCCGCCGGGTCCGCATCGAGATCCGCGGCACGCACATTCAGATCTGGGTGGATGATGACAAACTTGTAGATCTGCATGATTCTGAAATGCATCAGGAGATTGGCGGTCGGACACTCGATCATGGCGGAGTGACTATCGGCTGGGGATGGGAGTGCATGGGCTGGATCCGTAATTTCTCGGCATATCCACTGTGACTGTTCCGCTCACACCTTGAGCGGTGGCGGGGTTTGGCGGGGTGGGGTGAATCGGGAGGACCAGTCGATGCGGGCCGAGCGGAACATGAGGATGGCGAGCGTGGCGACGGCACCGAGGGTGATGGCGAGCCCCGTGAGGCCGGGGATGAAGAAGGTGTAGCTGAAGAGGACGAGATAGACGGCCTGAGCGGCAACGGCCATGAGGGTGAGCGCGCCTTTCGTGACGATGCGGATGTATCCGCCGACCAACGCGAGCGAGACGGCGGCGGCGATGGCGAAGGCGGCGTGAAGCGGGATGTGATCGACGAGATAGGCGAGCAGGATGTGGAAGGAGAAGAAGGCGGCGGCGAGGAAGAAGTAGTTCATGGGGTGGAGGTTGGTCTGGCGCTCGATGCCGGTGAGCACGAGGACGGTGAAGAAGAACAGCAGCGAGACGGGCGCGAAGAAGGCGATGCGCGAGGTGATGGGGCCGGCGTTGAGCACGTCGGGCATCGACATGCCGATGCCGGGGGCGGCGATCACGTCGGGGTAGGCCCAGTTGAATTCCCAGCCGCGCTCGGTTTCGGCGCGTTCGCCCGGCGATCCGGTGCCGGCGGGAAAGTCGATCTCGCGGAAGTCGGTGTGCATTGTGAGGTGGAAGTCGCTGACCCTGGCGTTGTCGTTGAAGTGGTAGCGCCAGACATCGACGCCGCGCGCGAGGTAGGTGACGACGAGCGGGGCGCTGCCGCCCGCAGGCAGGACGACGGCTTCGATGAACGTGCCGTTGCGCGGGCTGCGCCGGCTTTCCCCGCCATCGCCGAGGGTGAACGAGAAGTTCTCGTAGCTGGTCGAGGCATCGGGGAGTGTGAACGAGACATAGACGGTCTGCGAGACCGGGGTGGTGTTCTCGATTTCGTAGGTGGCGCGGAAATCCACGGCGTAGGTGCGGTGGTTGACGAGGCCGCGGCGGCGGGGTTCGAAGGCGAGGTCCACGCTGATGTCGGACGCGGCGATGGCCAGCGGGCGGCGGCCGTCGGACGTGCCGGGCGCGGCGTGCCAGGCGGTCGGGTGGGTTTGCACGAGCGGCGGCCCCCAGCCGTCGGCAATGCGCTCGCCGGACTTCCCGTGATGCTCGTGGGTGCGCAGGTTCATGGCGGAGCCGAGGACGAACCATGCGACGCTGGTGGCCGCGAAGATCACGGCGATGGTGAAAAGATGGATGATTTTCATGGGAATTTTCCTTTTGATTCAGTTTTCGGAGTTGAGCGAGCGGTAGAAGACTTCGGCGCGGAGCGGTTCGCCGCGGGTGAGCAGGCGTCGGAGGTAGGCGGCCCCGGGAGGAGCGCCTGCGGGGGCGGGCGCGGCTTCGGCGT
>SLAV01000193.1 GCA_007126655.1 Haloferula sp. | reverse complement strand
GCGCGCCGCGCGCGGAAATGCTGGCCCCGGATCTTTCCGGCCTCGAATTTCCGCCGGTGATCCTGTTCGCGGCCACCGGCTCCGGGGCGCGTCACACGCTGGCGGTAGCGGCGCTGCCGCGGGACCACGAGGCACCGCCTTCCGACGGGCAGGCGGCTGGCAACGAAACCCTTGCGGAATGGCGGATGCGGCATTTCGGCACGCCGGAAAACGCGGGCGATGCCGCTAATGACGCCGATCCGAACCGCGACGGCGTGCCGAACATCGCGAAATACGCGTTCGGTTCCTGCCCATGGGAGGGCTGCGACAGCCGGATGCCCGCGCCAGAGCGCATCGGCGACCGCATGGGCGTGCGCTTCCCCGCGCCGCAGCAGGCGGGCCCGGACGTCGTCGTGACGGTCGAATGGAGCGCGGATCTCGCGCCCGGCGGCTGGGTCGAACTGCCCGACAGCGGAGGCGACGGCTGGATGGAATTCCTGGTGCCGGAAGACTCGCCCGCCGGATTCCTGAGATTCCGTTTCGACGAAGCGGCCGATCCCCCAACCCAACCGGCGGAATGATGGAGGATGGAGCATCGGTTTCCCGTGCCGCTGGTACCGGGCAAGCGGCAGAAACTTTCATCTTCCGCCTCATGAGGCTTGCCAGATGTCGACACATGAGGCTTGCCAGATTGTCTGACAGGGTCAGGATGGCAGCCTCCAACATAGATATTTCATGATCCGCCATTTCTTTTCCTCCCTTTCCCCGCGGGTCATTGCCGTCCTGTCGTGTTTCATCATCCAATCCTTCACCGCAGCCGCCGGGCAGCCGATTCCCATTGCGGACGCCTCATTCGACGACCGCGTTCTGGCGGCGGGATCCTCAAGAAACTCGATCGCACCGTGGCGGGAGGAAGGGAGAGTGAATGAAAACGGATTTGTCTCACGCATCAGGAGCTTCCGGGCGGCTGGCCAGAACCACCTCGGCATGAACACCGGCCACGATGTGTGGCAGGATCTCGGCGTCGTTTACCAGCCGCACACGCGCTACACACTCACGGTCGCCGTCGGCCGCCGCATCGGGCAGACCCAGCTCAGCAACCAGAGTGGCTACCTTTTGGCCGATCCGACCGGCGCGATTCACGCCAGCGGCTCATTCAATGCGAGTCAGGCCTCATCAAATTTCTTTCAGGACGCGCCGCAACTGGTGTTCGAGACCGGAGAGGATTCCCCGGCGATCGGCCGGACCATCCGGATCCTGCTGCAGGCACGGGGCGACGGAACCTCGCATTACGACCACATCCGGCTCACGGCCCACTCTGAGCTGTTTGCGGAGGCAAGCACGCTTGAGGCTTCGGATGTGAGCGACCACGGCGCCACCCTGCATGCAACCGCCAATGCCTTCGGGACCGATACGTCCGTCGAGTTCGAATACGGCACGACCGCCGGATATGGCATGACCGTTCCGGTTGATCTTGATTTTCCGGGCGGGGATGAGGATGTCGCGGTCTCCGCCGTCTTGAGCGGTCTCATGTCGGACACCACTTATCATTATCGCGTGACGGCCACAAACATCGCAGGCACCGTCCACGGCGAAGACCGGACATTCACGACGAGCGGTGAATCCACCCTGGCGGCGCTGACCTTGAGTGAAGGCGGGATGATGCCGGATTTCACGTCGGCGAATCCTGACTACACGCTCACGGCGCTCAACTCCACCGAGAGCATCACCCTCACTCCGGTGGCCTCGTTTCCCGGCGGCACCATCACCGTGAACGGCGCGCCGGTGTCGTCCGGCGCGACGAGCCAACCGATCGAACTCGCCGAGGGCGACAACCTCGTCGAGATCGCGGTCGCCGCGGCGGATGGTGTGAATTCGACGACCTACACCGTCCGGGTGACCCGGATGCCGGAACGCTTGCGATTCGACACACCCGATGCCGCGCCTTTGGAACTGGTGGGTTTCAATCCTGCGGGGACGATGATCGGGTTTGATCTCGCCCATCACCCGCAGGTCGGCACGGATCTGGTGGCGATCCGGCAGGCGGGGGTGGTGCCGATTGACGGCGAGTTCGACAATCTGGCCCATGGGGACCGCGTGATTCTTTCGCACGAAGGTATTGATTATGAATTCGCGGCCGATTACTTCGGCGGCGACGGCAACGATCTGGTATTGCGCTGGGCAAACCGGCGGATTCTCGCATGGGGGGATAACAATTCCGGACAACTGGGCGACGGCACGGAGGCGGCCCGTGCCGACCCGGTGGCCACGGACCCGGAGCGGGTGCTTGCGGATGCCGCAATCCGCGGGATCGCGGCAGGGGATGGCTTCACCATCGCGCTGCTGGTGGATGGCCGCATGGCGGCCTGGGGGATAAACGATGTCGGGCAACTGGGCAATGGCAGCCTGGACAGCAGCAGACACCCGGTCTGGGTGGACACCGAGGGTGTGCTCGAGGGCCGCACGGTGGTGCGCGTGGTCTGTGGATCGACGCATGTTCTGGCGCTTTGTTCCGATGGCACATTGGTGGCCTGGGGAAGTGGTTCCAACGGGAAGCTCGGCTATGGCGGGAGTGATACATCGGCCGTGCCGGTGCGCGTCGATCAAACCGGAGCGCTTGCGGGCAAACGCATCATCGATATTGCTGCGGGCCGGCAGCACAGCATGGCCGTTTGTGACGATGGGACTCTCGTGGCCTGGGGGCTGGATACGAGTTCGACGTCCGGTGGATCGTTTGTCCCGAACCTGGTCGAATCCGGTCCCTTTCTCTTGGAAAAGCGGATTATTGGGATTTCGGCAGGATATGAGCACAATCTGGCGGTAACCTCGGATGGCGCGCTTTTCAGTTGGGGCCGGAATCAATCCAAATCGCTCGGTTACGACACAAGTTTTTCGCAGCCGGTGCCCGAACCCCGGCCGGTGGCGGAGGATGGCGTGCTATTCGGGCGCCCGGCGGTCAGTATTACCAGTGCGGGGCATGCGAACCTGACTCTTGCTGCCGATGGCAGTTTGGTGGAATGGGGAGGCGCGAATACATCGATCGGCGACGTCTCACTGGTCTTCCCCACCGGCGATCTGCTCGGCCGCAACGTCCTGGAGATTGCCAGTGCGCCGCAAGCACGCCTGGTGAGGTGCGATGACAACACGTTGGTCCAATGGCCGATCCCCAGTGGCTTTGGAAGTATCAGTCCGCCAGAGCTGGTGGATCTCGGGAAGATGCGTTCGACCGAACGCTTGGCGGCGGTTGCGGCGGGCGAAGATCATTTTCTCGCGCTGGTGGATTCACCGCCCGCGCCGCAGGTGGAGACGCTCGCGGCCATCGACGTCGGCGACGACCGAGCGGTCCTGCGCGGCCGGGTCCGCGGCAATGGCGGTGGATCGTCGGTCTATTTTGAATATGGGCCGACTCCGGCGCTCGGGCGGACCGTGGCGGCGATGCCTTCGGAGGTGGATGGGATTGATGAAATCGAAGTGAGCGCGGAGGTCGGGGATTTGCTGGCGGGTGGCACCTATTTCTTCCGGGTGGCGGCCGCCGGGGATGGTGGCACGGCCCTCGGGCAGAAGTTGGAATTCAGCACGACAAGATTCACATCCCTGGCGGATCTGTCGATCAGCCGGGGAAGCCTCGCCCCCGCCTTCGACCCACAGGTCGCGCATTACGATGTCGTCGTGCCGTCAGACGCCGAATCGGTGACTGTCACGCCAACGGTTCATGAAGCCACATCCGTCGCACGGGTCGTGGGGGATGTGGTGGCGTCCGGCGAAGCGAGCGGGCCCCTGGCACTGAGGACCGGCGACCAGACCATTGAGATCGAGGTGACAGCGGAAGATGGCGAAACTTTCGCCACATACCGGCTGAATGTGATCCGGCTGCCCGAGGTGCTGGCACTGGACGGATCGGGCACGCCGCTTCTCACGGCCGAATCCCTGGAACCGGCCGGGATTCCGCTGCCGCTGGCACTGGCGGCCGCGCCGCCGGTCGGCACGGATTTCACCCTGGTCCAGATGACCGGTGCTTCGCCGATTCTCGGTGAGTTCGAAGGCATAGGCCAGGGGCAGATCCTTTCTCTCGAATACGAGGGGATTGGCTACGATTTCGCCGTGAACTATTTTGGCGGCAGTGGCAACGATCTGGTGCTTCAGTGGGCGAACAACCGCCCGATCGCATGGGGATTTAATTTTTACGGCCAACTGGGTATCGGCACGAGTGGGCATAACTCCCACAGTGCCGTGCCTCTTCCAGTGGAACGTGGCGGTGTTCTCGAAGGAAAAACCGTTATCGCCATGGCGGGAGGGAACGAACACACGCTCGCGCTCTGCAGCGATGGCACGCTGGCCTCATGGGGGCGCGTGACGAACGGCCGACTCGGGCTTGGACCTGATCATTCAAGCACGATTCCCACAAATGTTCCTCTCCCTGTGTACATGGAGGGTGTGCTTGCGGAAAAACACGTCATCCAATTGGCCGCCGGTTCTTCGATCAGTATGGCTTTGTGTTCGGACGGCACGCTGGTGACGTGGGGAGGGGAATCCGGCAGTGCGATTCATTCAGTTCCCGAACTCGTCGATCACGGCGGCGTGCTTGCCGGGCGCCGTGTGGTAGCGATTGACGCGCGAAACAATACGAGACTTGCGGTGTGTGCCGACGGGCGGGTTTATGCATGGGGTGCCAACAACGGCGGGCAGTTGGGCACCGGCAACACAACGGGAAGCACCGTGCCGTTGCTAGTCGATAGCGGTGCGCTCGCCGGAAGGAGGGTGGTCTCCGCCGGGCTGGGTTTCAATTTCGCATTGGCGCTGTGTGATGACGGGGAACTGGTCGCATGGGGGACCAACAACAACGGGCAGTTCGGCAACGGCGAGACCTCGACGACGCCCAGCCTGCCCGTGCTGGTGAATCCGCAGGGCGCGCTTTCCGGCAAAACCGTGGTCGGCATCGCCGTGGGGAGTTCCCATGTGCTGGCGTGGTCCGAGGATGGGACGCTGGCCGCATGGGGAAGCGGCAACAGCCTGGGTAATGGCCCCAGCGGCCATAGCAGTACACCGGTATTGATCGACCGCAGCGAGGCGCTTGCCGGGAAAACCGTGGTGAAAATGGCTGCCGGAGGGAACGACAGCCTCGCGCTCTGCGATGACGGAACCGTGGCGCACTGGGGGACGGGTTTTTCCATTGGCATGTCCAGCACCACGCCGACCGCGCTGGACCTTTCCGACTTTGCACCCGGGGAGCGGGTGGTGGATGTGGCCATGGGCTCCAGCCACGGGCTTGGCATGGTTGCCATACCGCCGCCGCCACGGCACGTCGAAACCGTTGCCGCCTCCTCGATCACCGATACGGGTGCCATCCTGCATGGCCAGGCATCCGGGAACGGCTCCACGGCCGGCGTGCGCTTCGAATACGGACTCACGCCGGACTTGGGCCGGGTGGCCCATCCCGAGGCCATGGAGGTTTCCGGCACCTCCGTCGAGCCGCTTTCGTTCCCTCTCGATGATCTGGCACCCGACACCACCTATCATTACCGGGTGGTGGCGGAAAACGATTACGGAACGGTGATCGGCGAGACCATGAGCTTCACCACCACCACGCTGGCCGACCTGGCCGGCCTGGCACTCGATCCCGGGCAGATCATCCCGGTGTTTTCGCCATCCCGGCTGGAGTATGATGTGACGCTACCGGCGGATGCGGATGAAATCCTGATCACGCCCACGCCGGAACATCCCGGGGCCTCCGTCACCGTCGCCGGTTCGCCCGCGGGGCCGTCTGTCGTGGTGCCGCTGGAGTCGGCCGTCACGGTGATTCCGGTGCGGGTCACCTCGGAGGATTCGCTCAACGCGCGTGTCTATCAGATCACAGTGACCCGCCTGCCGCAAACGCTGGTTTTTTCAGCTGCTGACGATCCGTTGTTTACGGCTGGCGGCTTCGCAGTTGGCGGCGAGGTGGATCTCGCATTGGAATTTGCGCCACCTGCAGGGACTTCGCTCACAATATTGAGAAACAACGGAAGCCACCCGATTCACGGCACCTTCGCCAACCTCGCGCAAGACCAAAGCATTTTCCTGAACCACGCGGGTATCGATTATGAATTCTCGATCAATTACTTCGGTGGAAACGGCAATGATCTCGTGTTGCAATGGGCGAATGTGCGACTGCTTGGATGTGGTTCGAACCGCGTCGGACAGTTGGGCGACGGGACCACGATCGACCGCAGCCTGCTGACTCCGGTGGACATGACCGGCTTGCTCGCCGGTAAGATCGTTACTATGGCCAGCACCGG
>SLAV01000369.1 GCA_007126655.1 Haloferula sp. | reverse complement strand
GCGGTGGCGATGGTCATGGAAAGGGCGGTGGTCAGGAAAATCTGGCTTGGAATGTGTGCTTTCATGTTGCGGTGATGCTATGGAAACGCCCGCACTTCCCGCAACCTTTCAACCGCTGACGGGGTGTTTTTTCCTCACGCGTTCAATTTGAGCGCTTCCCGAGCATGCGTTTCAGGTCACGGGTCACCCCTTCCAACTTCCTCGCCGCCTCCGTATCCTTGAATTCCGGGTCGAACCGCAGCTTCTGATGCAGGCGGATCGCCTCGTCCAGAATCCCGGAAGAGCCATTCAATCGCTCGCCCAGCGGCCGCAGCCAACGCGCATACGGCATCCCGTCGGGGCGCGGCCCCAAGTGCCTGCGGGCCACCTTCTCCAAACCGTGCAGCGGCGAGGGCATGCCGTCGCCGCGAATCCCGCCCGCCTGCGCGGCCACGCCGGTGTGCCGCGATTTCCACAGCCGCAAGCCAACCCAGAACGTCCCGATCATCCCCGGCAGTGCCACAATCATCACCAGCAACCGCCGGTTCTCGGGGTCCGACCGCCAGATGAACAAATCCTCCCGCGCGCGCTGCAACCCGTCCCACATCCGCTGGATGCGGCTCACCTGGTCGATCGCCTCCATCGCGAACCAGTCGGGCGGCGTCGGGTCGAAATCCATCCACCGACCCTCCTCGGCCACCCACACGCGGCACCAAGCGTGGCTATGGGTGCCGCGGATCACGAACTCGTTCCGCCGCTCGTCCAGCTCGGCCAGTGCGTAGCCGGTCGTGTAACGCGCCGGAACCCCCGCCGCCCGCAGCAGGAACACCGCCGCCGTCGCGAAATACTCGCAATGCCCGCTCCGCGTCTCCTCCAGAAAAAGCCCGATCGCCGTGCCCTCCGTAACTGAATAGGCCGGCGCGCGCATCGACAGATAGAGCGTGTAGTCGAATTCCTTCGCGAACCACTGCTGCAACAGCCCCATTTTCTCCGCCGTCGTCATCGACTCCTCAAGCCCGATCTCCCGCGCCACGCGCGTCACCACCTCCGCCTCCAGCGGCGGCATCCTCAGGTCCTCTCTCAGAATCGGCTCGCCATCCGCGTCCGCCCCGGCCCGCCACAACACCGTGCCGTCGACCACCGGGGCCGCCGGGAAAATCCGCACCGTGGAAAGCAGGTTGCGCTCCGCCGCGTCGAGATCGAAGTCGCGGAAACTCGCCACGCTCCCCGGCAGCGGCATCGCCCCGCCCGGCCGCGTCGAACCGCGCATCCGGAACCTCGGCAGGTCGTCCGATGTCGCCTCCGTGTTGTCGATCTCCGGGTTCGCCAGATAATACGCCTCGCCCGCCACCTCCTCGATCGTGTCGATCGGATCGAACTGCGCGTCCGCGCCGCCGCCGGTCCCCGGCAGCCGCGTGATCTCCCATGTCACCCCGCGGTATCGGTTGAACGACGCCCGCCTCAGCAGCCGCGGCGGCGGATCGCCCGGCGCGGGCCGCAGCCGCCAACGGATCTCGCTCGATAGCTTCAAATCCCGCATCGACCCGATCGAGGTGAACCCGTGCGTCGCGTCCGACATCCACCCCGATCCGCCGTGCCCCCGGCTGAACCATTCATACGCCCGGTTCAGCCCCGCCTGCCCCGCAACTGCCATCACACCCGCACATACGAACACCACCGCGATGGCCGCGGCGCGACGCGACGGCAGCGCCATGAACCTCCACACACACAACACCATCAACCCCGGCAGAAACAACCGCCCCTCCGCCATGTCCCCCAACGCCGCCGACAACAGCACCAGCACGAAGTAGGCATTGCCGAAATGGAACATCACCTCCGGCTCCTCAATGCCCAGCCGCCGGTTCCGCTCGCGCCTCCGCCTGGCGAAAAACGACATCGCACCCAGCGGCACGGCCCCGCGCAACCCGAAGGTCTGCGCCAGTTGCATCGGCAGCAGCAGCGCCGGCAGCCACGACACCAGCATCGGCATCAGCAGCTCGCGCTCGCCGTCGATCAGCATCAGGATCACGAAGCCGCCGGAAAGCATCAGCACCATCTGCCATGCCCGCGCGAACTCCGCGTCTCCGAAATCCCAGCGCCAGCGCAGCCACTGCGGGCTCTCGACCAGCAGCGCCAGCACCAACCCCACGAACGGCCGCCCGGTCATCGCGCCCCAGAACAACAGGGTTGCGCCGTTCAGCAGGCGGGGTGGCGGGTGGATGCGGCTCATTGGCTTCAATTTCAATACATGGAATCACATCGCGTTCGGACGCAATGGCAACCTTGCCAGATCGCGCGCCGGACTCGCCGCGTCGATCCAGTGGCCCGGAGCACCCGCCGGCTTGTCACCGAACCCCACCACCACCGGCACACACGGCAGCCCGCCCGACCGCAATTCCGCTAAAAACCCCGCCCGCCGCGCATCCCAACCGAGCAACAACACCAGGCATGATCCCAGGTCGCCCTGATGCCGCTTCACCAGCCGCGCGAGCGTCGCGAATCCGTCCTCGTCGTTCAACGCCACCCCCGCCAGCACCTCCAGCAGCTTTTCCGCCCGCTCCACGCCCCGCCCCACCGTCACCCGGTGCGCCCGGCCCTCCACGAACATCAAATCCAGCAGCGTCTCGCGCGTGTCGATCCCCGCCGCGAACGACGCCGCCACCGACACCAGCTCCTCGAACGCCTCGTCCTGCGTGCCCCCCGCGAACGTGTCGATCACCAGCCCGTGGCGCGGATAATGCGTGTCCTCCAGCTCCTTCACGATCGGCCGCCCCGTGCGCGCCCAGCTCTTCCAGTGGATCAATCGCATCGGATCACCCGGCCGGTAGTCCCGCAGGCCCACGAACTCCCCGTTCGTTCCCACCGAATTCGTGTTCGCCTCGCTCCCGATCCGGTGGATCGCCCCGCCCGGCAGCTCCACCGGCGGCAGCGGATGGCGCTTCGGCAGCACCACCAGCGTGTTCGCCCCGCACTCGATCCGCGTGCAGCTCTGGAACAACCCCAGCGGGTCCGGCAGCAGCATCCGCATGTCGTCCAGCTCGATCACCCCGCGCTTGCGCGGCGTGATCTCCATCATCACCCGCGCCGGATCCTCCCGCCCCAGATCAAATGCCCCCGACGAACGCCCGCCGTCGAACACCCGCCTCCGCCGCACCAGCCACTGCCACCGGTAATACGCGAAAAACCGGTCGAACGCATTCCGCTCGTCCTCCCCCGGCTCCGCCTCCCGCGCGAACGCCGCCGCCGAAGGCCGCGGGTCCGGCGGCCCCTCCACCAGCGACACCCCCGCCAGCCTCCTCCCGCCCTGGTTACGCACCTCCACCTGGTAGCGCAGCGGCACCCCCGCCGTCGCGTGCCGCGGCAGGTGCCGCAAAACCCGCGCCCGCGCCCGCCGCGAGACCGCCCACACCAGCCCGATCATCCCCAGCGAAAACGTCATCGAAAACAATTGATACGCCGAATCCCGCGGCTGCCCCATCGCGATGAAACTCGTCGCGATCATCAGCAGGCACATCCCCATCCCCGCAGGCCCCAGCCGCCTCGCGATCCAGAAATTCATCGCCGTCCCGCGCGAATACAGCAGGTGCAGCAGCCGCATCCGCAACCCGCCGAGCGGCCACGCCGGTTCCGTCACATCGCTCGCCGTCGTATCCATGGCGTCACACCGGCGCGGGGGTTTCCGAAAGAATCGTCTCCACCACCGCCCGCGCGTCCGTCCCGGAATAGCGCGACTCCGGCGTCAGCACCAGCCGGTGCGCGATCACGTCCACCGCCACCGACTGCATCACCTCCGGCGTCACGAATTCCAGCCCCTCGAACACCGCCATCGCCTGCGATACCTTCATCAGCGCCAGCGACGCCCGCGGGCTCGCCGCGAGCTGCACCTCCGCGCGGCCCCGCGTCGCCGCCACCAGTGCCACCGCGTAGTCGCGCAGCGCCCCGCTCATCCGCGTCCCGCGCGCCGCCGCCCCCAGCGCGATCACCTCGTCGCGCGTCACCACCGGTTCCAGCCCGTCGAGTGGATGCCGCTCCGCCTGGTCCGCCAGGATCGACGCCTCCTCCGCCGCCGTCACATACCCCAGCGTGCACTGCATCGCGAATCGGTCCATCTGCGCCTCCGGCAGCGGATACGTCCCCCGGAACTCCACCGGATTCTGCGTCGCGATCACGAAAAACAACCCGTCCAGATCATGGCTCCGCCCCTCGATCGTCGCCTGCCGCTCGCCCATCGCCTCCAACAGCGCGCTCTGTGTCCGCGGCGACGCCCGGTTGATCTCGTCCGCCAGCAGGATGTCCGTGAAAACCGGCCCCGGATGAAAGCGGAACTCATGCGTCTTCGGGTCCAGCACCGAAATCCCCAGGATGTCCGACGGCAGCAGATCCGGCGTGAACTGCACCCGCTTGAAATCCGCGCCCGAGATCGACTTCGCGATCGCCTTCGCCAGCGTCGTCTTCCCCGTGCCCGGATAATCCTCCAGCAGCACGTGCCCGCCCGCCACCATGCACGCCAGCACCCGCCGCACCACCTCCGCCTGCCCGCGCACCACCGTGCGGATCGAGGACTCCAATCGGGCGGCGGTCTCGGCGGGATCACTCATAAGCAGGCCGCGACTCAACACCCGGAACCCCGCCCTGTCGAGGACCGCGCCGCCATTCCCACGAATTTTGTCAACCACCCCGCAGCCGAAGCAAATAGTAGCAGGTGCCTCCGGCTCCTGTTCCCACGGAGAAAAAAGCCCATCCCATCATTGCCCGCCCACCAGCGGTAGAGCCTCCGGGCTTGCCAATTTCCCCAAACACCGTAGGTTCCGCGGCGGACGGAAGCGAATTCCGGATTTCTCATGCCCATCGACCGCCAGCCAGTGCCCCACCCTCTTCCGCATCTCGAAGAGCCGGCCCCTGGCGAATGGCTGCCGGCACCGGATCCTTCCGCCCCACGAGCCGCCGCGCAGGCCGCACACATCCTGTTCCGGATCCGCCTTTTCCGCAAACCGACCCAAGGCATCCCCGGCACCAATAAGCCGCACGAACGGATCACTCCGGCCCGACGGCCGCGGACCCTCACCATTGCCAGGTTGGCAATACCGCGCCTCACGCGACGGTTGGCCCGTGCCAAACCGAAGACAAACACGAAACCATGTCAGATACCAAACAAGCCACCCGCGAATCGGGCGGCGGCAACCGACGCCGCCGCAGATCCCGCGGCGGCCAGAAACGCAGAAGAAACAACAACCAGAACACCAGCGGCGAAAACCCCAACAACGGCGGCCGCGCCCGCAAATCCGCCAGATCCGGCAAACCCCCGCAAGGCGGCGGCGGCAGACCCCGCCGCAGCCCGATGCCGAAACCACCGGAATTGACCTGGTGGCAGAAGTTCCTCAAGGCCATCGGCCTCTACAAGCCGCCCGTCAAACCCGCCCGCAAAACCCGCGCCAAATCCGGCGCGGAAAAATCCGCCCCGAAGTCCAACACCCGCGTCGCCAAAACCGCCGATGCCGCCCCCCAATCCGCCGTCGCGGACAAGGAGCGGGAGCCTCGTCCCGTCAAATCCCGCGCCCGCTCGGAAAAATCCGGCGGCGGCGACTCGTCCACCGTCAAATCCTCGCGCGTCTATGTCGGCAACCTCTCCTACGAGGTCACCGAGCAGGACATCAAGGAACTCTTCAAGGGCATCGGGCCCGTCCGCAATGTCGAGATCGTTTACGACCGCAAAACCCACCGCTCCAAGGGCTTCGGGTTCGTCGAGATGATCCGCGTCGATGAAGCGAAACGCGCCGTCGAAATCCTCCACGACCAGTTCTTCATGGGACGCGAAATGGTCGTCTCCGGCGCCAAGAAAAAAGGCCAGGACGAACGCGAGGACCAGGAGGACACCCGCAGCGAAGCCCCAAAACCCGTCGAACTCGCACCCCTCCCGCCCGCCGCCGCCACCGAACCGGATCCCAACGAAAAGGTCGCGACGCCCACCACCACGGCGGAAACCCCGGAACCGGAAACACCAACGGCAAGCACCGAACCCGCCGAGTCCGCCCCCCCGGAAAAACCCAAACCACAGGCCGCCGGAACCGAAGCGGAACCAACCGCCCAATCAACGGAATCCAACGAAACCACGGAATCCACCAAAAGCACCGAACCGGAACCCGAACAACCCGCCGACGCCCAGCCCCGCCAACCCGGAGCCTGACCCCCGTCGCCACCCTTTCGGAAATCCCGAACCACACCCAACCCGCCGGGCCGAGATGCCCCGGCGGGTTTTTTGCATCCCACGCAAGCAAAGGGGGGGACCACACGCGCCCTCGCG
>SLAV01000037.1 GCA_007126655.1 Haloferula sp. | reverse complement strand
GTGAGTCTGTTCGAAGTTGATCCAACCGACGTTTTCGCCCCAGGCGTAGCCGATGAGCCTGCCGTCCGGAGCCAGGTCCACGCCCCAGTTATCGGCGGTTGTGTTCGCGTAAGGACCGCCGCCGGCACTGCCCAGGACGATCCAGCCGATATTCTCGGCCCAGAGATACCCCGATAGCCAGCCTCCGGTTCCTTCGCCATAATGGATCGTGACGGTGTGATGGCTCGAATGCGCATTGAGCCAGCCCGCATTCTCGGCCCAGGCGAACTTGTTCGCCGGGTCCGTTCCGGTATCGCCCGCACGCGTGGTCATCATCCCCGCCAGCATCGCGACGGTCATCCACTTGGTAATAGGCATGGCAAACCTCCTTTCGGGTCGTTGTTTAAACGCAAAAATTGATCGAGATCTGAACAGGTTAATCCAAATTAGATGGGTTGCGTCAAGCGTATAATTGAATAAACACGACTCTTTTCAGGCGAAATGACGCCGAATGATCCCGGGATAAATGGTTGGAAAATCCCGCGGTGGGGGCGCATGATCGCGCCCGCGCCAAACCCACGCAGTTCGCAAGCACCCCATGCCAGCCATTTTAGCGTCCCACACGATATCCACGTTGGATATCATCGTCACAATCACCTACATGATCCTGATCGTCGCGGCGGGGTGCTGGGTGGGCATCCGCCACCGGCGCAAGGCGGCCACAGGCCAGGCCCGCGGCTATTTCCTGGCCGGCAGCGCGCTGCGCTGGCCGATGATCGGCATGGCGCTCTTCGCCACGAACATCTCGTGCGTCCATCTCGTGAGCCTGGCCCAGGCGGGCTTCGAGGAGGGCCTGTTGCTCGGCAACTTCGAGTGGATGGCGGCCTTCACGCTGGTGCTGCTCGCGCTGTTCTTCGCGCCTTTCTACATCCGCTCGCGCGTCGCCACCCTGCCGGATTTCATGGAGAAACGCTACGGGCGCACCTGCCGCGACATCCTCACGGGCTTCTCGCTGGTCTCCGCCATCATCGTCCACATCGGGTTTTCCATGCTCACCGGAGCGATCGTGCTCAGCGGGCTGTTCGGCATCAATCCGTTGGTGAGCGTCACCGTCATTGCCGTGGCCACCGCCGCCTACGTGGTGATCGGCGGGCTGATGGCGGTCGTCTTCACCGAAACGGTGGAAACCGTGGTGCTGCTTTTCGGCGCGGTGCTCATCACGTATTTCAGCTTCAAGTTCCTCGGCGGCGACCAGGGCGTGGCCGGCGGCTGGAGCAACCTGATGGACCTGCTCGACAGCCCGCGGGAGGAACGCATGATGTCGATGCTGCGTCCGGCCGACGATCCGAGTGGCATGCCGTGGTATGCGATCATCCTGGGTTACCCGGTGCTCGGCATCTGGTATTGGTGCGCCGACCAGACGATCGTCCAGCGCGTGCTCGGCGCGAAGGACGAGAACCACGCCCGCGTCGGCCCCCTGTTTGCCGCGCTGATCAAGATCCTGCCGGTGTTCCTGTTCGTCCTTCCCGGCCTGATGTTCTACGCGATCGTGAAATCCGGCAGTTTCGACGACCTTCGCATCGACTGGGCCGAGGACGCCGCCACCCCCGGGCTGGAGGTCGCCAGCGATGGCACGTGGGCGGCTCTTGAGACCAGCGAAACCTACACCCAGATGATCGTGCGGCTGCTGCCGAGCGGCCTCACCGGCGTGATGGCCGCGGCGCTCATCGCCGCGCTGATGAGCACCGTCTCCGGCGCGCTCAATTCCATCTCCACCCTGTTCAGCTACGATCTCTGGAAGCGGTTCAAACCCGACACGCCCGACGACAAGCTGGTCCTGATCGGCCGGATCGCGGCCGTCTGCGCGATGCTGGCCGCCATCGGCCTGGTGCCGCTGCTCGGCCGCTACGGCAGCATTTTCCGGGGCATCAACGACATCATCGCACACATTGCCCCGCCCGTGACCGCCGTGTTCCTCTGGGGTGTGTTGTGGAAAGGCGCCTCCTACCGCGGCGCGCTCACCACCATGATCGGCGGCGCGTTGGCCGGCATCCTGGTTTTCGCGACCCACAAGCTCGGCGGCGAATCCACCCCGGCCTTCATCCGCGACACCAACTTCATGTTGATGGCGTTCTACCTGTTCCTGTTCTGTTCCGCGCTGCTGTTCGTCAGCTCCATGGCCATGCCCAAGAGGGCCGGTGAGGACCCGGAGCATCTCTACTTCAAGAGCTTTGGCGATTGCCTCGCCTTCAAAGGCTGGCGCGGCATCGGTAACTACAAGTTCCTCTCCGTCCTCGTCATCGCCATCATGGCGGTGCTCTACTACATCTTCCGCTGATCCCCATGCTGCTCAAAAACCACGTCATCTTCCTCACCGGCGGCTCGACCGGCATCGGCCTCGACTGCGCCAAGGCCTACGCCGCCGAGGGTGCGAAGGTCGCCATCGTCGCCCGCAATGGCGAACAGGCCGCCACCGAGGCCGCCGCGCTCGGCCCGGATCATCTTGGCTTCGCCTGCGATGTGTCCAACGACGCGGAGGTGAAATCCGGCATCGGGCGCGTGCTCGCCCGTTACGGGAAACTCGACGCCATCCACAACAACGCCGGGATCGCCAATCCCGCCAAACCGCTCCACGAAACCACCGATGCCGAATGGGACGCGCTCTTTGACATCAACGTCAAAAGCATCCTTCACACCACCCGCCACGGCATCGCCGCGTTGCGCGAGTCGAAGGGCTGCATCCTGAACACCTCCAGCCTGGTCGGCGTGATCGGGCAGGAAATCCACGCCGCCTACACCGCCACCAAGGGCGCCATGAATACCCTCACCCAATCGATGGCGCTCGATTACGCGATGGACGGCATCCGCGTGAATGCCGTCTGCCCGGCGGGCACCTGGACGCCCATGCTCCACAAATGGGCCGACGAACAGCCCGACACCGCAGGCATCACCCGCTACCTCAATGAAATCCACGCCCTCGGCTATTGCCCGGAGGGCGACGTGATCGCCGATGCCTGCGTGTTTCTCCTGTCCGCCAAAGCCCGCTTCATCACCGGCCACATCATGCACGTCTCCGGCGGGGCCGAACTCGGCTACCGCCGCCACTCCACCCCGGGTCAATTACCATGAATCCACGCCAACGCATCCTCGCCACCATCCGCCACCAGGAACCCGACCGTGTGCCCATCGACATGGGCGCCACCCCATCGTCCGGAATTTCCGCCATCGCATACGGGCGGTTGAAGCGCCACATCGGCATCACCGCCGGACGCACCCGCGTCTATGATGTCGTCCAACAGCTCGCCCAACCGGAGGAGGAAATTCTCGACCGCCTCGGCATCGACGTCGTTGATCTCGGCCGCACGTTCGACACCCACGACAGCGACTGGTACGACGTGGAACTCTTTGATGGCGCGTCCGCGCAATATCCCGCCTGGTTCCACCCGAAAGCCACGCCCGACGGCGGCTGGCATGCCATCGCGCCCGACGGCACCGAGATCGCCACGCAGCTGAAGAACATGAATTTCTTCGACCAGACTTTCTTTCCGTGGCTCGACGATTACCCGTCGGACATCGCGTCCGCACTGCCCGCCGCCATGGGGAAGGTCCACTGGGCCGCCCTCGCGCACAGCCCGTGGGACCACGCCGGCGACGAGGGGTTCTGGGACACGTTGCGCGCCAACACCCTGGCCCTGCGGGAATCCACCGACCGCGCCATCATGGTCGTCGTCGGCTGCAACCTCTTCGAGTGGGGCACCTTCCTGCGCCGCATGGACAATTTCCTCATGGACCTCGTCGCGGAGCCCGGGCAGGTCGAGGCCTTGCTCGACGCGCTGATGGAAGTCCACCTGCAAACCCTGGAAAAGGTCTGCAAGTCGGTCGGCGACATTGTGGATGTCTGCCGGTTCGGCGACGACCTCGGCACGGACACCGGCCCGTTCATGTCACCGGCCACCTACCGGCAGTTATTCAAAAAACACCACGCCCGCCTCTGCGGATACGTGCACAAACATTCCACAATGCACACCTTCCTCCATTCCTGCGGCTCGATCCACGCGCTGCTGCCCGACCTGATCGACGCCGGTTTCGACGTGATCAACCCGGTGCAGACCGCCTGCCGCGACATGGATCCCGCCGGTCTCAAGCGCGACTTCGGCAACGACATCACCTTCTGGGGCGGCGGGGCCGATACCCGCAACATCCTCAACCACGGCAAGCCCCAGGACGTGCGCGCCGACGTCCTCGAACGCCTGAAAATCCTCGCTCCCGGCGGCGGCTTCGTCTTCAATACCATCCACAACATCCTGCCCGACGTGCCGCCGGAAAACATCGTCGCCATGTTCGAGGCCGTCGAAACCTACAACACCGCCGGTGGCTAGAATCGGTTGGCTTAAACCCATCACTCCACCGGCAAACCCAGATGATCACCGGAATCACCACGCGCGACGCCCGATTTCCCATCGGCTCCGGCCATGGCTCGGACGCGATCCACAAGGACCCGGTCTATTCCTATGCCGTCACCCTCCTGACGGACGACCAGGGTCGCACCGGCAGCGGGCTGGCCTTTACTTTGGGAGAGGGCAACGACCTGGTCTGCAAGGCGGCGGAGTTTTACGCCGCCCGCCTGCGAGGCCGCGACATCGGGGAAATCATGGCCGGCTTCGGCACCTTGCAGAAGGAAATGGCCGACGAGCAGCAATTCCGCTGGCTCGGCCCGCACAAGGGCGTCGTGCAGCTCGCGCTCGCCTCGGTGACCAACGCGTGCTGGGACCTGTGGGCGAAAACCCGCGGTGTGCCGCTGTGGCGGCTGCTTCTCGATCTCACCCCGGAACAAGTCCTCGCCACCCTCGACCTGTCCTATCTCGAAGACGTGCTCACCCGCGAACAGGCCCTTGCACTCTTGCGCGCGCCGCTGGGCACCCGCGCCGACCGCGAGGGCATCCTCGCCGCCGGTTATCCCGGCTACGACACCTCCGTCGGCTGGTTCAACTACGGCGACGACCAGGTCCGCGAAAACTGCAAGCGCGCCATCGACGCCGGGTTCACCGCGATGAAACTCAAGGTCGGCTCGCATGACCCGGAGCGCGACCTGCGCCGCGCCCGCATCGTCCGCGAGGTCGCCGGGCCGGACGCCCGCGTGATGGTGGATGCCAACCAGCAGTGGACGCTGCCCCGGGCGCTGGAAATCTGCGCGGGCCTCGCGGAGATCGATCCCTACTGGATCGAGGAGCCCACCCACCCCGACGACGTCGCAGGCCACAAGACGCTCGCCGACGCCATCGCCCCGGTGAAACTCGCGCTCGGCGAGCACGTGCCGAACCGGATCATCTTCAAGAACTACCTGCTGGCCGGATGCGCCGGATTCATCCAGGTCGATGCCGTGCGGGTCGCCGGCGTGAGCGAGTTCATCGCGGTGAGCCTGATGTGCAAGTCGTTCGGCGTGCCCGTCGTCCCGCACGTCGGCGACATGGGCCAGCTCCACCAGCATCTCGTCCTCTTCAACCACATCGGCCTCGATCTGCCCGCCGTGTTTCTCGAACACATCCCGCACCTGCGCGAACACTTCGCGCATCCGGTGCGCGTCGAAGGCGGCGTCTATCACACTCCGTGCGAACCCGGCGCCACCTGCGATTTGCTTTGAAACCGGATTCCCCCCAACGCCGACGGCCGACAGACCAAATTTCCGCATGTTCGCATTGAAGATCCGGCACAAACGCCCACGATGGCCGGATGGACGGCACGCACCGATCAAGAAGAGAAAGATTTTACCGACACATGGAAGATGGCGAGGCCCTGGTCCTGTTCGCCGGCACGGCACCGCGGAAATCGGCGGACGCGAGCTACCGCTTTTTCGCCAACCGGAACTTTTACTACCTCACCGGGATTGTGCAGTCCGGCAGCATATTTCTGGCGGTGAAGGACGGCGGAGCGGTGGAAGAAACGCTTTTCATTCATCCGAGGGATCCGATGGCCGAACGCTGGCACGGGGCGCGGATTTCCCGCGAGGATGCGACCGCGGCCTCCGGCATCGAAACAGTCCGGGATCTCGCCGATTTCGAGACCGCTCTGAGTGAGCGACTCGCCTCCGGGAAGCTCTCGGCGCTGTGGTATGATTTCGACAAGTTCGACGCCGGCAGGATGGACGCGCCGCAGAACCGGCACAGCCAAGCCATCGCGGCCGACTTCCCCGACGTGGCGCAAAAGGACGCCTACCCGCCGATCTGCGAGGCGCGGACGATCAAGGACGCGGGCGAGATCGCGCGCATTCGGGAGGCCGTGGCCCTCACCCGCGAGGGCATCCACGCGATGATGAAGGCGGCGCGGCGGGGCATGCGCGAATACCAGTTGGAGGCGGTGTTCAACAAGGTGTTGGCGGACGACGGCGTGCGCGAGGCGGCATTCGCCAGCATCGTCTCCAGCGGGCGAAACAACTTCTACATTCACTACGAGGAACCGATGGGCACGCTCGGAGACGGCGAACTGATCCTCACCGACATCGGCGCGAGGAAGCACGAATATGTGGCCGACATTTCCCGTGCCTTTCCCGTGAACGGGCGCTTCACCGAAGAGCAGAAAAAGGTCTATTCCATCGCCCTGCGGGTGAACAAGGAGCTGATGGACCTGCTGAAGCCGGGGGTGACCACGTTCGACGACATCGAGGCCCACGCGCGCCGCCGGGTGCGCGAGGAGCTGGTCACCGCCGGATACCTCGGCAGCGACGAGGACGTCTCAAAATACTACTGGCACAAGGGCACCCACCACATCGGCCTTGATGTGCACGACGTCGGCCCCGCCGGTTCGCCGGTGATGCCCGGCATGGTGTTCACCATCGACGTCGGCATCTACATGGAGGACCGCGACATCGGCTTCCGCGTCGAGGACAACGTCGCGATCACCGAGACCGGATACGAGCACCTCTCCAAGGACATCGTGCGCGAAATCGAGGACATCGAGGCGATGATGCGCTGATTGAATTGCCATGCCGACGTTCACCCGCCCCGTGGCCCGCGTTTTTGCGGCTCTTTCCGCCATATCCCTGCTCCCGGCCGGCAGCGTGGCGGCCGGGCAGGCCGCCGACCCGGACGCTTCTCTGGAGGAGGAAGCCGCCCTCGATTTGGGAACCCTCGGCGAGTTTCTCTTTTTCGAGTTCGGCGACAACACGTTCGGGCAATACATGCTCTCGTTCCTCCTGTTGCTGGCCGCATTCGTGGTCCGCAAGATTTTCATCATCGCCTTCGCGCGCAAGCTGCGCGCGTGGACGGAGAAATCCCGGTTCGCCTACGACGAGCAGGTCGTCCGGGCGCTGGAAGGTCCCGTCGCCGCCGTCATCCTGCTGGTCGGCTCCTTCGCGTCGATTGGCGTCCTCACGGTTGACGACGCGCTCAGGGCGTTCATTCACAACGCGTTCCAGGTCGGGCTGCTGGCGATCCTGTTCTGGGCGGGCCTGAGGCTCATCGACGTGGCGTGCGCCGTCCTCTCCGACGTGGCCGAGCGCCGGCGGCTCGGCATTTATCACTTCATCCCGCTGATCCGGAAGACCACGCGCGTGTTTTTCCTGATCATCGGCGGCATCCTCATCATCCAGAACCTCGGATACTCCGTCGGCAGCCTGCTCGCGGGCCTCGGCATCGGCGGCCTCGCCATCGCCCTCGCCGCCCAGGAATCGCTCGGCAACTTCTTCGGCTCGATTTCGCTCGCGGCGGACCGCACATACAAGGTGGGCGACTGGATCCAGGTGGGCGACCGGGTGGACGGCATGGTCGAGGAAATCGGGCTGCGCTCGACGAAGGTGCGCACCTGGCGGCGCACCCTGCTCACGATCCCGAACAAACTCATCGCCGGCGACATCGTCGAAAACTGGTCGCGGATGCCGAACCGCCGCGTCAGCCACATCGTCGGCGTCAGCTACGAAACGTCCCGCGAAAACATGGCCGGCCTCGTAAGCGACATCGAGCAACTGCTGCGCGGCAACGAGGAGATCGACCAGAAGTTCATCATGGTCCGCTTCACCGAATTCGGGGAAAGCTCGCTCGATATCCTGGTTTATTACTTCACCCGGCCGGTGGCCTGGGCCGAGCACCTCCGCGTCCGCCAGGAAATGAACCTCGCCATCATGGAACTCGTCGAGAAGCGGGGCACGTCGATCGCCTTCCCCACCCGCACGCTGCACCTGCGCGGCGAGGCGGACCTCCACCCGGAGCAAGGCACGCGGCAGTCAGCCGGGCATCCCTGAATCACGGGTTGGCGGCTTGGAATTCCGCGCGTCGTTCCTGGAGCAACACCAGCCAGTTCATCATCGTGATCGGGGGCAGCTCGGCGGGGTGGCGGATCGGGCGCAGATTCACCTGCAGGCGATCGCCCTCGAGCGCCTGGCCGGATGCGGTCAGTGAGTCGAGCGGGCGGATCGGGCTGCCGATGTCTTCGGCCGCCACCGATCCGATCTGCCCGGCGAAGCGGACGCCAAGCGGGTCGTGAGTGAGGCCGTAGCGCATCTCGGGAACAAAGAGCGAAGCGGGCGGGAAGAAATCCCCGTCGGGATCATAGCCGGCCGGCGGGCTGCCCGGCACGGTATTGAAATCATCCGCGATGTACAGGCGCAGGTTTGAAACCAGCGAGAATCCCCTGGCGAAGGCGGTGAGGTCGCGGCACTCCTCGAGCACGACGGCGTAATCATGATCGGTGCTGGGAATCGAGGGCTTGATGAGATCCGGGTTGCCGGGGTAGTCCACATTCACGACGAGCGAGTGATTGACCGAAACGCCATCCGCGCCAATCGCCCGCAGGAATGCGGGGAATCGTTGCGGATAGATCATCACACCGATGCGGCCATTGACCAGCTGCCGGATTTCGAACGGGTAGCTCGGCCGGAAATAGCCGGACTTCAGGACACCATAAAGCGGGTCGCCGAACCGCGCGTTGTTGAAGGTGACCAAACCCGTGGCCCCCGTTTCGAACGCATAGACGCCGTTCTCTCCGTATGCGAGATCCACCACGGCGGAGCCGAAGTCATAGCTCTGGTGCTCCCGCCCGGCATAGAGATATCCGGGTGGCAGGCCGGCGGCGGGGCCCTGATTGAGGGGGATGTCCATCGATTGCCGCTCGCCATTCGCGAGATAGCTGAAGCGGAGCTTGGTGGGCGACGGGTTATTCGCGCCCACGACCTCGGTGATGTCGAGCCGCATGGCGCATTGCAGGGCACCGATGGAATATTCGTTCCATGACGTCGTGGAAATCGTGTCCTGCTCCGGTTCGTGTGCGAACCGGTCAAAAAAATCCGCCCCACGGTTAATGGGAATGAAAGCCGCGCGTCCGCTCTCGGACGGCATCGAGACCGGAAAGAAATCCCCCTCGGTCGCAAGAAAGATCTCCCTGGTCCCGGGCGTGAATGGATTGTCATCGAACGTGCGCCCGCCCACCGAACTGCCAGTTGCCAGCTCGAGCCCGCGCCTGCCGGAAAGCCCGCCGGACAACTCCATCCCCTCGGCAACCGTCGCGCGGCCGGCGAAGATGTTTCCTTCGATCGTCGCGTTGGTCCAGCGCTCTCCCGAGGCATGCTCTCCCAAACTCATGAAGGCGCCGGCCGAAATCGCCAGTTGGGATGGGACTTCGTAAATCGACATGACCATCTCGCGGCTTCGCCTTGCCACGCCGGTCTGCTGCTGGTCATGGCCCGCGAGATCCAGATCGAATGCCCACCAATTGTGCTTCGCGACAAACGGTTCGCCGGGCCGCGCATAGCCGAAATTGATGTCCGGATAGGTCAGCAGATTGAATTGCGGGAATTCGTCCACTGAAGCGCCGACATAAGCCTGCGCCCGCTCACCGTAATGTTTCGAGTGGCTGATGATTGGGAAGTGCCGGTCCCGGTCCCGGTCACTGGGCACGCTCGCATCGAGCATCGGGGGGAAGCCGGGGCCCAGGTAATCACGGGCGCCGGAAGCCACCCAGCCGCCACCATCGCCAACCGGCATGAAAATACGACTGTGGATATTCATTCTTGAATCCGTGACGTTGGCGGCGATGCCATCCTGCTCCATGATCAAAGATGCCAACTGCGCATCCATCGAGTTGTGCGCGTTCGCCAAATCCAGCGCCTCCCTGAATATCCTGCTCCAGCGGTTCTCATTGCGGGATTCCGCGTCCAGATCCGAACGCCCGCGCATGGCCCCGATCGCCCGGTTCGGCGTAATCGCGACGATCGCACGCAGAATCGTCTCCTCTTTCTCGCTGTAATCGATGTGCATCTGCACCTCGCCCTGCACCGCTTGCGCGTCCATGGAAGCCCGGAATGCGAACACCATCAAGAGCGACATCAAAACACAGGTGGAAATCACCAGGACGAGGGAGGTGTAGCCTCCGGGATTATTGCGGCGGTGCCGGATGATCAATGGCTGCTGTGGCTGGATTTTCATTGCTGCATGGTTCCGGAATAAGTGATCTGCTCGCCGTTCATGCCCGTGAGTCGCATGCGCAGCACGCCTTGTTCCATGGAAAACCGAACGTCCGCAACCTGATCGGTCACGAACCATTCGGGCTCCGCCACTTCACCGGACTCCGGCACCAGATGGTAATAAAGCGCGCGCCGGCCGTTGCGCTCCTCCATGGCCAACATGCTTGCCCGCACGCTGCCGTCGGGCTGGCGGAAATTCATCAACAAGACCGGTGCTTCTTCCAGCCGCTGGTCCCGCCCCGCGATCGCGTCCTCCACCGAATCGTGCAGGCGGTATCGATCCGCCTGCCCGATCATCCGGGAGACGTGCATGCTCACCAGTGGTGCCTCCTGGTTCAAAAACGACTGGATGTTGAATATCCGCAGGAATGCAAGCTGCTGGTTGAACATCGCCAGCATGATGGCCGCCACGACCGCGCCGATCATGATCGCCAGCGTTAGCTCGATGAGTGTCATGCCGCGCCGTCCTCGTCCATTGGACCGGTTGATTCTCATTGCGCGCGGAGAACGGTTCGGGATTTGTAATACATACGGTGGCCAATTCGATAGGAGACCACGCTTTGCAGCCGCCAGACGCGCATTGCCGAAGGATTCGTGATTTCATCACCGGTTCCGCCGTGCTGGGGAAGGTTGTTCGGATCAGGCATTCGCGTGCGGGTGACCGTGGCCGTGATCGGCCTGCCGCCCGGTAGTCGACCCATCTCCACCTGCTCGCTGGCCGTCTCAGGAAATTCCGGCCACAATGAGCCATCATCAACCGCGTCATTGAAGGGAACCCGCTCGGCGAGCGCTCGCTCATAAGTCATGTAGGCGTCGCTCACGGCCTGCTGCATGGTCCATTGGCGCGGTTGCAGGATACTCAGGGAAAGTTGCAGCAGCAGCACGCCGATAAGCGCGAGGATGCCCAGCGAGATCGTACCCTCGACTAGAAGGAAGCCGCCCCGCGAGGATCTTCGCGGCTTGCGGCGGGCGGCCGGAGATGAGATGGTGGGCACATGGTGAAACGATGTCGTCTGACCGCTCTTGGGATGGCCGCCGCCCATGCGGCATGGCTTGCCGCTTTTCCCGTGGCGGCCCACGCGCAACACTTGCTGCAACCTCCCCACGACATGCGATGGGGCGACTCGCCGCAAAAAATGATGGATTGGGCGTCGGAGCATGCCATGGACGTGCAAATCCGGATCCCGGGAAACCGGCCCGGTTTGCGAATCATCCGCATCGAGCCCGGAAGCGGATTCATACCTGACACGGAGATTCGCAGTGCGGAGGGCCGTTTCCTGCACGGCCGCATGTTCGAATTCACTACCCACTACGAGGATCCCGAAGCCTCCTTCGAACTCATGAAAGGTCGCTTTGAAACCCACAGGCGCGCGCTCGCCCGCGAGCACGGCCCGTTTCTGGCCAACCGGGTGCTGCGGGAGGCAGAGGGCGGGTTTGTGATCCGGACGCGCTCGTTTCATCGTGAGCCGGTAAAGGGATTGTTCGTGTTGTTGACGCTGACCACCATCGAGAACCAAGCGCAGGGCGGCGGCATTGCTAGGTTTTCCGTGGTGTATCGGAATGAAAATCTCAAGGCGGAGTTGAAGGGTGGACCGTGACAGGCCTCATGGGTGAAATTCAATCGACCGTGGTCACCGAGCCGCGCACCTCAATGGACCGATTTACGGTGAAGTTCAGATATGCCAGGCGGTCGATCCCAAACGGGGTGGAAGTAAGCACCTCCATCGTCCAAGGTCCGTCCTGATCGATCATTTTGTCCCACTCCTTCAAAACGAGTGTCTTGTCTTTCGGAACCGCGGCATAATGCACAAGCGCGGACCCGGACACCACAGTGCCTGTTGTACCGAGGGACGGAAGCCCTGGATACAATTGGAGGTAGGTTCTCGAATCGGGATAAAGATCATTCAGCTCGATTGTCAGCTGAGGGACGGAAAATCGAAGCACTTCCCCCGAATCCATCCCGGTGATTGTCGCATTGGCGACGGGCCATACCTGCACGAACCGCGAGGCGATCTGTGACGCATCCACCTGATACTCGCCCTGGTGGTGGTCCAGGGTGAACACCGAATATCGTTCCTCACCCTTCACCTTGCTACGATCCGCACCCGGTATCGCAGTCACTGGAAAGCTGAAATGATGGATGGCGTTGTTCTCCAGGTAAACGGATTGCAGGAGCTGGGCCTGGCTGCGGTCAATATCCTCGCCATTGGTCTCGCCGTATGACTGCACATGCCGGATCAAACGCACTTTTCTCGCGGCTTGGTGTGCGTCGGGATCGTCACTCATGCCGTGGGTCTGGATGAGCACGTCGAACGGGCGATCCGCCCGGGTCCGTGGAATCACGTCGTAGGGATCCTCTGTCACAATTTCCAAATCGGCTACGGGCGTGTAGGTGCTGACGTATTTCGCATCGAGGAGATAGGAGGAGGACAGGTCGCTGCGGACCGCCCACAACTCGAACCTCGCACCACCCGGGTCGATCGACAAAGGTGAAAATTGCTCGCCTTCATCCTCCACCTGGACGTCTCTTTCAACGCCGCTGGGCAGTTGGACCTGGCGCATCAGGTTTGTGAACTCATCGGCGGACACCCCCGCAAGCAAGAATGGGAATGTCACGGCCAAGACTGGTAATATTCTCATGGCATCATGGATTTTCGGGTTGTTCAGCGGCTTCAACCACGTGGTCATCGGCACCCCCATCTGAATCATCCGGCACTTTCGCAGGCAGCACCGAAATGGGGCCGCCCTGATAGGTCGCGACAATCAAATTGGCCGACTTGCGGATACGCTCGTGAGTCCGCTCGGTCAGTGGCCGCCTGCCTTCGGCTTGGGGACGGGACACCTCGATCGTTGTGATCCAGGAGCGGTTCGCGTGGTGGAATTCCGACCACGTGACGATGCGGTTCCCGCCGACGTGGGCGCCGACGCGGTTTTTCACCCGGGAAGGCACCGCGAGAATCGCTCGTTTCGGCACCAGCGTCGTCAGTCCGTTGAAACTGATGATGTCCGAGTTCTCAATGATGTCGACCGGCCGGTTCTCCACCGACGGGTCTGATGCGTTCTCACTGGTGCGGTAGTTTCCAAGCGGGTTGTTGGCCTGGGCCTCGCGAAACCTGTCGACGAGCGCGTCATGCGTGGCCGCGTCCCGGAACTCCGGTCCTGCGCTCCGCTCTGCTTGCCCGGCGGTTACACCGACCGGCGTCATCAATAACCCCGTGAGACAACATGCGAATATCATAATGGCCCGCCTCATGAACTTGTTGGAGCTGTATGATTGGATTCCGTAGCCGTAAAAATGGAACATCAGTTGCCGGATCCTCCCGAATGCGGGGCGTTGTTGGGATTGTCCGTGCCGTCGTTGTTGCCCATTTGATTGCCTTGCCCGGGATTGGTCCCGTCTGCGAGACCGGAGCGGTTGTTTCCTTTTGCCCTGACCTTCATCGTGCAGATCAACACCATGTCCTGGAAATCATAGCCTGTATGACCGCTTTGATCGGAGGTATGGGTCAACTCCATGAACACGATGAAATCCATCGGACCGATGTTGACCCGTCCGTTCACATCCAGATAGGGTTCGATGAAATCCTCGAGGGTGGGAACCTCGTCGTTCACTTCGTAAACCGGCGGCGACTGCCCGTGAACCAATGTCCTGACATTGCCGGTACCGTCTCCGGCACGGAATAACTGGCCCCATTGGCCGTTCCAACGATAACGACCGCCGAAACGGATGGTTCGATTGGGTTCCACGTCGGATAGCTGCCACACGACATGATCGGGATTAACCTCTGGATTGCTACCGTAGAATATCCGCTCGAACGAGCCACCATTGAAACTTACGAGAGCCTCAGCCGGCACAAACTGCCAGGACCCGTCGGACCAGTGAGCGGTGACCCCATTTCCGAGAATGCGACACTCGATGCATGCTTTTTGCTTCACAGTGACGATATCACCGTCGATTTCAATGACCTCCGTGACCTGCGTGGGTGGGTTGACTCCCCAGCTCACAGTGGGATGGGTGCCGGACTTGACGGTCGTGGGATAAGCATCAATCCACCCGACCGGAATGACGGGCATTTTATTTTGCTGTCCGGGTGCGTTCGCGCTGTTGCCTTGGGCCATGCCAAGTGAGGCGGATAGCGCCAGAATTGTCGCGACCATTGCGGCCATGCATGCGGCTTTATTTTCTGTTTTCATAATCGTAGGGACTCTTTCATGCGATTTAACGAGGATTGCCCGGAAAAAGTAAAGGAAAATCCAAAAATTTATTTCCTCCAGTTTTTCCACGGACCGGCGGGGACTTCGTGGTCTTCCACAAAGCGCCACTCGACCCGCGCTCCGCTGCGGATGCCGAGGTGATCCCGCACGGCGGGACTCAGGTCGATACCTGCGCCTTTATTCCGGTTCGGCCGCGGCGCTTCGTCGCCAAATACGTATTCCCAGTGGTCGGTCTGGAACGGCCCGACGTCCTCCCACTGGGCGTAGCAGACGCGGCCGTCGTGATGGATGGCAACCCACCGCCCCTTGCAAACTGAGACGCCATCTCCCTGGTAACGCTCCCAGAACCAAGGAATCACCTCGGAAGCTTCCGGATGGTGGCGACCACCGGGGGCGACATCGTTGTAGGGAAGCGCGATGTAGAAGGGATTGAGCTTTGGCACGAAGTCCGCGGGCAGGAAGCCATCGCGGCGCTCGGGGTGGTCGTAGCCTCCGTAATTTTCCTTCCAGTTCATGTCCCAGGCGCTCATGTGATTGGGCGTCGGGTTGTGCTGCGTCGGCTGCTCGCCAATCCAGAAAATGGTCGCCACCACATTGCGCCTCCAGGGATGTCGGCCATGCGGACCGTCGCGCGGGCGCTCAACCACCACCCGCGCCGCTGGCGCGGCCCCGAACGGATCGCTGAGCGCCGCGAGATTGGCCCGGCGCTCTTCGAGGTGGGTTTCGTGAGCCTCGGCCAGGCGTTCCCGCATCATCCCGGCATTCGCCTCCGGCATCGCAAAGAACAATGCCACGAGGCAAACAAGACACCTGGAGCTGTTGTTCATGGGATCACACACGACTATTTTAAAAAATTCCCCGCATCCAAATTCAAGGTGCGACCGGATTCGTACATCACATCCGCCTGCCGCGAGCACGGTTGCGGCAGGCGAAACGCCGCGACAATCGCGCCCGGCCGCGTGCCCGCGCCATGGCTCGGAAATTTCAATGTTTCTCCAGCGCGCTCAGGAGCTGGCGGCGAAGTTCGAAGGGATCGACCTTGCCGGTGAAGCGCCAGAGGATCTCGCCGCCGGGGGCGACGATGATGGTGTGGGGCATCGCGCCGGTCCATTCGGGATCGATGGCTTCGGCGAGGTCGTCCGGATTGCCGCCGGTCCAGATGTAGTTGCCGGTGGTGCGGCCCTCGCGCTCGAGCGACGCCTTGGTGCGCGGCGATACCGAGGAGTGCTGGTTTTCGAGGAAGCGCAGCGCGGCGGCGCGGCGGTCTTCGGGGTCAAGCGTGATCGATACGAAATCGACGTTGCGGTTCTGGAAGCGGCGGTAGGTCTCGACGAGGTCGGGGAATTCGACGATGCAGGCGCCGCAGGTGGTCGCCCAGAAGTTGATGAAGCGGACGTTCCCGGATTCGTTGGCGCGGATTTTTTTCGCCAGCTCCTCGTCGAGATCCTCGAGCGTCACGGGCAGGGCCTCCCAGCGCTTCTGGTCGGCGGCGACGTTTTCGGCGAGGTGGTGCCACTTGGTGGAGCAGCCGATCGCGCGGGTGACGGGGTCGGCGACCTCGCCGCCTTCGAGCAGGGCGTCGATGGCGTCGCGGATGTAGCTTTTCTCAACGGGGCCGCGATTGCGGCCGCCGTCGTCCATGCGGCCGGTGTAGCGGAGCTTGCGGTCGGCGTCGAAGACGAAGACGTGCGGCGTGGCCTGGGTGCCGCAGGCGCGTGCGAATTCCTGGGTTTCGCCGTCGTAGAGGTAGGGGAATGTCCACTCGAGGTCGGCTGCGAACGGGGCCATCTCCTCGAACGAGTCGTTGTAGGGCGAGAATCCGAGTTCGTCGGGGCGCAGGCTGTCGGGGTGGTTCGGGTTCACGGCGACGAGGGCGACGCCGCGGTCCTTGTAGTCCTGGTGGATTTGTTCGATGCGGTCGCTGGCGGCGACGGACGCCGGGCAGTGGTTGCAGGTGAAGAGGATCGCCAGCACGCGGGCATCGGCGAAGTCGTCCTGGGAATAGGTTTTTCCGTCGATGCCGGGCAGCTCGAAGGACGGCATGGCTGCTCCGATTTCGAGAACTTCCGGGTTCGGGCGGGCGTGGGCGGCGGTGCCGAGCAGCGCGCCGACACAAATTGTGGTGACAAGGCGTTTGATCATGGGCGTGGGTGTGGATTACCCGAATGATACGCCGGTCGGGCGGGGTTTTTTCGTTTTTTCATCCCCGGCCGGCCCGGGCGCGGCGGGTTTCCTGCACGATGTTGAGCAGGTGGTTGGCCACGGCCTCCATGTGGTTGTTGATGTCGATGAAGATCATTTCGGTCTGCACCACCGCGCCGTCCTGCATGCGCCGGGCGGCGGATTTGTTGTTGCGCTTGCGCTGGCGGTCCACCCGGTCCTCGATCTCGTGGGCGCGCTCGTAGAGGGTTCCGTCGTAGGCGACGAGGGAGTTGAGCGCGGCGTCCATCAGGTGGCGCACCTGGGCGGCGATCTCGTCGAGTTCCCTGTGCTGCACTTCGGAGAAATCCCGGCCTTTCTGGTATTTGCGCTGCACCACCTTGACCATGCGGTAGATGCGGTCGGTGGCCTCCTCGAACTCGGCGACGATGCGCAGCATCGAGGTGATCCGCACCGCGTTGCCCGCGCCGATCTCGTGCGTCGAACACTGGATCAGGTAGGAGGTGATGTCGTGCAGCATCTGGTCGCACTGGTCCTCCATCGCCTTCAGGGCGGTGACGCGCGCGGACGGGTCCTCCCGCGGGCTTTGCAGCAGCTCGAGCATCTCTTCAAACATTCCGTGGGTCAGATTCCCCATGCGGCGCGTCGCATCGTCGGCCTCGGCGAGGCTCAGTTCGCCGATGTCCACCAGGCCGCTGCCGATGTAGCGCAGCCTGGGGTCGGTGGGTTCCTTGTCGTCCTTGATCCACCAGCAGACGAGTTTTTCGATTTTCGGCACGAACCAGACCAGGGCGAGGATGTTGGCCAGGTTGAAGGTGGTGTGGAATATGGCGGTGGCGAAGGCGATCTCCGAGGTCGCCATGTTCGGGGTGGCCGAGCGCATGGCGGAGGGCAGGTTGTTGGCCACCGCCCACACCAGGTTGGTGAACGGCACGAAGACGATCAGGCACCAGATGATGCCGATGACATTGAAGGTGAAGTGGGCGCGTGCGGCGCGCTTCGCGTTGGCGTTCGCGCCGGTGGAGGCGAGCCACGCGGTGACGGTGGTGCCGATGTTCTCGCCGAGCACCACGGCGGCGGAGTTCTGGAACACGCCGACCGGATTGGTCGAAATATCCCCGAGCCAGCCGTTGAGCGCGCAGGTGATGGTGATGGCCATCGCGGCGGAGGACGACTGGACCAGAATCGTGAGGAAAATGCCGGCGATGAGGAACATCACCACCGACGCGTAGCCGTGGCCGCTGAGGGTGGTGACGATGTTCTCGATCAATTGCGCGGTGGCGGGGTCGGTCTCCATCATCATCCGCAGGTCCGGCACCGAATCCTTGAGCAGCCCGAGGCCGAAGAACACCAGGCCGAAGCCGATCAGCATCTCCCCCCAGTCGCGCCCGCGGGTGCGGCCCGAAAAAAAGAACGGCAGCCCGAGGCCGATCAGCGGCAGCGCGAGCTGCGAGACGTCGAACCGCCCGATCAGCGCCACGATCCACGCCGTGGTGGTGGTGCCCAGGTTCGCGCCCATGATCACCCCGATGGCCTGCAGCAGCGTGAGCAACCCGGCGTTGACGAACGAGACCACGAGCACCGTCGATGCCGAGGACGATTGGACAAGCGTGGTGGTGAAAAACCCGGTGGTGATGCCCCGCAGGCGGGTGCCCGTCATGTGCGCGAGGGCGGCGCGCATCCGCTCTCCGGCGACCTTCTGGACGCCGCCGGACAACACCTTCATCCCGAAGAGGAAAACACCAAGCGCTCCGAGGACCTGGAGCATTCCGAGAGCGACGGACCAGAAGGAGATGTTGGCAGCGATCATGCGCGTGACGAAACCGTCACATTCACCCGCGTGGTGCCAGCAAAAAGCGGCGAAAACCCCGCGATTCGGGCACGGTCGGAAAAAATCAGGCAACGGGCGCGTTTCCCCTTGTCAAATCCCCGCTCCATCCCCATACCAACCGCCCCGCGATCCGTCACAGGCGATTTTCTGGGTAGATGCCCGAGTGGTTAAAGGGGGCAGACTGTAAATCTGCTGGCTTACGCCTACGTTGGTTCGAATCCAACTCTACCCACCAGCCTGAAAAGGCTTTGTTTCAAGGGATTTGAGGTGTTTTTAGCGCCTTGCCCGAGTGGCCACCAACTGCCACGAAATGCCGCAAATCGCCACCTTTTGCCACTTCAGGGAATACTTTGGGAATACCCTTTTTTCCGCTCGTCGATTCGGCCATCACTGCTTGAATGATGGCCCATGCAACACGTCGTCATCACCGGAGCTTCGCGCGGACTTGGAAAAGCAATGGCCATCGGCTTCGCCGCCAATGGATGTTCGGTGAGCGGTTGCGGCACGGATGCTGAGGCCCTCCAGTCGCTCCAAACCGAACTTGGTCCCGATCATCTCCTCCAAGTCTGCGATGTCACCGATCCAGCCTCTGTGGAAAAATTCGCAGCCGCCGCGATCAAGCAATCCGGTGCTCCGGACTTGCTCATCAACAACGCCGCCACGATCAACCGGAACGCGCCATTGTGGGAAGTGACCGCCGAGGATTTCGCCCGCGTCATCGACGTGAACCTCAAGGGTGTCCACCTCGTCATCCGTGCCTTTCTTCCCGCCATGATCCAGCGCGGAAGCGGCGTCGTGGTGAATATTTCATCCGGTTGGGGTCGCAGCACCTCCCCGGAGGTCGCGCCGTATTGCGCCACCAAGTGGGGCATCGAAGGTCTGACGGCCGCGCTCGCCCAGGAATTGCCCGCGGGCCTCGCCGCCGTCGCGCTCAACCCAGGCGTCATCGATACACGGATGCTGCGTTCCTGCTTCGGCGAGGGTGCGAGCGACTACCCGTCCCCGGAACAGTGGGCGAAATCCGCCGTGCCATTCCTCACGTCACTGGATACCCGCCACAACGGCAAGGCACTCACCGTGCCCGGAATGTGATTGCATCCAATGCGACGAGATCACTGCCGAGAAAAGAAATCGATCCATGAAACAGCCCCCGTCACTTCCACGCAGCCTGCTCACACTTGCTGGCTTCGTTCTCATCACCTTCTGTGCGCCACTGGCTGGAGCATTCTCCCCACCGGGCGAGTGGTATGCGGCACTCAACAAGCCCGCATGGAATCCACCGGCTTGGATCTTTGGACCGGTGTGGACTGCCCTTTACCTCATGATGGCCGTCGCCGCGTGGCTCGTTTGGCGGCGCGATGGCTGGCGGCTTGCCCTGTTTCTCTACTTCACACAACTGGTCCTAAATGCCGCATGGACTCCGGTATTCTTCGGTGCGGGGAAAATCGGCTGGGCACTCGTCGTCATCCTCGCGATGTGGGTTGCGATCCTTTGCACGCTTCTGGCCTTCATTCGCGTCAACCGGACTGCCGGGTGGATGATGGGGCAATACCTTGCATGGGTATCCTTCGCCACCGTCCTGAACTTCACCCTCT
>SLAV01000327.1 GCA_007126655.1 Haloferula sp. | reverse complement strand
GCCGGGTCACAACCCAGATGCAGCGCAACCCGTCGTCCCCCTCCAGCGCCCAGGCCAAGGTGATTGCCGCGAGCACGGCCTCACCCACCGCCATCCCGGTGCCGGAAATCGAAATCATCACACCATCAACCGAGTTCGGCGATACCGACGACTTCGGATACGGATTCGGCGACGGCGATGCCATGGGTGGCGGCTTTGCCGGCATTCCCTCGGCCATGCGCAAGCGCTGCTCGCCCGCCGACCGCGTCGCCCGCCTGCGCGAAACCGGCGGCGAGCCCGTGGAAAAAATCGAGGATGCCGTGGAGCGCGGCCTTGAATGGCTGCAGGCCACCCAGAACGACGACGGGTCGTGGACCAACCGCAACTACGTCGCCGCCCACACCGGCTTCGGCCTGCTCTGCTACCTCGGCCGCTGCGAGACCCCGATGTCGGCAAAATACGGGGCCAACGTTCTGCGCGCGATCACCTACCTGATCAACGTCGGCATGCAGAACGAAGGCCGTCTCACCAACAACGATTCAAGCCGCCAGTGGCCCTACGAACACGCCATCGCCACATACGCCCTCGCCGAGGCATACACCTTCTGCAAGCAGCTCGACATCCACGTACCGGATCTCGAGGAAGTCGTGACCAAGGCCGGCCAATTCATCATCGACCACCAGAACGAAAACGGTGGCTGGGCCTACGCCTACCAGCGCCAGGGGGGCCATGTGGACACCTCCGTCAGTGCCTGGCAGATGCAGGCGCTCAAGGCCATGGAATACACCGGCATTTCTTTTGACGGGCTCGTCCGCTCGGCCCGGCGCGGGACCGAATACATCGAAACCAGGCAGAACGACAATGGTGGCTTCGGCTACCGCACCCGCAACGCACCGGCCGGCGGCCACGATTATTTCACCATGACCGGTGGCTGCGTGCTCGCCCTCCAACTCTGGGGCAGGGGCAACACTTCCGCCGTCCGCAACGGCGTGAGATATATCGAACAGAACAGCAGGTTCGTTTACGACGAGCGCTACTCCGACCTGCTCGGGCTTTACTACGAGAGCCAGGCCATGCTCAACCGCGGCGGCCCGCAATGGCAGGCATTCAACGACATGTTCCGCGAGGAAATCCTCGCCGCCCAGAACACCGACGGATCTTGGAAAGCCCCCAATGGCGGCCAGCGCACCGGCATCCGCGCCGTGGCCCCCGAATTCGTCACAAACGTCCACTACCGCACCTGTCTCAACATCCTCACCCTCGAGAATTACTACCGCTTCCTGCCAGGTACCGGCGCGCGCTGAGTATCCCCGACGCGATGGAGGCCCGGCAATTTGACCCGGCATCGATCCCGGCTTGCCACCGGAGGAAATGCGTTGACGTTGCGCCACCATGAAGGTGCACACGCTCGAATACGCGCAGATCCTGCCGATCCAGGTGGAGCAAGCCTGGGAGTTTTTCTCCACCCCGCGGAATCTCGACGAGATCACCCCGGACGACATGGGTCTGGAAACCACGTGCGTGGACGACGACCGCCTGTACCCGGGACAGATCATCACCCACCGTATCAGCCCCATCCCCGGGCTGCGTTTTTCTTGGATCACCGAGATCAAGCACATCGAACACGGTCGCTCGTTCGTGGACGAGCAGCGGTTCGGCCCGTTCCGGTTCTGGCACCACCGCCACACGTTCGAACCCGCCGGCGACGGCGTGCGAATCGGCGACCTCGTCCACTACGCCCTGCCGTTCGGCCCGTTCGGAACCATCGCCCACGCCGTCTTCGTCCGCCGCAAGCTCGAATCCATCTTCACCCACCGCGAAAAAATCCTGTCCGCCAGGTTCGGCGGACAGGATTGACGGAAATTCATTCCCGGGAAGAACACTGCGACCAGCCTTCAGCGGCGACGGCGCAGCAACGCAAGCAGGCCGAGCCCGCCAAGAAGCGCGGTCGCAGGCTCCGGGATGGCGGTCAGCTCGATGTTGTCCACCTCAATGTTACTCCCATTGACGCTGTAGATCCTGATGCCGTCGGGATCGACGCCGGGTGTGGTGACGGGAACATTTTCCGCGATCTCATCCGTATCGAGTGTCACGCTCATCGTGTTGTCCGCGACGTTGAAGCTGACGAAAAAAGCGTAAGCGGTATTGACCGAAAGGTCGGTCATGCTGATCCAGTCGCCACCCTCTCGGCGTTGGAGGTCGGTGCCGCTGGCCTGGAACCAGCCGAGTCCCTGGGACGTGTTGAATCCGGCATTTCCGGTAAAGGAACTGCCTGAACCGAGGCCCCAGACGACTGTTCCCGAAGCATCGGTGATCTTGAAGTCGAACGCCATGGTGATGGTCGGAGCCGAGTCGAAATCCAGTTCGCTGCCAACGCCGATTCCGTTGAGCGACCCGCCGGTGGGGCCTGTGATCAAGGCGGAGGCTCCGGTGCCAACAGTCGAAGGGTTGAGCGCCTCGATGCCACCGCCTTGTGTACCGATACGGACATACGTCAGGTCGGTGTTTGATGTCGTGATGGTGGTTCCATTATCAAGTACACCGAAGTCCTCGGAAAAGACGATGGTCGCATGGGTGGTTCCGGCCATGGCGAATGCCGCCATGGACAGGATGATGGATTTGATTTTCATTAGGATATGGGGCTGTTATTTGTGGATTTTTCAGGTTGTAGTGGCGCATGAATTGCCCGTCGCATTGAACCTGCAAGCAGGAAGCCTGCCAACCTGAAATCGGCTTTCGGGCGTGACAATGAGGTCACATTCGCGGCGGTGTCTCCGGAAAATCCGGTTGAATCTGCGGCAACCGCTCGGGATTCCACGGATTCTCGCGAAAACAACCCGCCTCGATGTGCTTCAGATGGCGCGCACAGAGAGCCAGCAGCGCCCGCACATCCACACCGTGGTGGTGAGGCGCGAACGGCCCGAGCCGTTCCGTTGCGATGCGGAACAACCGGGAGGCCGGCACCAGGCGGCGGCCATGGTGGTGATGGTGCGGTTGCTCGAACTGCTTGCGCAGGTGGACAAACGCACCCGCCACCTGGATCAACCCTTTGTAAAACCCGTAGTCCGCGCCGGTGGTTTCCAGCCACAGGTCCTCAAGCACATCGTGGGCCTCGTAGTAGTCACCCCGGTTGAAGCATCGGAAGTAGCCGAGGTAGCGGGGATCGATGCCGGCGTCTCCGCGTATGTCGAGAGTCGCGACATACGCCGCAACGCGATCTGCTTTTTTCGCATCGGGCGCTGGCGGGTGGTCGGCCATTGGCTGGGTATGGACTTGGAATTGCCCGTTCACAGGTGGAAATGATCGTCAGCGGGAGTTTTGCCCTGTGTCTGCTGGCATTCGCCGTTGGCGGCAAGGTGGACGAGGCAGTGGTAGGCGTCCTCGGGATCCGCATCGCACTCGAAGGCGATCTGCGCCGCGTTCTTCGACTCGGCCGTCAAACGCCCGCGCACGTGATTGAGCAGGTCGAGGAACAGCCCCGCCGCTTTTTTCCCCGCCTCCACGCCGGGCTGGTGATACGCGTTGATGTTCACCAGGGAGGCGTAGAAGGACACCGCGCGCTCGAACAGAGCGATCAGCATGCCGAGCTGGAACGGCCCGACCTCCGGTATCGAGATCGTCAGCGACCGCCGCCCGGATTCGTGCAGCGCCTTGCGCGTGCCGCGCAGGAATCCCTGGAGGTAGTCGGCGCTGGTCACACCCGGTTCCACCTCGATGCCGGGCTTTGACCGCCCCTTGCGCACCTCGACGAAGGTGGCGAAGAAATTGTCCACCCCGTCGCGCAGTTGCTGGACGTAGGCGTGCTGGTCGGTGGACCCCTTGTTTCCATAAACGGTGATGCCCTGGTGCACGGTCTTGCCATCGAGATCCAGAGCCTTGCCGAGGGACTCCATCACAAGCTGCTGGAGGTATTTCGGAAAGAGGGCCAGCGAGTCCTTGTAGGGCAGCACCACCATGTCCCTCTCGCCCCGGCCGCCGGTGGCATGGTGCCAGGCGAGCGCGAGGCGCAGCGCGGCGTTGGCCGCCGGGTCGCCGGTCTTGCGCGTCTCCGCGTCCATGGCCGCGGCCCCGGCCAGCATCGCCTCGATGTCGATGCCCTGCAACGCGGCGGGCACCAGCCCCACGGTGGAGAACAGCGAGGTGCGGCCGCCCACCCAGTCCTCCATTGGAAAGCGGGTGATGAAACGGTGCTTCTCCGCGTATTGGTCGAGCTTCGATCCCGATCCGGTGACGGCCACAGCATGGCTGCCGAAATGCAGCCCGGCCTGCTTGTATGCGGCGCGGGTTTCCAGCATCCCATTGCGCGTCTCGGGCGTGCCGCCGGATTTGGAAATCACAATCACCAGCGTCTTGCCGAGGCCGATGCGATCCAGCCGGGCCAGCGCGTGATCGATTCCCTCGGGGTCCGTGTTGTCGAGGAAATGCACCGGCAGCCTCGCCGTGTGGCCCAGCGCGTCGGCCACGAGTTGCGGGCCGAGCGCGGAGCCGCCGATACCGATGACGAGAAGTTGTTCGAAGCGCCCGCCTCCCGGCGGGCGCACGCCGCCGTTGTGGACCTGCTCGGCGAATGCCTTGAGCGCGATCAACGGCGCGGTGATGGCCCCCTGCAATTCCGGCGTCGGGGCCAGCGAAGCATCGCGCAGCCAGTAATGGCCGACCATCCGGTTCTCGTCCGGGTTGGCGATCTTTCCGGCTTCCAGCGCACCCATGTCCGCAAACGCCCGCTCCACCAGCGGCGCGCATGCTTCAAGTTGACCGGCCGGCAGCCCCATCAACGAAAGATCCAGGGAAATCCCGAGCTCGGGATGGCGAATGTGGGCGGAGGTGAAGTCGGTCCAGGACATGATGTGGGCACCGCCACGCGGTGGCGCGGGAGGCTATCCCGCCCCACGGGTGATGCCAATGAAAACCATCGGCCTGAAACACTCTGCAGAAAAAACCGTGCGCCGCGGAGATCGCGGTGCACGGCAATCGTGGGTGGGCGTGGCCCAAGGTCAGGCGGCTTGTTTTTTCTCAAGCGCGGCCTTGGCTTGCGCGACGATCGCGGAGAAGGCGGCAGCATCGTGGACGGCGAGATCCGCGAGGATCTTGCGGTCGGCCTCGATGCCGGCGGCCTTCAGGCCTTCGATGAAGCGCGAGTAGGTGAGTCCCTCGGCTCTGGCGGCGGCGTTGATGCGTTGCGTCCAGAGGCGGCGGAACTGGCCCTTGCGGCGCTTGCGGTCGCGGTATTCATAGGTCATCGCCTTGCGGACGGCGTCCTTGGCATACCGATATAGCTTCGAGCGGAATCCGCGGAAGCCCTTGGCGCGCAGCAGCACGCGCTTGCGGCGCTTGCGGCTGGCGGGTGAGTTGGTGGCACGTGGCATGTTTTCTTCGGGTTGGAACAGGTCGTTTTTCTCATTCCTTCCGCAGTCTCACCTGTTCGTGTCTCCCTCGCGGGATCAGGCTGCGTGAAGGTTCGTCCGAGTCGCGGACGGGCGGGCCGTGCGGCCGCGCGGATCATTCTCAATGGAACGGGAGGTTTTCCTTCACGTTTTTCACGTCGGCCGCCGATACAAGGGCCGCCTGCCCAAGCCTGCGCTTGCGCTTGCGGTTCTTGCATTCAAGCAGGTGGCGCGCGCCCTGATGGCGGCGAAGGACTTTCCCGCTACCAGTGACTTTGAAGCGCTTGGCGACGGCTTTGCGTGTCTTTGCTTTTCCAGAGACTCTTGGCATGGGGCGGCGAAACTATACGCCCGCAAGGCCAAGGCAAGACAAATCTTGGTCCCGCGGAATTTCAAAACCCACGGGGCCGCCGCGGCACCACCGACCCGGGAACTTCAGCGGCGCAGCCGCGTCTCGAGCACGCCGAGTGTGTCCTTCAACGCCGGTTCCCGCTTGAGCCGTTCGGCGACCTTTTTACACGCGTGGATCACGGTGCCGTGGTCCCGCCCGCCGAAGGCCTCGCCGATTTCCATCAGCGACCCTTTCGTCAGGTTGCGGCTCAGATACATTGCCACCTGGCGCGGAAAGGCGATGCTCGCCGGGCGGCGGCGGCTCGTCATGTCCGCAAGCCGGATGTCGAAGTGCTCGGCCACGGTCTTCTGGATTGAATCGATCGTCACCTGCCGGCTCGCCTCCTCGCGCAGCAGGTCGCGCAGCAGATGTTCGATGCGGTCCACCGTCACGCTCTCGCCGGCCAGCGAGGCATACGTCGCCACCCGCATCAGCGCGCCCTCCAGACGGCGCACGTTCGAGCGGATTTTCTCAGCAAGGAAGACCAGGATCGACTCATCGACCCGCACTTTCCAGTCGATCGTCTTCTTCCGCAGAATCGCCATTCGCGTCTCCATGTGCGGCGGCTGCAACTCCACCGTGAGTCCGCACTCGAAGCGCGAGATCAGGCGCGGCTCCAGGCTCTTGATCTCGCTCGCCGGGCGGTCGCTGGTCAGCACCACCTGGTTGCGCCCGTCCAACAGCGTGTTGAACGTGTGGAAAAACTCCTCCTGCGAACGCTCCTTGCCGGCTAGAAATTGCACGTCATCGATCAACATCACGTCCGCACTCCGATAGCGGCGGCGGAATTTCTCGATGTCGCCACGCCGCACCGCGTCGATGAACTCGTTGGTGAACTTCTCGCAGGTGAGATAGACCACCTTCGCGGCCGGGCGTCGGCGCAGGATCTCGTGGCCGATCGCCTGCATCAGGTGCGTCTTGCCAAGCCCGGGACCACCGTGGATGAACAATGGGTTGTAGCCAACCGTCGTCCGCGTCGCCACCGCTTCGGACGCGGCGTGCGCGAACTGACTGTTCGCGCCCACAACAAAACTGCGGAACGTGTGCGACGGGTTCAGCCCGAGGGAGCGCCGGCGCTTCTCCAGCAGCTCGTCGCTCGGCTCGGGCGTACGTGGCGCGCCCGACGCCACCTCCTCGGCCTGCCGGGCATCACCCGGCTTCGCCGCGACGCTCAGGACCACCTCGCGAATCCCGTCGTCAAGTTCGCCCAGGCAACTGGTCAGTTCGGGCATGTAGTTCGTCTCGATCCACACCTGGTGGATTTCACCAGGCACCTCGAGCCTCGCCGTGCCGTTCTCCACACCGAGCCAGACCGCGGAGCCAAACCAACGCTGGAACGCGTCGCCGCTCACCATCCGCCTCAGCCTGTCGCACGCCTCCCGCCAGATGTCGCCGGACACATCATCCGCCGTCTCCATTTCGCAGCTTTCCTCCGTGGTGTCCGTTTCGACCATGTCTGCGGCGTGCAAATCCTCCCGATTCATTCGTGTGCAATTGGTTGAGTTTTTTGAAAATTCCTTCCCTCCCAACCGCCCGGGATTTTCCATTCAAGGAAAAACCCCAGCCGATGAGGGGGGAGCGAATCTGCGCCGAAACCGCGGGCCAAAAAAGCAGTTTTGAGCCCGATCTAACAAATGCAACGGCTCCCCCATTTTCCACAAGCGTTCCACGGCCCGGATTTTTTAAAGAATTGACCCGTGTGATGCTTAACACCTCTGAAGCAATTCCCGCGCCCAAAACCGGCGTTTTCACGCGAGCGATTGATTTTCAAAAGGAAACGCCCGGAGCCCCCGGCGGGCCCTCCACACCCTCACAAAAGCTGCGTTTCGACGAGCAGACGGTATGTGCCCCCGCGGGCGATCAATTCGTCGTGGGTCCCCGCCTCGGTCAGGCGTCCGTGGTTGAGCACAAGGATCCGGTCGGCATGACGCACGGTGGACAGGCGGTGGGCGATCACGAGGCTTGTCCGCCCGCGCATCAGGCGCTCCAGCGCGTCGTTGACCAACCGCTCGCTCTCGGAATCCAGCGCCGAGGTGGCCTCGTCCAACAGCAGGATCGCGGGATCGGCCAGTATCGCGCGGGCGATCGCGACGCGTTGCCGCTGGCCGCCGGAAAGCTTCGTGCCCCGCGGCCCAACCTGCGTCCCGTAGCCCTCCGGCAATGCCACGATGAACTCGTGCGCGTTGGCTTGCTCGGCAGCCTTGCGGATTTCCTCCCCGGTCGCTCCGGGGCGGCCGTAGCCGATGTTTTCCGCGATCGAGCCACCGAACAACATCACCTCCTGCGGCACGATCGCGATCCGCCGGCGCAGCGCCCGATGATCGAACATCGCCGCGTCGCGCCCGTCAAAACACACCCGGCCACGCGTCGGCCGGTTGAACCCGAGGATCAGCGAGAAAACGGTCGATTTCCCCGCCCCCGAGGGTCCCACGATCGCCAGGCGCATGCCTGCTCCCACATCGAAATCAAGCCCGTCCAATACGTCCATGCCGGGCCGCGAGGGATACTGGAAACCCACGCCCTGGAAGGTCAGCGCGCCGGTCAGCCCGTCGGCATCCCCGTCCCCGCCGCGTTCAACCGGCTCGTCCATCAGGGCGCGCAGGCGCTCGGTCGCGCCCGCCGTCTGCTGGAGCTGCGAGATGATTTCGGGCAGCGATCCGAGCGAAGCGCCGACAAAGATCGAAAACAGGATGAAATACGCGAAGTTCTCCCAGCTGATCTGACCCGTCGCGAGCATCCGTGCGCCGTGCCAGGCCACGAAGGAAATCGTGCCGAACAATGCGAAGATGATGAAGGAAAGGAACGCCGCCCGGTTTTTCGCACCCCGGCACGTCACCGCAAGGAACGTGTCCAGCGCGCGCTGGTAGCGCCTCCCCTCGAAACCCTCGTTGGTGAACGCCTTCACGTCCGCGATCCCCTGCACCGTCTCCTCGATCACCGTGCCCGCCTCGGCCAGCGAATCCTGCGCCGCCTTCGAATGGCGCTTCACACGCCGCCCGAAAAACGCGATCGCCAGCACCACCACCGGCACGCACGAAAGCATGATGAGCGAGAGCTTCCACGAGGCCACGAAAATGAACACCAGCCCGCCGGTCAGGATCACGCTCTGCCGCACCGCCTGCGGCACGGTGTGCAGCAGCGTGTCGCGCACCACCCCGAGGTCGGCCGACACCCGGTTGCTCAGCGCCCCGGCCCGCTGTTCCTGGAAAAACGCCATCGGCAGCCGCACCAGATGCGCGAAGATATCCGCCCGCATCCGGTTCAGCGCCGATTCGCCGGAACGGATGAACCCCTGCACCCGGAAAAACGCCACCAACGCCTGCACCGCCAGCACCGCGAGAAGCTGCAAAATCACCGTGTTCGACTGCGCCAGAACCTCCGCCGGGTCGCGCTGGTTCGCCAGCGCGTCGGAAGGTCCGCCGATCAGCTTGCCGAGGAAATAAGGAAACGCCAGCGACAGGCCCGCCGTGATGAACAACGCCGCCAGCGAGGGCAGGAACACCCGTTTCTCGCGCATCAAATAGCTGAGGACCCAGCGCAAGGACGCGGGCGGCACGGCGGAATGCGGAGCGGGCATCACCGGATGGGAGAGCATACTCCGCCCCGCGTCAACCGCCACCACCCGGTTTCGAGCCTGTGCCGACGCGCTCGCGCAGCGTCCGCAAATCATCCTCGATGCGCGCCAGAATCGCCGTGACCTCCTCGTGCTCGGCCTCCACATCGGGAATCATCGCCAGCTCCTGCATCGTCGAGACGATGATGCCGATGAACAAATTCAGGATCGTGAAGGTCGCGATGATGATGAAGGGCACGAAAAACGCCCACGCCCAGGGATACACGTCCATCACCGGCCGCACGATCCCCATCGACCAGCTCTCAAGCGTCATCACCTGGAACAGCGAATACAAACTGCGCGGCAGACTGCCGAACCACTCGGGAAATGAGTCCGCGAACAACCGCGTCGCCAGCACCCCGGCGGTGTAGAAGAAAATGCACATCACCGCGCACACCCCAGCCAGCCCCGGAATCGAATGCAGGAACGCCGCCACCACCCGCCGCAGCGAGGGAATCACGGTCAGCAGCCTCAGTACCCGCAGCACCCGCAGCGAGCGCAGCACCGCCCACGGCCCGGCCCCCGGCACCAGCGCCACCGCCACCACCAGGAAATCGAATATGTTCCACCCGCTGCGCCAGAACCGGCCCCGGTAGGCCGTCAGCTTCACCAGCAGCTCCGCCACGAATATCAGCAGGCAGGCCTTGTCGATCGCGATCAGCAACCCGCCGGCCCGCGCCATCATCGCCGGCGAGGTCTCCATGCCGAGGATCACCGCGTTCACCAGAATCACCGCGATCACCACGCGCTGGATTTTCGGCGACTCGACCCACGCCGCCAGATTCAACCGCCACGGCGGGATGCCCGGCTGGCGCTTCAGGTCGTTCAACTCGGCCTCGCTCATGCGCGGCCATCGATAACGAATCCACCGCCGGGCGCAAGCACGGGCCTTCCGCGCGCGTAACGGTGGCCAGGCGATAAACAGGTTGCATCCCGCAGCCCGCCACAACCATCATCCCGCGCACGTCCCCGCCCATGAGCCGCCTGTTTCAGAAAATCGCGCCGATCGGAGAGGCCCGCGACCGCGAGATCCTCAAGGACGCGCAAACCTACATCTACGCCGAACGCCCCGAAGGCCCGGTCGCCGCCCACACATTCGACCCCCCGCCCCGTCCCGATGGCAAGGCCGCGCCGCTTTTCGTCTTCTTCCACGGTGGATTCTGGGACACGCCCATGCCCACCCAGTTCGTCCCGCACTGCCTGCACTTCGCCGCCCGCGGCGCGGTCACCGTCGCCGCGGAAACCCGCCTCTGGTCGAAGCACCGCACCAATCCCGTCGATGCCGTCGAAGACGCCCGCGAACTCATCCGCTGCCTGCGGCGCTACGCCGCCGCCGTCGGAGCCGATCCCGAACGCGTCATCGTCGGCGGAGCCGGCGGCGGGGCCTTCCTCGCCCTGCTCACCGCCATGCCCAGCATGAAACAATTGCCGCCCGACGACGACGGTTTCGATTGCCGCCCCCAGGCGCTCGTCCTGTTCAGCAGCCTGCTCGACGCCACCCGCAACCGCGACATCGCCGCAAGGTTCCCCGACGCCCGCACCGCCAAGGCCATGTCCCCCCTGCGCCTTGTCCGGCGCAAGCTGCCGCCCATGATCCTGTTCCACGGCAAGGCCGACCGCATCACGCCCTTTGGCGATGCCGCCACCTTCCGCCGCCGCATGCGCTGGCGCGGCAACACCTGCGAACTGGTCGATTTCGAACGCGAGGACCACATGTTCTTCAACTTCAACGTCAATCACCGCAACTTCGAACTCACCGTCAATGCCGCCGACGACTTCCTCGTCCGGCAATCCCTCCTTGATCCCCCCGAAAACACGGACAGCTTGGGAGATTGATCACCCATGCCGCCCGTCGTTCCGCCCGCATATCAACCGCCGCGATGGCAGCGCGGCGGCCATGTCCAGACGATCGTCCCCAACGCGTTCCGCCACGTCCCGCTCGTCACCCGCATCCCCGAACGCCTCGAACTGGAGGACGGCGACTTCCTCGACCTCGGCTGGACAGGCCACACCGGTGATCGCCTCGCCATCCTCTCCCACGGCCTCGAAAACCGCCACACCTGCAATTACATGCAAGGGATGGCCCGAGCGCTCGCCGCCCGCAACTGGGACGTCCTCGGCTGGACCATGCGTGGCTCCGGCCCCGAACGCAACCGCCTCCTTCAATGTTACAACGGCGGCGACACCCGCGACCTCCACGCCGTCGTCCGTCGCGCCCTTTCATCCCACCCGGCGCGCTCCGTCGCCCTCGTCGGCTTCAGCCTTGGTGGCAACCTCACCCTGAAATACCTCGGCGAAAGCGCGCGCGACCCCCGCATCCGCGCGGCTGCCGCCATCTCCGTGCCCTGCGACCTCGCTGGCAGCGCCCGGCGGCTCGGAGAACCGGACAACCGGCTCTACATGCTCAGGTTCCTCCGCAAACTGCGCCGCCGCATGCGCGACAAGGCCACCCGGTTTCCCGGAAAAATCGACCTCGAAGGTCTCGACGAGATCCGCGACTTCGCCACCTTCGACGACCGCTACACCGCCCCCCTCCACGGCTTCTCCAGCGCCGCCGAATACTGGGAGCAATCGTCCTGCCGGCCGTTCCTCGGCGGAATCCGCGTGCCCGCCCTCGTCCTCAACGCCCGCAACGATCCGTTCCTATCGGAAAGCTGCCACCCGTTCGACGAGGCCGCGGCCAGCGCCCACGTCCACCTCGACTGCCCGCCCCAGGGCGGCCACGTCGGCTTCGCCCTCCCCCGCACCCTCCGCGAAACCTGGGCCGACCAACGCGTCGCCGCCTTCCTTCGCGACATGCCCGGCGACCCCTGAGGCCACCCACGCGGATTTCGCGCGAATTTGATGGAGACGACCAGGTGACTTGGAAAATCGAGGCGACTGAATCCGTTGGGGGTGAAAAAGAGGCGACTCGCCCGTCGTATATGCCGTTTATGGATCGCATTCGCCCGGACGGCAGCCTTTCAAAAGCGGCGATCAAAACAGTTGCCACCAAATACAATTGAAATGAAACGGTTGATTCGTATTTCCGCCCTGTCCCTGGTCGTGTGCGCCACAGCAGCAGGCACCCTCGCCGCCGATACCTACCGGTTCCTGGACGAGATCCGGATGGTGGACGAGGGACAGGTCGCCGATAACGGCCTTCGTTTCACCAGATATCAGTTCTCACCACGGATCACCCCTCATGGCGACTGCATCAAGGTGCATGGCGGATTCATTTTCGTCACATGGTACCGCGGCGGCATGGATGACCGGCACGTCATGCTGTCCAGAAAAAAAATCGGGGGCGACACGTGGAGGCACATTGAATTCCCCCATCGACATGTGATGTTCCGCCGCGACAGGACGAAAGGCGATTCCCACAACAGGATCGCAATCGGCATCAGCCCGAGGGACGACACCATCCATTTGGTTTACGATCTGCATGCCTACACCCCATCGGATTTTCCGGATGATTATTTCAATTACAGCCATTCGATAAGAGGCGCCGCGCTTGTTCCCGACGACGAATGGAAGATCGATCTGTTTCATCCGAAACAAACCTATCTTGAGAAGAAGCATGTTGACGGAAATCCCCGATATTACTGGAGGACCACTTACCCGGTTTTCCTCAACACGGATGACGGGGAACTGATTCTCAGGTGGCGTGTCGGCGGACATACGAATGCCACGATGTATTTCGCGAAGTACGACGGGGAGTCGTGGTCGCCAAGTCACAAATGGAACGATTTCGAGACAACCTCCGGAGTCTATCCCGTTTTCGGGATACACAACGGGCGGATGGCCGCGGTCTGGCATCGGAGAATGTCATCCGACCATCGGCTCGGCTATGTGAACAACCGCGGACTCTATTTCGGTTACAGCAAATCCGGTGACGGCTTGTCCGACTGGCTGACCTATGATGGCACGAATATGGGATTCCCAATCACCGACCAGGAGCCGTTTCGGATCGCTGATCCTTCCGAACCGGGACAATCCGTGGGCCAACGCAGCTTTGTGATCACCGAAAGCGGCGCGTTCCACGCCCATCTCCAGGTCAACGGCCACGTGAAGCATTATTACAGCGCGAGCATCGGCACCGAACTCCAGGTATCGGAAAGCGGGCCCGACGGCGCCATGTATGCCATTGGCGATCGCGTCTACAGCATCGGCCTTGAAGATGATCGACCTGTGATCATGATGACCGATGAGGGAGCGCATGATTGGAGGGAGACATACCGGGACACGTCCGGGAAACGCTATTTTTATGGCAATAGCGTGAAGGCAGGCGGCTCGATTTTCTACTACCTCATGGAACGTGGCGCGGGCGACAAACTGCCGATCCGTGTGCTAAGGTTCGACATTGCCGAAACAGAAAACCAATGGTAAACCTCCCTGCCCGCCAGGGTGAGGAATAGCGGGCGAAGTTCGGCCGACAGGGTGAAGCTCAGCATGAGGCAGGGTGCGCCGGCACGCTTGCCGAGCTGGCGTTCGACCCAGTCGGCGGTGGCGCTTTGCCCCTCTGCGGGCGGGTGCGGCAGTCCTGCGCGCTGCGATGAGCGAGGTGGAAATGGATCATCGCGGTGTGGATGTGGCGGTGTCCCAACAGCGCCTGGCAGCGCTGGAAAATCCCGATGCCGTGCATTGTGGAACATCCCGTGCCGCAGACTTGACAAGCCGCCTCAACACGACACCATCCATACCCAACCAAAGAGAATCATGATCGGAGTTCCACCTGCGCGCGTCACTGAGGATCCCGGTGCGGCAATTCCGCACGCAGGCCCCTGCGAGGGGGCGTCGGGCAACCGGCGTCTCTACCTTAATAAAAGATGATGAATGAATGATGCGGCGGGTGCTGAATCCCTCGGCGAACCCATCGGATGCCTGCGCGCCCTGCTCGTCGCCGGGCTAGACCCCGCCGAGATCTGGCGCCAACTACGAAGCGGTCGTGCACCGCCGTGTTCTTGCCGCCATCGACGAGGCCGGTGCCAGTGGCCATGTCGGCTTCGCCCTGCGCGGCATACTCCGAGAAACCTGGGACGACCAACGCATCGCCGCCTTCCTTGGTGACATGCCCGGCGCCCCCTGAGGCCACCCATGCGGATTTCCCGCGAATATGGTGGAGACGACCAAGCGTCTTGGAAAATCGAGGCGACTGAATCCGTTGGGCTGAATAAGAGGCGACTCGCCCGTCGGATACGGCGTTTTACGATTCATGATCCGGCGCATTTGTATGTTCCGAGCATGCGACAACCAAGGCCGCGATTGCGATGTTTGTGGCTTTGCGCAAGAAGTCCTGTGCTGCTTTTGCCCAGTGAGTGGCGTGATCACCACCTGATGGAGCAAGCGGGAGGCGGAGTCCTGTGGCGAGGGTTGCTCTCCAGCAGAACCCTATCCGTAACGGGAATCAGCGGGCTCTACGGCTGAGGCGGGGCGTGGCGTTGGGGGTCGAAGGCGAGGTAGCTGAGGGAGATGCACCAGGCGGCGCCGTAGTTGACCCAGCCTTCGGGGTGGCGGTATTCGCCGGAGGGGTTGAAGGGGAACATTTCGGTGCCGGGGCCGGAGGAGATGGAGCCGCGCACGGTTTCGAGGCGGGCGCAGACGTCTTCGGGGTAGAGTTTCGGCCAGCCGCGCTCGATGCCGGTGAAGCCGAGGTCGGGCTTGGCGGGGGCGGCGGCGAGGCGCGGGTTGCGGCCGAACGTGAAGTCGATGTGGGAAATGGCCAGCTCGCGGAGGCGCTGGCGGACGGCGTCGTCGCGGACGACCCATGAGGCGGCGGTGAGGATGGCGGGCGCGCCAACCCAGTTGCCGACGTCGTTGAGGACGGGGATGGTCCAGTGTTCGTCCATGTCGTAGCGGCGGAAGTCCCAGAGGTTGTCGGACCGGGAGATGGCGATTTCGGCCCATTGTTCGATTTTTTCGAGCAGGCCGTCGGGAGCGGCTTCGGGGTGGTTTTGGAGAATCCAGACGAGGCTGCGGATGGTGGTGTGCTCGCTCATGCGGTGGCCCTTGGTGGTGCGCGGGTCGTGCCAGTCGAGTTCGTCGATGATCCATTGGGTCTGGGTGACGGCGGCGTCGAGGAAGTGGGCGGCGTCATCGCGGCCGTCGCGCGTGGCGATCTCGTGCATGAGGAGGTTGGGGATGATGCTGTGGCCGGGGGCGTGGCGACCTTTGAAGGGATGCAGGCGGCCGAAGGTGGGGTGCGGGAATTCCATGTAGGATTCCATGGGCCACCACTCGGAGATGCCGAGCGCGCCGGAGGACTCCCAGTGGGTGAAGAGGAGGTCGCGGCAGAGGTCGAAGAATTTTTCCGGGATCCATGCTTCGAGTTCGGGTTGGAGCCAGAGGAACCAGGCGATTTGTTCGAGCGTCTGGGCGTGGATTTGGTATCCGAGCGGGTCGCCGCTGGGGTCGCGGGTTTCGGGGTGGCACAGGTAGAAGCCGGCGCCCCAGTGCATGAGCTTGACGACGTCCGGCGCGTCGTCGGCGGGTGGCGGGAGTTCGAAGTAGGCGCGGGTGGCATCGAGGACGCGACCGCCGGAGGCGTGGGGGTCGAATTTGAATTCGGGATCGAGCACCATGGCTTTTTCGGCGTGGAAGTCGATCTGGCGTTCGGTGGCGAGGTGCCAGGCGGGGTCGGCGAGGAAGAAGAGGACGAGCGAGGGGATGATGGAGTCGTAGTAGGTGCCGTCGCGCCACGGGTGGCCGCCGTAGGCGCTGGGATGCGTGCCGAGGACGGAGCGGCTGTCGATCATGAAGTCGAGGGCGCTCTGCCAGTGTTTTTTGCGGAAGAAATCATGGCGGATCCAGAACGGGTCGCTTTCGCCATCCTGGAGGCTGCCGCCGGCGATGCGGATGACGTATTCGACATCACTGTCTGCGGGGACGAAGGCGGTGAAGTCGCCGATCCGGCCGGTGATTTGGCCTTTGTAAAGGACGGTCTCGCCGCCGAGATGGTGGACGGTGAAGCGGGTGCCATCGGGCGTGAGGGGTGCGGTGAAGCGTTTGCCGCGGGTGGCCTCGAAGCCGATCTGGTTGATGGCGATGATGTGGCGGCTGAAATCGACTTCCGCGCCGCGCAGACCGTCGAAGGTGAGGCCGGTGCCGACGGGCGGGAAGACGGAGGCGTAGGCGGCGACTTCGCGGATGCGGGCGGTGGTGTCTTTGCCGCCTGGCAGGATGTCGAGGCGAAGGCCGGTGGTTTCCCGATCGACTTCGATGCGGCGGGCGGGGTTGGTGTTTTCGCGCAGCTTCCATTGCGGTTCGGTGTGCCATTCGCCGTCGTGGAGGATCGAGAGGGTGAGGTTTTCTACGGCGTCCTGGTTCCGCCAGCCGGAGAAGATGTCGGCGACGACGATGTGTTGGGGGGCGGGCCAGCGGAATTCGATCCATGGGGCGGCGTCGTCCCCGGCGGCGAGCCAGCGGGAGTCGTCGCCAACGATGCCGTCGGTGGTTTTTTCCGGGCCGGCGTTTTCGCGGTGGCTGCTGGCGGTGACCTCGGCGGTGGCCAGGAGGTTTTCCATGCCGGCGGTGGCGAGACCGGCGAGGCAGGTGAGGGTGGCCAGGATGGTGGTGATCTTGGAGGGTGCCATGGTGGGTTTTTAACCACGGATTGCGCGGATGACACGGATTTTTTGGAATGTTGGTTTTGTTACCGTGGGTTCTGATTGGCATAGGGTTCCATGAGTGGGGATCTCTTTGACTGGGAGCGTGACATAAGGCGGCGACAGTGCTATTTTCAACCATGCCATCAACATTACCTTCCCCAAAAAACCTTCGTCCGGACTTGATACGGCGAATCGAGACGATGCCCGAGGAAGAGCTTCGTCTGGTTCACTCAGTGCTACTTCACGCCGAGAAAGAACGGTTGTGGGCGGAGATTTCCGCAGGCGCTGAGGAGGAGCGGCAGGCAGGAGTATTCGAACGGCTTCCCAAAATCATCGACCAAGTCCGCAAACAAATGCGCGCAACATGATCGTTTGCATCGATACCAATGTGCTAGTGCAAGCACGGGCCAGAGGTCATGCCTTTTTTCCGATTCTTGATGCCTGGATCGCCGGTCGCTACACTCTCGCCGTGTCCACCGGGATTCTTTTGGAGTATGAGGAAATCCTGACCATGCTTAGCGGCAAGAACGCGTGGGTCAAATTCGCTCGTTTGTTGGACCTCGTGGAGCTGACAAGTTCCGGCGTGGTTCGAGTGACTCCCTTCTATCGTTTCCACGTGATCGGCGAGGACCCTGACGACAATATTTTCACAGACTGCGCCATCACGGCTGGAGCGGAGTTTCTGATCACCGAGGACCGGCACTTCCTGCCGCTTGCCAACGCGGGGTATTTGCCCGTACCGATCAAACCACAAGAGTTCATCGAGCGCTTCGGGCTGTTGGCGCGTCCGTGAGGTATGCAGTAATTGATTTCGTAAGGGAGGGCAGGACTTTCGGCCAGGCTTCAGTTGAGGCTGCGGAGGTCGTCGGCTTCGGGGGCGTTTTCGATGGATTCGATGAGCTTGCCGAGGTTTTCGATGTTTTCGGCGAGCATGCGGGCCTCGTGGTGGGCCTTGAGATCGGCTTCGAGTTCGCGCAGCTGGGGGAGCACGGGTTTGGCGGCACCGCCATATTCGCCGATGATTTCGATGAGGCGGCGGATACGATAGTTTTTGCCCCAGCGCTGGATGTCCATGATGTCGAGGGCGAGCTGCATGCCTTCCTCGATCCGGAGGCGGGCGAACAAATCGAGACCGGCGAGGCGGACGCCGTCGGCAAACATGATGCCGCTGGGCGCGGGTTTGGCAATGGCCTCGTGGATGGCGGGGAGGAGCGGCTCGATCTGTTCATCGGTGAGCTGCTCGTAGAATGATCCGATGGCACCGCGGGCGCGGCCGTCCTGGTTTTGCAGGCCCGCCATGATGGCGGTGCCGAGTTTGTCGGGATCGACACCCTCGATGGGGGCGTTGCGGAACATTTCGCCGAAGACGGCGAAGATCATGAAGCGCTGCTCCATGCCACGCGGATCCTCCTCGGATGGGCCGGCGATGATGCGGTCCAAAAGAACCGGCACGGCGCGGCGGGCGGGTCCGCGGATGGCGGCGAGGGCGTCGGCGGCGAGGACGCGGAGCCAGAGGTCGTCGTGATCGAGTTGTTCGATGAGTTTGTCCACGGCGGGTGCGGCGGCACCGCGCGCCTTTTCGAGCGCCGCGCACGCGCCTTTGCGGGCGTGGATGTTTTCCGAATCGAGCATCTCGATGAGTGTCTCCATGGGCAGCTTCTGATGGCCGCGGCGGTTAAGGGCCTTGGCGGCGCGTTGGCGGACGACGGGGGACCAACTGGCGAGTCGCTCGATGAGCTGGTCCTCGTCGAGCGAGTCGTAGGCGCTGTTGCGGTCGTTGTTGCTCCAGCCGCGGCCGTCGCGCAGGAGCGACTCGGTGGTGTCGGCGTCGATCTGCGGGACGATTTTCGGTTGTTTGCCGGTGAGGAGGATTTTCTCCAGCGGCATGGCGTAGGCCAGGAGGTAGCCGCCGGTGAGGTCCCAGCCGCCAAAGCTGCACGGGCGGGGTTGCGGGGGACCGGGGTTGGGGAAGCTGAAGTCCCACGAGCGGGCGAGATCGAAATACCACGCGCCGAATTCGTTCATCCAGCCGCCTGTGGCGTGCGGACCGGAAAGGGCGACGGAAGGCATGGCCCAGACCTGGTTGGTGAAGTTGCCGCTGTGGCCGGTGTCGCGCTCGGGGCCGTGCGAGGCGACGCTCATGCGGGCGAAGAACTCGGCGTTTTCCTCTTCTTCGAGGAAGTTGAAGAGGACGGCGGCCATGCCGGATTTGCCGTTATCCTCGTGGGTTTGGGTCCACGGGTGGTGGTCGCCGTAGGGGGGCGCGCCTTTGCCGGCGTAGAAGCGGATGAGCTTGGCGCTGCGGTCGATGGCTTGCTCGATGAGCGGGTCTTCGAGGCCGGCGAGGCGGGCCATGTGCATGGAGATGGTGAGCGGGATGCCGGGGGCGTTCATCATGCCGTAGCCGCCGAGGCGGCCGTCTTCCATGGCAAAGCGGTGGCCCCAGGAGCCGACGATGCTCTGGCCCTCGGCGGCCTCCATGGCGAGGCGTCGCATGCCGTCTTCAAAGGCATCGTCGCCGGTGGCGATCTGGTATTCGGCCATGAGCATGACGGGATACGGATACCACCACGTCTGGAAGCCGTCGGTGGTGAAATTCGACGCCCACTCGGCTTCGCGGCGGACGAGGTGCATGAATTCCTCGTTGCCGGTGGCGAGCAGGGCGAGGGCGTTGAGCGAGCGGGTGATGGCGTTCACGTCGTCTTCGTAGTCATCCTGTTGCATGCGCTCGGCGAGGGCCTTGCTGCCGTGTGCGAGGATGCGGGCGGATTTTTGGCAGTCGAACGGGGCGGTGTCGCTGTATGTGCCGAGTGATTCAAGTGCGAGGGTGACACGGTTCTCGCGTCCGTCGCGCCAAACGGTGAGCGGGAGGTCGCCATTGCCGGCTTCGGCGCGGGTGATGGCGAGGCCGAGTTCGGTGCGCGGGTCGTAGCTGAATTTTTCGCCGAAGACACCGAGGATGACGTCGTCTTTTTGCAAGACGCCGTCCGCGGGCGAGCCATCGGCGATTTCGGTGACGAGGATCTGGCGGGCCTTTGTGGTATCGAGATTATGCGAATACATCCAGCCGCGGGCGCCGGTGGGGCCGAGGTTATAATGGTGGGTGAATTCCTCCGGGATTTCCTCGCCCTTGGTGAGGTCCGGATTGGGGAGCTGTTGGCGCTGCGCGGTGGCGGGGAGCGCGGTGGCGAGCAGGGTGGCTGCGAGTGTGAGGATGCGGCATTTCTTCATGAGGATTCGACTTCGCGGAGTTCGGGTTTGTCGGTGGAGGCTTTGATG
>SLAV01000342.1 GCA_007126655.1 Haloferula sp. | reverse complement strand
TTCCGGTTCCGGTTCCGGTTCCGGTTCCGGCTCCGGCTCGGGTTCGGGCTCGGGTTCCGGTTCCGGCCCGGGTTCCGGCTCCTGCAGCGGTTCGGGTTGTGGCTCTGGTTCGGGGGCCACGGTTTCCCCCGCCATTTCGGGTTGGGATCTTTCCCGTTCGCGGATCATGCTGTCCCTCAGTGCCGGTTCCGCCAGATATCCCAGCACGAAGGACAAAAGCACGCCGATGAGGAGCATTACATATTTCATTTGCCGCGAGGATACGCCGCACCGGTAGGGCGTAGGGAAGCTTTTTCCATATGATCTCGGGGGGCAACCCGCATCCGACACGCAGGCATTTCGTATTTGTGCAACGGCCGGTCCGCCTCCATGGATTGCGGCGTGAATCATCATCAGGCGTCGCCCCTCGCGGGGAGTTATTTCCTTCTCGTCCTCGGTGTGCTGCTCGCCATGATCGGCGGGCTTTTCGTCTGGGTGATGGCGGCCAGCGCCCTGCGCGCGCTTGAGACGCGGAATTGGCCGGTTGTGCCGTGCGTGATCCTTGTTTCCGAGGTGCGGGACCGGCAGCACGATCCGCAGTCGCCAGTCGAATATCGCCACCACATCGTTTTCGGATATGAATGGGAGGGCGAGCGGCTCTCCAGCGACCAGGCCAGCCTGCGCGGCAATCCATGGTCCGCCAAACGCGATGTCGTCTTCGAGCGCGCCGCACGTCTCCAGCCGGGAGACGAGACAATCTGCCACGTCAACCCGGCCGATCCGGAATTCGCCATCCTTGAGCCTGATTCCCTGGCCCCGCTATATTCCATCTGGTTTCCCGGCCTTTTCGTTCTCGGCGGCGTCGTCATGTCCGTCCGGGCCGTCCGGAAAATCCGCCGTGCGTGATCCATCCGGATTTCACCCGGATTGCGGTGCGCCCGCCGGCATGATAGATGTCATGCACGAGCATGACGCGCCCAACCACCATCCTCACTGGTGATCCACCCATGTGGCGGCGTTGGTGCGATTTCCTGCGCCGGTTGAAGGCAGCGGTGGAGCGCGACCATCTGCCCATCACTTCCGCGGGGGTGGCATTCTTTCTGTTGCTCGGGATATTCCCGGGTCTGGCCGGACTGTATTCGATTTACGGTCTGCTGGCCGATCCCAACCAGATCGAGAGCCGGCTGGAAGCCGAATCCGGCATCCTCCCTGCCGAGGTTCACGAGATCCTGCATGCCCAGGTCGGGGAAATCAGCGGCGACCTCAGGGCGGCGGCGGGCTGGGGATCGGTGCTTGGCATCGCATTCGCACTGTGGGCCGGGTCACGCGCGATGAACGGGCTCATCCAGGGACTCAACATCGTCTTCAGCGAGGCGGAGAAACGCGGTTTCATCAGCCTCCAGGTCGCCTCGATGGTGCTCACGCTCGCCTTCGTCGCCGTCATCATCTGCGCGCTCCTGCTGATCGCGGTGCTGCCGGCGGCGGCCCTGCTGCTGCCGGGCGACCGGATCGTCCCCGGCACGATCTCCCTACTGCGCTGGCCGTTCCTGCTGGCCATCGTGATCAGCCTGCTCGCGCTGGTTTACCGTTTCGGTCCATCGCGCAACAAGTCCGCTTCACGATGGATCAGTCCCGGAGCAATCACGGTGACGCTGCTCTGGCTCGCGGCCTCCGCGCTCTTCTCCTACTATGTGGACAACTTCGGCGCGTATGATGTCACCTACGGATCGCTCGGAGCCGTCGCCATCCTGATGCTGTGGCTCTACCTCACGGCGTTCCTGATCCTTCTCGGCGCGGAGATCGACGAAACACTCCGCCATTCCGGGGCCGGGTCGCCCGCGCCATCCGGTCCGGACCAGGATAAAAACCCGACGTGATCGCATTGGGGGACGATTGGCTGTTTCAGCAACGCTTGTGTCCCGGCAGACCCGCCATGTCCGCTTCCACAATCACAGACCGGATTCCCGTTGTCGTCCTCGCCGGCTTCCTGGGTGCAGGAAAAACCACCTTCATGCGCGAGATTCTTCCCTTGCTCGCGGCGGGGCCGCGCCCGCCATATGTGATTCTCAATGATTTCCTGAATGCCGAGGTTGATTCGGCGACGCTGCGCGAATTCACCGACGAAGTGCGGGCCATTGCAGCGGGCTGCGTCTGCTGCGACGCCGCCGACGGCCTCGTCGATGCGCTCGACGCGGTGCCGGTGGACATCCGTCCGGTTGTGCTCATCGAGGCGAACGGCACAACCGATCCGTATCCTTTGTTGGAAGTCATCACAGCCGACCCGCAGCTTGCCGGCCGCTTCGGCCCGGTGCGGCAGGTGGTGGTGATGAATGAAAGCCGTTGGCAGAAGCGGTGGTTTCCATGGGACCGGAGGCTCGAACGCGCCCAACTGCAAACAGCCAGCCACATCCACACCAATCGCGGCCACAAGGCGTCGCCCCGGCAACAGCACCGGGTGCGCCAAGACATCGCCACACATAACCCGCGCGCCGTCCATACCACCCCAACCCGGCTCGCCGCCGAACTTGCCGGTGAATTGCCACCGCAAACCAAGCCCGCGGCGGTCGCGGTCAGTTCCGCCGGCCACGCCCACCACCACGCGGCGGCACGCATCGACATGCCTCCGCTCACTGAAGACCAGCTCCGCCGATGGCTTGCCGCACTGCCGCGCGACATCCTGCGGGTCAAGGGCGTGGCGCGGTTGGCGGGTGAGGGCGGCGTCCGCCACTTCCAGCGAACCGACGACCCTGACGAGCCGCCACATCTAATGAAAGGCGCGCTGCCGCCGGAAACCAACCCGTGCGCCATCCTCATCGGCCCCGCCGTCGATGCCGGTGCGGTGGAGGAATTGCTGCATGCGATCATCGATTCCACCAAGCGCTGACGCCGCGGCCATGGCGGATTGATCCATGAGCGGGAGCCCGAAACAGTCACGGCAGCATGGCCCATCCTGATCCATCTCATGTTTGATCATCCTGTAAAACTCGGATGCACAATGATTTCCCTTTGGAAAAATCCACCATATCCCGCGATCCCGCATGTTGGTTTTGTGTTGCAGGCGGTCGGGGTGCTGCTACGAGGTGCCGCATCAACACACATCCTGTCATCCGCGGCCTCGGTGCCCTCTCCGTGCTTGGTTCGGGCGTCGCGGCTCATCTCAGCGCGTGCTCCGAATCCACCAGCCGCTTCCGTCCGCTCGCAGGTTTGTTAGGAAACGATTCGCCCCACGCCAGGCTCCACGCCGCGTGGATCGACGACCGCCGGGCGCTCATCCACCGCATGTGGAGTCCCGCATCGATGGCGGCGCGGCTCGTCGCCCGGGAAGCCGCCTCAGACGCCGGCTGGTCTGCTGCCGATCTTCGCGACACCGCGCTGGTCGTCGGGACGAGCCGTGGCAACGCCGCCGGTTGGCTGTCACCCTGGCCCGGTCGGCGCCCGTTCCGGACCATGGCCGTGAGCAATACGATCCACAACGAGCCGGCTTCCGCGATCTCGATTGATCTCGGCATCCGCGGGCCGGGGCATGTCCAGGCCAGCGGATGCTCCGCAGGCCTCGACGCTCTCGGCGTCGCCCTCATGATGCTGGCGGCAGGCAAGGCACCGCGTGCCATCGTCGCCGCCGTGGACCTTCCGCTCGTCCCGGCCCTGCTCGACGGCTACACCGCTTCCGGATTGTTATCCGGACGTTCGCGGCTCGACCCATACGGCCCGGATTGTGATGGATTCATTCCGGGCGAGGCCGCCGCCGCCATCGCGATCGAAACCACAGGAGATGCCGCCGACATCCGCCTGATCGATCATCTGGGCAACACCGACGCGCGCAACCCGCTCGCCATTCCACCGGATGGAGGCCGCACTCCGGACATGTTGGAACAAGCCGCTGCATGCCACGGTGACCCGGCGGTCGTGATACCCCACGCCACCGGCACCGCCGCCCAGGCGCGGGCGGAAAAGGCCGTTTTCGCCCGCGCGTTTCCCGGCGCGAAGCCCTCCGTCTGCCTGCTCAAGCCAAGACTTGGTCATACCCTTGGCGCCAGCGGACTGGTGGAGACCGTGCTGTTCGCGGCGTTTCTGCGTGAGGGTCTTGTGCCGCCCGACATGCCGGGCATCACGCGCCCACCGGGTATGGGATCCGCAAATCCGCCCGTGCCCGGCGCTTACATATGGAAGCTCGCCCACTCGCTCGGCGGCCATAACTCGCTTCTTGTCATTCAAAGCCCGCCATCTCCGCATCCACAAACCACATGAACCCGCAACGCCACATCCGCGTCTCCATCGACCGCCAGCGCCTCACCCTTGTCCATGACGGCAGGGTGATGCGAGAATACGCCATCTCCACCGCTTCGCGCGGCATGGGATTCACCGAAGGCAGTTTCCGAACCCCCACCGGCAACTTCCGCATCATTGATAAAATCGGCCACAACGCCTCCACGGACACCATCTTCAAGGGGCGCGTCCCTTCCGGAAAATGGCAACCCGGCGCGGATGGTGGCGAGGATCTTATCCTTGCCCGCATCCTCCGCCTCGACGGCCTCGACCCCGAAAACCGCAACACCCGCGACCGCCATATCTACATCCATGGCACCAACGACACCCGAAACCTCGGCCGCCCCGCCGGCCGCGGATGCGTGCGCATGTCTCCCGGTGACATTCTCGATCTTTTTCCCATGGTGACCGAGGGCATGGAAGTCGTCATCGAGCCGCAGACAAGACCCAAGGGAAAACTCTTCTTCATCGATTGCGATTCCACACTTTCCGCCATCGAGGGAGTTGACGAACTCGCCCGTGCGCGCGGGCCGGAGATCCACCGCAAGGTAGCGGAGATGACAAAGGCCGCCATGGATGGCGGGGTTCCGCTCGGCGAGGTGTTCGCGAATCGCCTCGACCTGATCCGCCCCGACCGCGGCCTGTGCGACCAGGTCGCTGAACTTTACATCTCCCGGATGGTTCCCGGGGCCGACCGCCTCGCCGCCGATCTGCGGCGCGCGGGCTGGACGCCCGTGATCCTGTCCGGAGGCTTCCAACAGATCATCGAGCCCTTCGCCCGCCACCTTGGTATCGAACATGTCGAGGCCGTGCCCCTGCGATTCGATGATGAAGGCAACTATGCAGGGTATGATGCCTCCCATCCCGCCTCACAAAACATGGGAAAATGCCGCGTCATTCGCGACTGGCAGGCCGCCACCCTGCCTCACGCCAGCGTCATGATGGGCGATGGTGCTTCGGACCTCGAGACCCGGGAATGCGTCGCCGCCTTCATTTGCTACAGTGGTGTGGCCGATCGTCCGGGCATTTCCGACGCAGCGGATCTCGTAATCGAAGACATGAACAACATGCGTGATGCCCTCCCCCGGATAGATAAAATGATTGATGCGAAAATAAGTGTTGATTTATCATATGACATCACTATGGGTGGGGCCGACATGAGCAGTAAAAAAGCAACCAAGACCGCCGCCAAGGCCGCTGGCAATACCGCAGAAACGGCCTCCACGAAAACCGCAGCCAAGAAGGCCGCTCCCAGGGGCAAGCGTTACTCGCCCGAGGAAAAGCAGAAGATTATCGACTTCATCGAGGAGCACAACGCCAAGCACGGCCGTGGCGGACAGACGCGCGCCGGCGAGGAATTCGGTGTGGCGCAACTCACTCTCGCCAGCTGGCTGAAAGGCGGAGCCAAGAAAACCGGGAAAAAGGCCGCGAAAAAAGGTGCCAAAAAGGCCGCGAAAAAAGCTGCTGCTGGAAAAGCTGTTGCTGAAAGCCCGGCGGCCACCGCGGTGACCGTGGGTGGCAGCCTCCAGTCGAAGCTCGCCAAGTTGCTGGAGCTCGACAAGTCCATTGCCACTGCGGAAGCATCGCTCGCCGACATGAAACGCCAGTTCGACACCCTCAAGAATTCGCTCTGATCCGCCCGATTTCTTCGTTGTCAACATCCACACTTCCGACCCCGCCATTCTCAGGATGGCGGGGTTTTTTCATCTATTTGTAACCGTTCCCGTGTTGCCGGCTCATCTTCGTGAATTTCATGGTCACCTGGAATTCATCGGCGGCGATCAGCAGATTGCACGCCGTGGATCGGGATATCGTGTGTCAAGGCATCGAGACACCACCCGATGAAAGCAACCGGCGCTTCAATGGAGAAAGGCACCGTGGTCCCGCCGCACCCCTGTCAAAAACAGACGATGCCGTCCGCCGGATGGCGGCACCGGCTCATTCCCGCTTCACAGCAGCGGATGAATGTGTAAATCTTGTCTGCGGGGTAGGAGACATTCTGATCCCATCACACGTTTCCGTCCGCATTACCCAGATCATGAAACACTTCGCAACCATCACCGCATCAATTCTCGCCACCGTGGTCCTGTCGCCCGGAGATTCTTTCTACAAGGATGAACACGGGGTTTTCTCGCAGCGGCCCTCGGAAACCAGCGAGGTGATCAATCTCACGCGCTTCGGCCCCGTCGGCCTCGCCATCGACCTGCTGCAGCCCGCCTTCACCATGCGCATCGCCGGCATTGAGGCCGGCTCGCCGGCGGACGCGACCGGGCAGCTTGCGGAAGACATGATCATCAAATCGATCAACGGCGAACAACTTGCGGACATCGACCCGCGCATCCAGCTCGGCAACTGGATCACCCGGGCCGAGGCCACCGACGGACGCCTGGTCCTGCGGGTCGCCGACGAACCCGGCGGAGACGCCCGCGACGTCGTCGTCGAGATTCCCGTGCTCGGCGGCTACAGCGATACCTGGCCGCTAGATTGCGAAAAATCCGGCCGGATTGTCCGCAACTTCGCCGAACACCTCAAAAGCGGCGACGCCCACCCCGGCTTCGCGCACATCGGCATGTTGTTCCTGCTTTCCACCGGCGACGAGTCCGACCTCGAATACGTCGGCGAATGGGCGCGCGGGCACGACGGCGGGTGGACTTATCCCTGGCATATCGGCTACGGCGGCCTCGCCCTCTGCGAATACTATCTGCGCACCGGCGACAGCGAAGTGCTGCCGACCATCCAGAAACTCACCGACAAGCTCGTCGAAATGGAAAACTTCGGCGGCTGGGTCGGCCGCGGGCCGATCGCCCACCTCGGCTACGGCGGCGGCGGCGGCCATCTCAATGCCGCCGGCGCGCCGGCCGCCACCTTCCTGCTGCTCGCCCGCGAATGCGGGGCCGACGTGCCGGACGACACGCTGCTGCGGGTGCTCGAGCGCTTTTACCGCTACTCCGCCCGCGGCAACGTGCCCTACGGCATGGGCAAGCCGGAGCGCGGCTACACCGACAACGGCAAGAATGGCAAGCTCGCCTTCACCATGGCCGCCGCCGCCAACCTCACCCCCGATGGTGAAAAATCCATCTACGCCCGCGCCCGCGACGCCTCCGCCCAGTTCAGCTTTTACAGCACCAGCTACATGCTCCACGGCCACACCGGCGGCGGCATCGGCGAGATCTGGCGCAGCGCCGCCATGGGCCTGCTTTACGATGTGCTGCCCCACCATTACCGCGAGTTCATGGACCAGCGCCGCTGGCACTACGAAATGTCGCGTCGCTGGGACGGCTCGTTCGCAATCCTCGGCGGCGCACGCTATGACAACACCGAATGGGGAGCCGGATACGCCCTCACCTACACCGTGCCGCGCCGCACCCTTCGCCTCACCGGCGCGCCACCCACCGAGCACTCCAAGCACTTCGAACTCCCGGAACGCCCGTGGGGCACTGCGGCCGACGACGACTTCCAATCCATCGTCCCCGCCGCCTATGCCGACGGTGAAACATTCGACATCTCCGGCGAAACCCTCGCCACGCACGCCGGCCTGCCGATGAACCGCAAGCTCGGCCCCGGCAATCTCGACGAGGAAACCCTCAGGAAAAAAATCCGCCATCCCGACTACGTCATCCGCAAGCTCGCCTCCCGGTCCATCCACCGCCACGGCACCGACCTCCTCATGGAGTTCCTCGGGCATCCAGACGCACGCGTCCGCCGCGCCGCGCTCGAAGGTCTCGACCGGAACGCCGGCAGTCTGCTCACACGCGACGTGTTCGATCACGTTGTCTCCATGATCCGGAATGAAGACGAGGCCCTCTTCGTCAAGGACATCGCCGTTTCGCTGCTTGCCAAGGGAGAGCCCGACTGGATTGTCGAAAACGTCGCCGTCATCCTGCCGTTCCTCGCCCACGACGAATGGTGGCTGCAATACTCCGCCCTCGCCGCGCTCACCCCGGTCGCCACCGACCCACGCGCCTATCGCGACGTCATCCCAGCGATTGGCGAACTCTTCAGTGGCAACTACCGCTACAATCTCAGCGGGTTCATGCGCTGGGGGCGACTGCCGGACAGCATCCGGGATGCCCCTCCGGAGGTGCGGGAACTCGCACGGGAAACCTGGAAGCAGGCCTACACCGGCTTCATCGAGCTGGACCACCACAACCCGCGCGTCACCCGCACCGTCAACCCGCAGATCCGCGGCGCGCTCGCCGAATCCATCGCCCGGCTGCCCGGCGGTTACGACGTCCTCTACTCGATTGGCAGGGAGAAATTCCCGGACGAGGAGCTTCCCTTCCGCGAGTTATTTCTCAGCGCCGATCCGGAGCGCCTGAGCGCCGAACTGCGTGTCATCGTGGACGATGTCGTCGGTGGCAACCTCATACCCGCTTATATCGAGGAGCATCGCGGGCAACTGCTGCGGGAAGCCGAAGGTGAGGAAGTCCGCGGTGGCAGGATGGAGGGCCTCACCGACCTCTACCGCCAGGTCGGCATTGACGATTACAACTGGGAGAACCACGGCCCGGAGCACAATGAAATGGAGTGGCACTATCACAGCTTCGACCCGCCCGAGCCATTCCTCGCACAGAGCGACCGCCTCGGCCGCTTCCGCCCCGTGACCCTGCCGGATGGCATGGAAAACTGGTATTCCCGCACGTTCGATCCCGCCGCCGCGGGCTGGAAGCGCGGCAAGGCCCCCTTCGCCGCCGCGAACGGCGAAGCCGCCCTGCCCGCCGGCGGCCAGGGCTGCACGCTTTCCTTCTGCCGCTGTGCCGACCCAGCCAACACATTGTGGGAAGACGACGTCCTGCTCATCCGCGGCGAATTCGACTTCCCCACGCTTGAAGAGGGTTACATGTACCGGCTGTTGCACGGCGGCATCTCGCACGTCGGATCCGGCGGCGGATACCACCTCTACGTCAACGGCCGGCGCTTCATTGAGGACGAGCGCGCGGTGGACCGCCGTGAGGGCGGCAGGCCGCGCGGGCGCGTGATCCCGAGGGAGATGTGGTCCGAATTCAACGACGGCCGCGTCACCCTCTCCGCCATCACCTTCAAGAAACACCACCCCCGCACCAACCGCTACGGAGGCAACATCAGCATCATGATGCAGCGGATGAAGGTGCCGCCGCTCGAACTCGATTGATCGCACCGCCCGCCGGGGAATCGAACCGGTTTTTTTGAAAAACTGCAAAAATGTCATTGACACGTGAATCAGCATGGACACGATTCACGCACATCTTCGCTATACTGTTCTTGAAATACAAAAACCTGCACCAACCAATGAAATCAAACACATTCACCCACAAATTCGCCATCTGCGCCGCGGTATCCGGGCTGGCCATCGCAGCCCACACGGCTGGAGCCGCGTTGCTCGTGCACGAGCCGTTCGACTACACCGGTGAAAATGTGAGCATCGTAGGCTTGGACGGCGGCGTTGGCTTTGACGGAGCCTGGAACGGCAGCGGCTTCAACCAAGCCCACACCGTCGGTCGTACCAGCTTTGCCAGCGGAGCTGGGACGACGGTCAATTCAGATGGTGGCCTTGACTTCCTCCCGCTGATCTCGTCCGGAAGCGGGTTGTCCCGTTTCGGCAACGCCGGCCAGCGGGAGGCGAACCGCATCCTTACGACAACGGCCCAATCCGCCCTCACGCAGGACAACACCTCGATGTGGTTCAGTATCCTCATGAGCGCGACTGACAACGGCGCGGCCAGGGTCGCGTCCTTCCTTTTCGGCAACCAGACGTTCGAGACGAGCGGCGGCGGGCTTGCCGCCGAAGGCCAGGGATTTGGTGTAGCCTTCCGCACAGATGACAACGGGAGCATATCACCCGGGGATGGATCTCCGAACGCCCTGGCGTTCCTCGATTCCCAAAACGCGACTGTTGGCGAAGCCACCGGCTTCACCCCGGTGACGCAGCCCGGTGCCACTCACCAGGACACCATACTGGTCGTCGGCAAGATCAACTGGAACCCGATTGGCACGGATGATGAACTCTTTATTTTCAACATCACGCAACCCGGCGGTCCCGCACCTGACGAAAGTGATGCCATCGCATCGCTGACGGGGGATTTCGACCAGTCCACTTGGGATACCATCTCGGTTTATGATTCCGGTTTTTCCATTGTTGATGAAATCCGCATGGGCACGAGCTTCGATGCGGTGACTCCGATTCCCGAGCCCAGCACCGCCGCGCTGGCCGCGCTTGCGGGCCTCGGCCTGTTGCGCCGCCGCCGCTGATTGACGGAGCATCCGACCGCCGCGCGTGAAAAACGCGCGGTGAGATAGGTTAATACCGACCCGCCGCACGAATGAGTGCGGCGGGTCCTTCCTTTTGAGGGGAAGCCATCGGGAACCCGCAATCCCGCACGGATGCGCTTGGCAGGCCATCGATCCGGCCTATCATCACGGCATGTTCGATCCCGCAAGATACGACGGCCGCATGCCCTACCGGCGCTGCGGTGATTCCGGGTTGATGCTGCCAGCCATTTCGCTCGGGTTCTGGCACAACTTCGGCGCGGACGACGACTTCGAGGAGGCGCGCCGGATGATGCGCCGCGCGTTCGACCGCGGCGTCACCCACTTCGACCTCGCCAACAACTACGGCCCGCCGCCCGGCTCCGCCGAGGACGTCGCCGGGCGCGTCCTGGTAAGCGACTTCGCCTGCCACCGCGACGAACTCGTCATCTCCACCAAGGCCGGGCACGACATGTGGGACGGGCCGCATGGCTCCGGCGGCTCGCGCAAGCACCTCCTCGCCTCGCTCGACCAGTCGCTCAAGCGCCTGCGTTTGTCCTATGTCGATATCTTCTATTCCCACTGCCCGGATCCCGGGACGCGGCTGGAGGAGACCATGTCCGCCCTGGCCACCGCCGTGAAGTCCGGCCGCGCCCTCTACGCCGGCCTTTCGAAATACCCGCCCAAGCAGCTCAGGAAGGCCGTCGCCATCCTGAAAGACATGGGCGTGCGCTGCGCCATCTACCAGCCGCCGTATTCGATTCTCAACCGCTGGCCCGAAGCCAACGGCATCCTCGGGTATCTCGCGAAAAAAGGCATCGGCTGCATCGGCTTCAGCCCGCTGGCCCAGGGCATGCTCTCGCCAAAATACCTCGGGGGCATCCCCGACGGCTCCCGCGCCGCCCGGCCCGAAGGCTTCCTCAAGCCCGCGCAGGTCGGGGAAAACCTGGAGAAAATCCGCGCACTCGCGGATCTCGCCGCGGCCCACGACATCCCGCTCCACCACCTCGCCATCCGCTGGGCCTTGCGCGGCCCCGCAATCACGTCCACCCTCGTCGGGGCGCGCGACGTCGCCCAGCTCGATGACACGCTCGACGCGCTCGACGCCCCCGATCCCGGCGACGCCCTGCTCGAAGCCATCGACGAAATCGCGCCCGCCGCCAAACGCAAACACCCGAACGCATGACCGCCTCCACCCATCAATCCACCGACTGGAACGACCGCTTCCTCGCCCTCTTCGACAAGTGCGCGATCCTCTATCGCAAGGGCAACCATGATTACGAGAGCTACTACGACGCCGCCGACCGCGAGCTGCTCGCCGAAACCGGCCACGCCCCACGCGAGTTCTTCGACTTCGTCGAGGACCACTGCGAGTTCGGCAACCCCTCACCCACCACCGCCCTGCTCGTCGCCGCCGTGCGCCGTGACTACTTCGAGGTCGTCATGGAGGGAAAGGAGGGCACCCGCTCCGTCACATCCAACGACGTCCCGTCGCGCGGCGAAGAACTCGACGGCATCCCCTACCTCCCGCGCATCCTCGCCAAGGCCCGCGCCAAGCTGCGCGGCGACCTCGATCCCGACCTGATGTTCTGCTGTGGCGGCGATCGAAGCTTTCTGCAGCGCGTTGGCGGCATCCACCCCGCAGATTTCCTCCGCCGCGTCTGGGCCGCCGAGGATGACGATTCGAAAATCGTCGCCTGGCTGCGCGAGCAGCCCCAAACCCCATGACGCCTTCGCCTCGGGTGACCGACATCGGGCGGGCATCATGGAATTCACAACCACGATGCTTCCCCGCATGAACTTCCTCTTCGCCGCCACGATCGGCGCGGCCGCCCTGCCGTGGCTGACGTCGTGTGGCGTCACCGGGGACGCGCCGCAGCGGGTGTCGTTCCGGATCTCGCCAACCGGCTGGCTCGCCGAAACACTGGCAAAGCGCGACGCTCCGCCAAGCGAGCCGGATGCCGCCCTACCCGCGCTCGTGCTCGTGCACGGCATCGATGGCAGCGGGCGCGACATGGCGCGGCTCGCCCGCGCGCTGCGGGCGGACGGGCGGACCGTGCACGTGATCGACCTGAAACCCAGCGATGGCAGCGCCCCTCTCGAAGAACTCTCCGCCCAGCTCGCCGGGTTTGTCGAAACCCGGCTCGCGGACGATACGCCGTTCGACCTCGCCGGCTACAGCATGGGCGGGCTGGTGGCCCGGCACTACCTCCAGGAGCGCGGCGGGCACGCGCGGGTGCGGCGGTTCGTCAGCATCAGCTCGCCGCACAACGGCACCCTGGTCGCATGGCTTCGAGCCAAACCCGGTGCGCGCCAGATGCGCGCGGGCAGCGCGTTTCTCCGGCGACTCGCGGAGCCGGAATCCATCGCGAGGCTGCCGCCGACCACCAGCTTCATGACGGTGACCGACCTGGTCATCGTTCCCTTCACCAGCAGTGCGTTGCCGGATGCGCGCAACATCCGGTTGTTCGGTTGGGGCCACTTCACCGGCATCATCCAGCCCCACGCTGTGCGCCGCATCGTCCGCGAATGCAACCGCGACTGAGGCATCCCCCGCGTGCGCCCGCGCTTTGGAAGGCCCGCCTGGATTGCGCCCCGTGAGCCTTCGACACCATCGGACGTGCGGTTTTTCGCGTTCGAAGATTCATATAATAGGCCCCAAAACCGCGTCCTTCCCGCTGCCCGTCAATCCCGCCAGCGCTTCACCAGTTCGCCATAAGCGTCGATCCGCCGGTCGCGGAAAAACGGCCAGATCCGCCGGAACGCCTCCACTTGGGCATAATCCACGTCGTGGAACAGGATTTCCGGATGCGTGGTGCCCGCTTTGGCGACGATTTCGCCATACGGATTCGCCACAAACGAGCGCCCCCAGAATTCCGTCCCACCCTCGAATCCGGTGCGATTCACCGCCGCCACGTAACAGCCGTTCGCCACGGCATGCCCGCGCTGGACCGTTTCCCATGCGCAATGCTGGGCGTCGCCCAGCGTCGGTTTTTCCTCAGCCAGCCAGCCGATCGCGGTCGGATACAGGATCAGCTCCGCGCCACCCAGCGCCATCAATCGCGCCGCTTCGGGATACCACTGGTCCCAGCAGACCAATACCCCGATCCTCCCGTGCATCGTCTCCCACACCGGCCAGCCGCTGTCGCCCGGGGTGAAGTAGAATTTTTCCTCAAATCCCGGATCCTGCGGAATGTGCGATTTCCGGTAACTGCCCAGCAACCGCCCGTCGGCATCATGCACCACCGCCGTATTGTGGAACAATCCCGGCCCGCGGCGCTCGAAGAGCGAGGAAACCAGCACGATCCCCAGCTCGCCCGCCAGCCGCCCCAGCCGGTCCGTCGCCGCGCCCGGAACCGGATCCGCCAGGTCGAAGCGCTCCGTATCCTCCACGGTGCAGAAATACGGCGTCAGGAAAAGCTCCTGCGTGCAGACAATCCCCGCCCCGCCCGCCGCCGCCTCCCGGATCAACCCCTTGTGATGGTCGAAGGCCTCATCCTTGGTCGCGAAAGTTCCGGATTGCAGCAGGGCGATACGTGGCATGGCTGCATCAATCGAATCAAACCCCGCCCGCCTTGCCCATTCCCAATTCAGCCCCAGCTCTCCGGCGTCGATCCGGGCCGCATCGCCCTCGTTTCCGGAATCCAGGCCAGCCCCCAGTCCCGCATGGCCTCCAGCACGGGACGCAGCGAGCGCCCCATCGGCGTCAGCCGGTAGCACATCCGCCTGCCCCCCGGAGCCAAAGGCTCCCGGCTAACCAGGCCGGCATCCACCAGCCGCTCCAGGCGTTCCGCCAGGATGTTCGTCGGGATTCCTTCAGGCGAATCCGCGAATTCCTTGTAGCGCGTCCGCCCGAGGAACAAATCCCGGATCACCAGCATCGTCCACCGGTCGCCGGTCAGATCCAGCATCCGGGCAACCGGACAATCGGAACGATAGCTGTTCGACATGAGTCAAGCATCCACCTTGAAACAAAACTTTCAAATCAAAACTTTTATCCAATCAATTCCCGGTGTCATCCAAGATGCACCTCGTTTGAGCGCATCTCGCCCTGCCACCCACGTCCCCCATGCTCCGGAGCACGCCCAATGCCTCTGCGGCGACCCCACACCCTCCGTGCGCCCGTCCTGCGCTTCGGGCCGAACCGGTGCCGCCCCGAAGCACGGCCACGGCCCGTCTCCACACCCGCCGAAGACTTGCAGCGACCGCACCAACCCGCCACGCGCTGACCTTCCACCCGCCGACCTGCCCGTATCCACCCCGATAATCCAACGGAATTTCTTCCGTCGTCCCCACAACCACCGGCTGCTGATCGGTGTCAATATTTGTTTGCATGTGAATTTGATTCGATTGGTGGGATGATTTTTTTCAATTAGGGGCAATTTGCTCTTGCCGGGATCGTGGAAATTCACAAATATGATCACGTTCTTGCGAACAAGCCGCATTGATACATTCATTTGTATTGTGTCAAATCTTCACTTATTGAACAAAAATACGGAACCATACCCCCAACCATGAAAAGAAAAACCATAGCCCTGCTGGCCGGACTGGCCGTGTCCACTGCCGCGTCGAATGCTGCGACAATCGCCAGCGTCAACTTTGATGGCCGAACCGCCGTCGGCAACACCGCCACGGATCTCAACTGGACCGTTAACGGGGTCGCTGATCCTGGCGACATTTCCGCCTTCCGGGTCAGTGATGGAGGAGCACAGCCCCTCTTCGACGGCACTGCGCTGGTCCAGGGTTTATTCGCACCTGCTTTGAATACAGGCAACGCCAACGACTCATGGACCGCCGATATCGCGCTCACGCCTACGGGAGGACCTACCGTTACAGTTGGCCAAGTCCGATTTGATTACTGGGCACTCAGCGGTACCCCGGCACACCAAGTCGCGATTCGGCAGGCCGATTTTGTGGTTTCCCTCCTTGATCCGGACGACAACCTGCTCGAATCCGCGTCGATTGAAGAAGTCGAGAATTGGATCGAAGATGGCGGGGGCACACCGGTCACCCTCAACTTCGACACCCCTGTCGATCTCACCGAGCCAGGCACCTACACGCTCCGGATTCAGGGTGGCAATATCTTCAACAACTACACCGGCAACCACACCGCGATCGACAACCTCGTGATCGCCGTGCCCGAGCCGGGTGTGGCGATGCTCGGTGCGGTCGGCCTGATCGCCCTGTTGCGCCGCCGCCGTTGAGCTGCCTGCAACGAATCACCCGCCTGAAAGCGGCCTGCGGATATCCGCAGGCCGTTTTTTATGGGCCGGGGTTCTCATTCAATGCTGCGGCATGGAACGGCAAAACGAGGCAAAAGCCCGGTCTTGCCAAGGTGGGGAGGATTGGCAAGTTTGTCGGCATGGCCGCGCCAGCCGTGCTCGATACCCTGCAACCGGTGGAACTCGCCGAGGGCGTCGAGATCCGGCTGCGGGTGGCCGGACCGCTGCAGCGCATCGGCGCGTATCTGATCGACCTGCTGATCCGCGTGGCGCTTTTCATCGTGCTCACGATCCTCTACAGCATTTCGGGCATCGCGCTGGGCGGGCAGGTCGTGACGGGGCTGGTCTTGCTGACGTGGTTCGTCATCGACTGGTTCTACCCGGTCTTCTTCGAAGCGGGAAAACACGGGGCCACGCCGGGCAAGCGGATGGTTGGGCTGCGGGTGGTGCAGATCAGCGGCACGCCGATCACCATCGGGCAGTCGGTGGTGCGGAATTTCATGCGCTTCATCGACGGCCTGCCGATGTTCAACTACATCGTCGGCCTGGCATCCTGCTTTGCGACACGGCGTTTCCAACGGTTGGGCGATCTGGCGGCGGGCACGGTGGTCGTTTACCAGCGGGTGCCGCCGCAGCCGGGGGTGCCCGCGCCACCACCCATCCGCGCGATGGCACCGCCGGTCGGTCTGAGCGGCGCGGAAGTCCGCGCGCTCTCGTCGTTTCGCGACCGGTCGGGCCTGTGGCCGGAGGCGCGGCGGATCGAAATCGCCGACCAGGCGCGGGCGCTCAGCGGGGCGGCCGGAGCCGAGGGGGCATCGCGCCTGATGGCCATGGCCCACTGGCTGCGCGGCCAGAGCGGCGGGGGCACCTGAAACACCGATTCCACACACGCACATGACACCCGGAGAATTCGAACGCAAAAACGCCGCCCGCTGGGCCGAATACGAGGCCCTGCTGGCGGCCTCGCGGAAAAAGGGCGGCGCGCGCGATCCGCGCGTGACCGAGCTTCCGCGCCGGTTCAGGGAAATCTGCCTCGATCTCTCGCTGGCTGAGGCGCGGATGTACGGCGGGCTGCTCATCGAACGGCTTAACGCGCTGGTGATCCGCGGATACGAGCGACTCTACCGCACGCGGCGCGGCGGGATGGAGCGGTTCGTCCGGTTTCTGACCACCGGTTTTCCGCAGGCGGTGCGGCGCGACTGGAAACTCTTCTGGCTGTGCAACGCGGCCTTCTGGGTGCCGTTCCTGCTGCTGATGGTATCGGAATCCCGCGACATGCGGTGGATCCAGTCGGTGCTCGGCCCGGAGGGAATGGCCAACATGGAGAGCATGTATGCCAGCCGCGAGGGACAGGCCGACCACCTGCGCGCGGAATACGGGTCGAACTTCATGATGTTCTGTTTCTACATCTGGAACAATGTGGCCATCGACTTCCGGATTTTCGCCGGCGGCATCCTGGCCGGGCTGGGCACGATGTTCTTCCTGTTGTTCAACGGCGTGTACATCGGCGGCGCCGCCGGCTACGCGAACCATGCCTGCGACCCGGTGGCGTTCTGGTCGTTCGTGAGCGGGCATTCCTCCTTCGAGCTGATCGGCATGGTGATCGCCGGCATGGCCGGGATGCGCATCGGCCTGGCGATCCTGAGGCCGGGCCGGCTGCCGAGGACGCGCGCCCTCGTCGCGGCGGCGCGCGACTCGCTGCCGCTGCTCTACGGCGCGGCGCTGCTCACGACGCTCGCGGCGGCGGTGGAGGGTTTCTGGTCGGCCCAGCCGGTGGAACCGATGGTGAAATACGTCGTCGGCATCATCGGATGGCTGCTGCACGCGGTGTATTTCCTCTTCGCCGGCCGCGGGGATTGAGGCCGCCTGCGCGCGGGATCCGGTTCATTGAGCGCGCAGGCGGATGATTTTGGAATTCCCGAATTCCACAGGCCCGCCATAATTCCCGAGATGAAACGCCGCGTTTTCATGACCACCGCCACCACCGCCGCACTCGCGCCCGTCGCCGCCGTTCGCGCCGGGGAGACCGCCAAGCCGGAGTCTCCGCGGCGTGGAAACCCGGTTGGCGTCGCGTCCTATTCGTTCTGGGGTTTCCGACGCGACGATCTGCGGCCGATCGACGTCTGCCTCGACCACGCCGCGCACATCGGGTTCGACGGGTTTGAAATCCTGCACCGCCAGCTCGCCTCGACCGAGCGCGCGGAGCTGATGAAGATCAAGCGCCAGGCCCTGCTCCTCGGCATGCCGCTGATCGGCTACTCGACGCACCAGGGGTTCCTCTCGCCATCGAAGGAGCGCCGCGACGCGCAGGTGCGCCACACCATCGACTGCCTGGAGCAGGCCTACCAGATGGGCATCCCGACGATGCGGGTGAACTCCGGCACCTGGGGCACCTCCGAAAGCTTCACCGAGCTGATGGAAAACCGCGGTAAGGAAACCCCGATCGAGGGATATGACGAGGAGGACGCGTTCGGATGGGTGATCGAGGCATACCAAAAACTCGTGGTCGAAGCGGGAAAACGCGGCGTCGTCATGGGGCTTGAAAACCACTGGGGCCTCGGCCGCACCGCCGAGGGAGTGAAACGCGTGGTCGATGCGGTGGACTCACCATGGCTCCAGGTGACGCTCGACACCGGCAATTTCCTCGAAGATCCCTACGACCGCCTCGCCAAGCTCGCCCCGCAGACGGTGCTGTTGCAGGCGAAGACGTATCAGGGCGGCGGCGTGTGGTACACGCTGGATCTCGATTACGACCGCATTGCCGCCATCATGCGCGATGCCGGATACCGCGGATTCGTCTCGCTGGAATTCGAAGGCCGGGAGGATCCGCTCACCGCGCTGCCGAAGAGCCTGGAAATGCTGCGCGCGGCGTTTGCGTGAGGGTGAGACTGACTCACCACTCTCTCGTCAAGGTGACATGCCACGTCCTGCCTGCGGCGGGGAGGAAAATGGCGGTGGCGGCGGGGTTGGTGGCGGTGTCGAGCACGCCGGCGGTGCCGGAGATGGTTCCTCGGTCGAACAGATTGTGGACGCCGCAGACGAGTGCCCAGCCATCGCGCGGGTGGCGGCGGCCGGTTTCGAGCGACCACAGCGCGCCGCGCGAATAGCCGAGCTTGCCCGCGTGGTCGGCGAAGGTGGTGCCCGACTGCCAGGTCACGGACGGCGCGACAAACCAACCATCCGGCGTGGTGGCCCGTGCTTCGATCCAACCGGTGTGCGGCGTGGTGCCGCCGAGCCTGCGGCCGCCCTTGAAATGGGCGTCGAGGTAGGTGTGGGTGGCGCGGATGGCGATGGCGGTGCCGCCATTTGCCGGCGGTTCCCAGGCGACTGTTGATTCGACGCCGCGATGGATCGTGCGCCCGGCATTGACGGTGCCGAGCGGGTTTCCCGATGCGTCGGACAGCCGCAGCAATTCGCCGTCCCACCACGATTGATAGATCACGGTAGCGTAGGAAAAATTGTGCCGGCGGCCGCTGGCGGCGAGTTCCAGCGTGTCGGCGCGCTGCCAGCCGAGTGCGGCGGATTGGAGGAAACGCGCGTTTGGCGGGCCTGTGGGGAAGATCAGGTCGGCGTAGGTCGGTGGCTCGTAGGATCGCGAGGCGGAGAGCGCGAGCGTGAGTTGCTCCGCCGCCCGCCACGACCACGCGACGCGCGGGGCGAGGCGGGTGCCGGAGAGTGATAGGTCGATGGGCGCGGGCGCTTGCAGACGATCATTGATCGGGCGGCGTGCGCCGAGCAGCGAGACGCCGACGTCGATGGCATGGCCACCGGCGAGCGGTTGGTGGTGGTCGAGTCGCGCGGTGAACGTGACCGGGCGCAGCCGCAGGTCGCCGATGCGCGGGCCTTGCCCGCCGCCGGCATTGCGGAAGCGGTCCATCTGCCAGTGGCCGGCCTGGATCATGAATGCGGCGGTGAGCGCGCCATCGCCAGGAATGAAAAACGTGCTTTCGGCGGCGAGGTAGGCGTCGCGGGCATGGGTGTCGGAGATGCCGTTGGGGAGGAGTTGGACGAAGGTGTCGCGCTGGTCGATGAGGCCGCCGGTGATGGCGACCTTCGCAGCGGCGTCATCGCGCAGGGTGGCGGCGAGGTGGAGCTGGGCGTGGCGGGTGTCGCGGCGCGGCCGGTCGCGGACGACGGCGGGGAGGACCGACCTCGGCGAGTTGAGCGCGTCGTTTTTCGTCAGCGGGCCGGGGACGTCGAACTGCGGGCGGGAGGCGAAGAATGTGATGTCGAGCGTGGCGGCGGATTGCATCCGCCATGCCATCAACACCGCCTCGCGCTGCCACGACGATTGGGACCGCCAGCCGTCGCCACCGGATGCGGTGCCGCGCAGCGAGATGTCATCAAACACCCCGCCGACACCAAAATCATGGTGGCCGTGGCTGCCGGTCGCCATGCGGAGGTGCGCGGTGGGTGTGAACACATCCTCGGGCGTGCCAAGCGCAAGTGCGCCGCCGAGGTGGGGGACGCCGGCGGCGGTGCCGCGCGCGAGGGTGGCGGTGCGGGTCCATGAGGGTTCTAACAATGAGAGGTTGAACGAGCCGTC
>SLAV01000328.1 GCA_007126655.1 Haloferula sp. | reverse complement strand
CCTCCTTGATGTAACGTGCTCGCGGGTGTCTTATCTGTCCTGTGATTCATTTGCCGTATCTTTGGGTCGCGCGTTCCTGACATATTTTTGCAGGAGTTCAGATCCGGATACCGCGAGCCTATCCCATGGAATAATGGAGCACGGATTGATTCCCAGCGAGTGCATTGCCCTGCGGCAGGGGCCTGATGATGTCAGTTTTCCCAGAAGTTTGATTTCCTTGAGAAGATCCCGGTCGGAGATGAAACCCATTTCCGCATCCGCGATCAGCAACAACAGATATTCTGGCAAAATCAAGGCCATCATGTGGATATGACGTTCGTCCTGACGATCAGCTTGGGAAAGATGCAGGTAGCAGTGGCACTTGCTCAGAAACAGGTGGATTGGGTCGATGACGCGCACTGTGCCGTCATCCAGAGCCCGTTGCATCAGGCGCGGATAGTCTCTAGCGTCAATTCCAAACACCGAGGAAAGAATGTCCACCACACGTGGCGGTTGCTTGCTAAGGACAAGAATCCCGAGTTGGCCATCGGCCGGGGAAGAGCCTTTCCGGACGGCGGGATTGCGTTTGAGCGACTCCCACGTGCGACTGCTCACCCAGATATCACAGTCCTTGGAAGTGAACGGGCGCATCGGACTCAGTGGGCGGCTTTGGACTCGGGCGTCCACGTATTCGGCCCAGAAGTTCACCGCCTGGCCACCTTCCAGGAAATAGCCGTCCCCCGTATCCCGAAGGGATCTCAAGAACCCCAGGTATGCTTCAACGCCAGCCTCCGCCGGTTTCATTTGCCGATTGCTGCGGCGAAATTCAGAATCCGGTTTTTTTGGAAATACCCTGCGGGGAAAATCGAGTTCTCCCGCTGGATGGACTCCGGATTATCGTTACGATCCAAGCACTGGCGATCCGCCCGTCGCGAAGCTCTCTTCACGGCGGCCCTGTTGGATAAATTGATTTTTTCAGCGGCTGGTTTCATGGCGGGAAAATGCAATGCTGTGGAGGCCAATCCGGTGGGGCAACGTATACTCCAGGGCGGCGGGTTCAAGCAGGTTTTTCATATCCCAACTATCCGGACTTTCAGGGCGATTGTGGGAGGCTCCCCCATCGCTGGACAAACCACCGAATCCGTGGGACGATGAATTCTTCATCATGAAAGATTTTCACCTGTCCCTCTCTGTTCGGAGACGACCAGATCTGAGCCTGCGTGATCAGCTAACCCATGTCCAACGACATCATCGACAACCGTGACCAGAAGCTGGTGGAGCATATCATGAACCCGCTCGCCAAACTCACCGCCGCATCCTCCGGGTTTGCTGTCACCCGGGTGGTTGGGATTGATCTGGGTACGACCAACAGCACGGTGGCGCAGGTGTGCCTGCCGGTGGCGGCGGAGGCTACGGCAGAGGCGGCCTGTGAGTGTCTTTCCCTCGAGCAGCCTACTCAGATGGGGCCGTGCATCGGCGCGCTGGTGCCGTCGGTGGTGGCGGTGGATCGCGAGGGTGAGGTGTGGGTGGGCGAGGGGGCGAAACGCATGCGCGCGGAACCCCAGCGTCACGGTCTGGCGCTGGAGAAGAACCTGTTCTACGAGACCAAGAACGACATGGGCTTGAAGAAGCGCTACATGCGCGCCGCCGGGGAGTTCGACCACGCCCGCAAGATCGCCGGGCATGTGTTGCGCTTTCTGACGGAGGGCGCGCACGGCGCGGCGGGCCTGCCTGCCTCGCGCACGGTGGTCACCGTGCCGGCCTCGTTCCAGGTGAACCAGCGCGCCGACACGCTGGAGGCGGCGCGCATGGCCGGGCTGGAGCTTTCCGAGTTTGATTTGTTGGACGAGCCGGTGGCCGCGCTCACGGATTATTTGTTCACCCACGCCGGGCTGGATTTCCAGGATCGGCCGCAGAATCTTGTGGTTTTCGATTTCGGCGGCGGCACCTGCGATGTGTTTGTGGCGCGGATTTCCCCGGGCGGGGAGGGGTCGGCGGTCTCGATTGAGACGCGTTCGGCTTCCCGCTACCACCGCTTGGGCGGCGGCGATTTCGATACCGCGATCATTCATGAGTTGCTGATCCCGCAATTGCTCGAAGATAACAAGCTGCCGCCCCGGTATTTCGAGTGGGCCGAGCGCAAGAAGATCATCGAGCCCGCGCTGCGCGGATGCGCCGAGGCCCTGAAGGAGGGGCTGTGCCGCGAGATCGCGCGCCTGCACCTGCACGGTCGCTATGCGGAAGCGGATAAGGATGAGATCGCCGCGTTTCAAGCGCCGGCGAAAGTGAAGGTGGCGGGCAGGGATTACATTCTGAAAAACCCGAGGCTCTCCGCCGCCGAATGGGAAAACCTGCTCGCTCCGTATCTCGATCCGGATCTTCTCCACGCCCGCGAAAGCGATTACACGCTGGTGCTCTCTGTGTTCGCGCCGATTACCGATGCCCTGGAGCGCGCCCGCATGAAGCGGGGTGAGATCGATGTCGTGTTGTTGGCCGGGGGCGGTTCGTTGGTGCCGCAGGTGGGATGGGCGCTGGAGGCGTTTTTCTCCGGCAGCCGCGTGCTGCGTTTCCCCGACGCCACCTCCGCGCAAACCGCCATCGCCAGAGGCGCCGCCTGGTCCGCCGCGTGGATCGAAACCTTCGGCAAACCGCTTGTCGCGCCGGTGATTCCGGAAACGCTCGCGCTGCGCGTCAAGGACTCGGAACCGATCCCCTTGGTCTGCGCAGGTTCGCCCATCCCACAGCCTGCGGATGGAACCTTCGCGCGTCTCGACGGCCTGCATCTGCCAAAGGTCTTTTCCGGCACGCTGCGCATTCAAATGGTTACGCTGCCCGACGAACGGGTGGTGCTGACCCTGCCGTTGCACTTTGATGTGAGCAAGGCGGGCGAAGCGGTGTGTTTCGAGTATCGCTTCCGCTCGAGCCGCGTCTTCGAGTGCGCCGTATCGCTGTGGCAATCCACCGACGCGCGTCACCTGATCACCGCCGAGAATCCGCTGATCAATGTGTGCAATCCGGGCGCGGCCCGCGAGGAAATCGAGCGCATCGAGGAGGAGCTGCGCGAAGCTGGCGGACCTGCCGCATGCCATGTGGACATGCTCTGCCGCCTGGCCGAACTCTACGAGGAAATCCGCATGCGGGAGAAAGCCTGCGAGGTGCTCAAGTCCGCCCTGCGCGTGAGCAGCCAGCCCGACGCGTGGATTCTGAACCGCCTTGGCAGTCTTTACGGAGAACTCGGCGACTACAACCGCATGGAAACCCATTTTGCCGAAGCCGCCCGGGTGGACCCCAAATGGAGCGCGCCGCATTTCAATTGGGCGCTGCATCACCAGAGCCGCCGTGAATACGCTAAAGCGCTGGAAAAAATCGACGAGGCCATCCTCCGCCAGCCCGACAAGGGGCCCAGCATGATTCTGCGCGCCCGCATCCTTTCCCGCATGGGGCAAAGCGCCGCCGCCCGCGAATGCGCCGAAGAGGCGATGCCCCTGTTCCCCTGGCCCGACGACATCGACGAGTGGGAACTGTATTGGTTTCACGAGGGCTGCGTGATGCTCGGCCTGAAGGAAAAGGCGGAGCTGGCGCGCATGGGCATGGAAGGCGGCTCGCAGAAAACGGCGGACCAAACCACCGACCGCGACCTTCCCGAACTGCGGCAACGCTGAAACCACTCCCCCTCCGCGCCATGGCCCACGTCCTCCACGACAGCGAACTCACCCGCGAACAACGCGCGGTGGTCGAGCTGAGGCCCGAGCGCCACTATCTGATCACCGGTCCGCCGGGGTCCGGCAAAACCCAGGTGTTATTCCACCGCGCGCGCTGGCTGGCCCGCAGCCTGCAAATCCCCGACAATGCCTTCAGTGTGCTCGTCTATACCAACGTGCTCACCTATTTCCTGCGCCAGGCGATTGATTTCCTCGGCATCCCGGCGCAAAATGTGCGCACCTTCGATGATCTTTGTGCCGAACTTTGGGACAAACATGTATGTCTGCCACGCCCCCTGCGCCGCGCCAGCCCGCGCACCCGCCCTTCCATCGACTTCCGCGCCATCCGCGACGGCGTGCTGGACAGGCTCGACAGTCCCGGCCCACGCTCCGCGCCGCCGCTCACTTTCGTGATGGTCGATGAAGGCCAGGACCTGGACGCCACCGCGTATGCCATCCTGCGCCTGGTCGCCCGCCACATCACCGTCTTTGCCGATTCGCGCCAGCAGATCTTCGAGGGCGGGGCCGGTATCCCGGAGATCCTCAGCCACCTTGGCATCCCGGGCCAGTCCGCCTCCCTGCTATCCGCCCACCGCAACTCACCCGACATCGCCAAACTCGCTTCCTACTTCGGCACCGCCTACGAGGGCATTAACTACCTGGCCATGGACCGCCAGAAACCGTGCCTCTACATCGCCCGCGATTGGGCCGACGAAATCGACCACCTCGCCGATGTGCTGCGCGAGCGCCGCCTGCTCAACCACCGCTGCGGCATCATCGTGCCTTCCAATCGCGACCTGCACGACATCGCGGAAAAACTGGAGCAACGCGGAAATGAGGTGCACAAGGCGATCTCCGTACTCAAGGGCGGCACCCCGCCGGACTTCAATTCCCTGGTGCCCGTGATCGCCTCCTACCACAGTGCCAAAGGTCTGACCTTCGACACCGTGCTGCTGCCCCGGTTGGTGGATCGTCACTTCCCCCGCATCGGCGGCCCGTCCATCCGGCAGCGACTGTTGCTCGTCGGCATCACCCGTGCCACCCAATGGGCCTACCTCAGCACCGTAAGCGGACACGAAATGCCAGAAATCGCCCAACTCCACACCGCCGCCACCCAGGGCGACCTCTTCCTCAAAACGTATTCGTCCCCCGGCCAATCCACCCCCAGCGCCCCGCCACCCGACAGCGAAAATGATGTTGGCTTCTTGTGAGGGACAAAGCCCTCTCCAACCGCATCCAATTCATAGGCAACTCCGCCCAAGGCTTCTACACGCTAAGCTGACAGGAATCCCTCGTCCTTACCTGAGGGCGAGGAGGTGGCTCTCCACTACCGCACCGGCTCAACTTGAAAATCTGCTGAAAGGCTACATTATGTGAGCAAATAGTTTTTTTTCTTAAAGACCCTGCCGAACGACAGGGATATCAAAAAATTTCAGCCCGAGGTATGGCTACGGTGTCCCCACCCCTGCGGGAAGGCTTTGAGTTATTAAAAAATACATTATGAAATATCAACATTCAGAACTGACCAACCGATTTTTAGTTGCATATAATCAAACCGATGCGGCCATGCGCAAACATACAAGAATTCTGGACGATACGGTTTCCTTCTCCGAGGTTGCCGAAAAATTCAGTGAAAAGATGTACTTTTCTGACATGGGATTTATCCGTGTTGCTGCCAAATTAAGAAATGTGTTGGTTCATGAAAAAAAGGACCACTCGCAGGAATTGGCTACCCCTGTTGAGAAAGTTGTGCAAAAAATGGAGCGAATTGCCAATGAATTGAATGCGCCGGAAAAGGTAGACCAGCGTTTTCAACAAAACGTTGAAGCCGTGAGCCCCACGGACACGATCAAAAAAGTGCTTCAACTCGTGGCGGAGCATGGATTCTCGCAGTTTCCCGTGCTCGGTGAAAAGGGTGAAATTTTGGGACTGCTGACGGAAAATGGGATCACGCGCTGGCTATCGTCTGAAGTCTGCAAGGAGTCGATGATCGAATTCGAGGAGGTCAAAGTTCACCAGATCTTGGCGCATGAAGAAAGTCGAAAAAACATGCAAATTGTGGGAAGACACCGTTTGGTGAACGACATCCGGAAGCTTTTTTCAGATAAAAACCTACTTGAAGCAGCGATCATCACTCAGACGGGAAAGAAGACCGAAAAGCCCATAGGCATTATTACGCGCTGGGACCTGATTTCAAATGAATAGAGCCACTGTTATGTTTTTTTCACGCCACTCCCGTGCCAACTCGGCAATCCCTCTTGGGTGGTTGGCGGGCTGGGGCATGATGTGCGATGCCCTGGGAATCAACCGCCAAGCTTAGGCGCGGCTCTGACGTGAATTCCATTGAAGTCGGCATGAAAATGCCTGGGCACGCTAGATGCGTGGCGCATTGCCAGCCTGCGCGCAAAGAATCCTGCGCCGTCATATGTGTTGAGCGTTTATGACAACCAAAGGCGTGACAGCGGCTTGACCTACGCCCACAGAGTGCTTAGTTGTTCGCACGACATCACGAGTGTTCGGCTTCAAAACCCGGACCGGCAACCTGGCAGAGACGCCAAGGTGCCTCCACGCGAAAGCGTGAGATGTGGGAGCGGGACCAGACAAACCCGCCCAACGAAAGTCTCCCTGGATTCCTCCAGCGCTCGTCCTGATGCTTTCGGGATGGGCGTTTTTGTTTTCAGGACTCCGATGTCGT
>SLAV01000192.1 GCA_007126655.1 Haloferula sp. | reverse complement strand
TTCGACCACAGCAGCCCGGCATACCCTTGGCGGCTGATCAGGCGCTCCTCCGGCCCCAGCCCCGGCGGCAGCAGGTCGCGGTAGAAAGCGTCGGCATCCGCGAGACGCGCGGTGAATACCTCGTCGAACGCATCGAACGGCCTGTCCGCGTCCGCATCCTCCACCGGGCGCAGGCGCATCCGGATTTTCACCGTCGCACCGGGCGGGACGATGAACCGGAAATGCGCCGCCACCTTGGTTCCCTCCCCGGCCGGGTTGCAAACGCAGCGCCGCCCGTTGACGACGTGCTGGTGGAATGCGTCCTTCACGTAGGGCTGCGGATTCTGCGTGCCGAACACCTCGGCCCGGTTTGTCTCGTTTTCCGTAAACAAAAACTCCGGCCCGCCTGGCGCGTCGGGCGAATCGATGTGGAAGAAGAACTGGCCGAGCGTCTCATGGTCCACCCGCAACGTCCCGGCGGATTCCCGGATGAGGATCGGCTTGCGGCGAGGCTCCTCGCGGTTGCCACCCCACGTCCAAGTGTTGCGAAACCACAGCGTCGGCAGGATGTGTAGCGGCGCCGGCACCCCGGCGCGGTTGGTCGCGGTGACGCACCAGTAAATATCCTCCGGCGCGTCTTTCGCGAAACGCATCCGCACGTCGAAGTAGCGGTCGTCGTCGAACGCGCCGAGGTCCGCCAGCTCGATTTCCGGCCCGCCTCGGCCGGCCGCCTGGTTCTCCTCGCGCAGCCGGGCGTAGGGAAACGCGCGCTGCGGATACTTGTAGAGCGCCTCGGCATACGAATGCGTCGGCGTCGAATCCAGCTAGTGGTAACACTCCTTCACGTCCTCGCCGTGGTTACCCTCGGTGCCGCCGAGGCCGAACAACCGCTCCTTCAGAATCGGATCGCGCCCGTTCCATAGCGCCGGGGCGAAACAAAGCCGGCCGCCGCGGTCGCACCACCCCAGCAAACCGTCCTCCCCCCAGCGGTAGGCTCGCCGTCGCGCGTGATCGTGCGGGAAATTCTCCCACGAGTTCCCATGGTCCGAGTAATCCTCGCGCACCGTCCCCCACTGGCGCTCGCTCAGGTATGGCCCCCACCGCCGCCAGGGATTGCTCATCCTGTGGTCTTCCGCCAATTTTTGCTGTTCCGCGTTCACGAAATCCATGCAAGCAAATTGCGCGCCACTGGCAAGCCGCACGCCGCGCAGTATGGAAATCATATTTACATCGTCCTGCCATCCGCCATGAAGGCGGATTTTTTAACGTCATTCTCGCCGGCTTGGTTGACATCAAGTGGCTGGCCCGCAAGTCTAGGGCACCGAACGACGGATGATCACTTGATCGTCCGCGGAAAAAATCCAATCTCATAGACCCAGTGTTCTCCAACGAAGACTACCTCGCCGAGCTGCTCACCGAATCAGGCATGGTCACCCAGGATCAGGTCGATGAAGCACGCTCCAGCCTCAGCGGCGACGAAACACTCGTCGAAAGGCTTCTCGAATCCACCGCCCTCACCGAGCGGGACGTCGCCGAGACACTAGCCAGCAACGCCGGAATGTCTTTCGTGAGTCTCGAGGAAGTCGAGTTCGACCCGGCCATCCCCTCCAGCCTGGACGAGGAAATCGCCCGGCGATACTCGGTGGTGCCGGTCCAGGACGACGGCCTCACCCTGACCATCGCGATCTCCGACCCGCTCGATTTCGAAACCCTCGACACCCTGCCCCACGTCATCGGCCGCGATCTCGACATCGTTTGCGCCACCCGGCTCGACATCCGCAACCACATCACCCGCTTTTACGGAGCCGAACTCGCCTCGGAAAGCAAACCCGCGGGCATCGAGGTGACCACCGGCGATGAGGAGGCCGGATCAGAGGCCGGCGACGCGCCCATCATCAAGCTCGTCTTCCAGATACTCAACGAGGCCCTGCGCACGCGCGCCTCGGACATCCACATTGAGCCCCTCGAAACCAGCCTGCGCGTCCGCTACCGTCTCGATGGCAAACTGGTCGAGGTGGACAACCACCCGAAGAAACTCCTCCCCGCGATCATCGCCCGCCTCAAGGTGATGAGCGGCACCATGTCCATCGCCGAAAAACGCCTGCCCCAGGACGGTCGGATCCAGCTCAAGGTGGCAGAAAAGGAAATTGACCTGCGGGTTTCCTCCGTGCCATCGAACCATGGCGAATCCATCGTCATGCGGATTCTCGATAAAACCGCGCTCCTGCTCGGCCTGCCGGAACTCGGCTTCTTCTCCGACGACCAAACCACCTTCGAACAGCTCCTCGGCCTGCCCGACGGCATCCTCCTCGTCACCGGCCCCACCGGCTCCGGCAAAACCACCACGCTTTACGCCTGCCTCAATGTCATCAACCGGCCCGACCGCAAGATCATCACCGTCGAGGACCCCGTCGAATACGAACTACCCGGCATCAACCAGGTCATGGTCAAGGCCGACATCGGCATGACGTTCGCCGCCGCCCTCCGCGCCATGCTCCGCCAGGCCCCCAACATCATCATGATCGGGGAGATTCGCGACGCGGAGACCGCTAACATCGCCATCAACGCATCCCTCACCGGCCACCTCGTCTTCTCCACCCTCCACACCAACGACGCCCCGTCCGCCGTCGCCCGCCTCTCGGATATCGGCGTCAAACCGTTTCTCATCGCATCAGCCGTTCGCGCCGTGCTCGCCCAGCGCCTCGTCCGCAAACTCTGCCCGATCTGCAAAACCCCGACCGAACTCACCTCAAAGGAACTCCGCGCCCTGTCACTCGACGCCTCGCGCATGGCCGAAGCCGAGATCTATGGCCCCGATGGATGCGAGAAATGCCGCGGCGCGGGATACCGCGGGCGTATGGGCATCTTCGAACTCTTCATGATTGATGACGAAGTGCGCCAGATGATCAACACCAACCTCACCACCACCCAGCTCCGCCGCCGCGCGCGCGAACTCGGCATGCGCACGCTGCGCGAGGATGGTATCCGCAAGGTGCTCGCGGGCGTCACCTCCGCCTCCGAAGTCGTCCATGTCACCATGTCGGACGCCAACTGATCCGCCCGAACCCGCCATCCCGAACGACCTTCCAAAAAACCTCCACCATGGATAACAACCAAATCCTGGAACTCCTCAAAACCCGCGGATTGATCGACCAATCCCTCGCCCAGGACATCCTTGCGGAAATCTCCCACAGCGGCAAGGAAATGGCCGAGCTGCTCGCCGACTACCAGATCATCCAGCAACGCGACGATGTCTGGCCTCTCGTCGCATCCGAGCTCGGAGCCGACATGGTGGATCTCCACGGCTGGACGCCCCCCGAGGCTGTTCTCCAGCTCATCCCCGCCGGCACTGCCCGCCTCCACGGAGCACTGCCCGTCAGCTTTGACGACACCGGCCTCCATGTTGCCTTGGTCGACCCGCTTGACCCGCAGACCGTCGAGGACCTGCGATTCGCCCTCGACCGCGAAATCACCGTCGTGGTCGCGCCCGATTACCTCGTCGAACAGAAAATCAATGAATGCTACGGCGGCGAAGCCAAGGCCATGGAGGACATCCTGGGCCAGCTCGAAGCCAGCGGCGAAAGCCTCGACGAGGCCGACCTCGAGTCCGAGGCCAATTCCGCGCCAATCATCCGCTACGTCGATCTCGTGCTCTATCAAGCCATCAAGGAGCGCGCTTCCGACATCCATTTCGAACCATTCGAGGCGGATTTCAAAATCCGCTACCGCGTCGATGGCGCGCTCTATGAAATGGCGCCGCCCCCCGTCCACCTCGCCCTGCCCATCATCTCGCGCGTCAAGGTCATGTCCAACATGAACATCGCCGAGAAGCGTGTCCCGCAGGACGGCCGCATCGTCAAGCAGGTCGGCGAGAAACAGGTGGACATGCGCGTCTCAACCCTGCCCACCCACCACGGCGAATCCGTCGTCCTCCGCGTGCTCGACCGCTCCTCGGTGAACCTCACCCTCGAGAACCTCGGCCTGCCCGAACACATCTACGAATACATCAAGGACACCATCGAGAAACCCAACGGCATCTTCATCGTTACCGGCCCCACCGGTGCGGGCAAGACGACCACCCTCTACGCCGCCCTCCAGCGCATCAACACCATCGACTCGAAACTCCTCACAGCAGAGGACCCCGTCGAATACGACATCGACGGCATCATCCAGATCCCCATCAACGAGGGCATCGGTCTCGATTTCCCGCGCATTCTCCGCGCCTTCCTCCGCCAGGACCCGGACCGCATCATGATCGGTGAGATGCGCGACAAGGATACCGCCACCATCGCCATCCAGGCAGCCCTCACCGGCCACCTCGTGCTCTCCACCCTCCACACCAACGACGCCCCCGGAGCAGTCACCCGACTCGTGGACATGGGATGCGAGCCGTTCCTCGTCTCCGCCTCCCTCGAAGGCGTGCTCGCCCAGCGGTTGCTCCGGACCATCTGCAAGGACTGCAAATCCAACTACGAGCCAAGCGAGGCGATCCTCAGCCAACTCGGCATCGCCCCCCACGAACTCGGCGACAAGTCGTTCTTTACCGGAGCCGGCTGCGACATTTGCGGGCAAACGGGCTACAGAGGGAGACGCGGCCTCTACGAACTGCTCAATATCTCTGATCCTATCCGGGACCTGATTACCGAGCGCGCTCCAACCGTCGTCATCAAACAAAAGGCCATCGAACTCGGCATGAACACCCTGCGGGAGGACGGCCTGCGCAACATCTACCAGGGCAACACAACCATCGAGGAAGTCCTCAAATACACCTGAGAATCGCTTTGTCCCATTCCGATTTCACAATTCCGGGCTTCCCATCCCGGCATTCCATCTCCTAAAAAAACACCAAGTCATGCCGAACTTCCAATACACCGCCCTCGATGCCAAGGGGGAACAAACCTCCGGAGTCCTCAGCGCCAACAACAAGGACGAGGCAACCCAGCAGCTTCGCTCCCAGGGATACTACCCCACCTCCATCGAGGAGGAGGGCAAGGGAGGCGGCAAAAAAGCCAAGGCCCCCAAAAAGGCCCGCAAGAAAAGTGGCTCGAAGAAGTCCATATCCTTCGGCGGCAGCCGCGTGAAACCGAAGAACCTGATGATCTTCACGCGCCAGTTGGCCACCCTCATCGACTCCGGCCTGCCACTGCTCCGCAGCCTCACCGTGCTTACCAAGCAGGAACCCAACCCGCTTCTCAAATCCACCATCGGCAATCTCGCCGACTCCGTCCAGGGCGGCTCCACCTTCTCCGAATCGCTGGCCACCCATCCGAAGGTCTTCAACAAGCTCTACGTCAACATGGTGAAGGCCGGCGAACTCGGCGGTGTGCTCGAGATCGTCCTCAACCGCCTCGCCGAATATCAGGAAAAAGCCCAGAAACTGAAGAACAAGATCGTCTCGGCCATGGTCTATCCGGTGATCGTGATGTTCATCGCCGTCGCCATCCTCGTCTTCCTGATGATCTTCATCGTTCCGCGCTTCGAGGAAATGTTCCAGGAAACCGACGAGGAGCTGCCCATGATCTCACAAATCGTCTTCGGCCTGTCCGACTTCATGATCCGCAATCCCTACTTCTTTCCCAACGTCGTTTACATCTTCCTCGTCATCGGCGTCCTGATCATCCTCTTCAACCTCTGGGGCCGCACCAAGCCGGGCCGCAAGGTCATCGACACCGCGAAGCTCCGCATGCCCATCTTCGGCGACATCCAGCGGAAATCTTCCGTCTCCAGATTCTCGCGCACCCTCGGCACCCTCGTAACCTCGGGTGTGCCGATCCTCCAAGCCCTCAATATCACCCGCGATACCGCGGGCAACGTCGTCATTTCGAAAGCCATCGAGAAGGTCCACGAGGCCGTCAAGGAGGGTGAATCCATCGTCACCCCGCTCCAGGCCTCCGGAGTCTTCCCCAGCATGGTCATCTCGATGGTCGATGTCGGTGAGGAAACCGGCCAGCTCCCCGAAATGCTGCTCAAGGTGGCCGACGTCTATGACGATGAGGTTGACAACGCCGTCACCGCGCTCACCTCCATCCTCGAGCCGATCATGATCGTCATCCTCGCCCTTGTCGTGGGCTCGGTTGTATTTGCATTGTTCCTACCCCTGATTAGGATGATATCGACGATGGGTAGTATGTAGCCCTCGTCATTGAATCCATAAGACTCCACCAGGATCATGAAAACCACATTCAGCAGGAACAAGCAGGGGTTCACCCTCATCGAAATCCTCGTCACCATCACCATCATGATGATCCTCGCCGGCGTCATCGTCGGGGGCATGGGCTTCGTGGCGGATCGTCAGGCCCGCTCCACCGCCGAACTTCAGGTTGCCCTGCTCTCCCGCGGCATCGACGAATACCGGCTCGACATGGGCGTCCACCCGGGAGCCGGTGGCCCGAACGACTTCGGCGGCAACGCCGCCGCACCCCATGGCC
>SLAV01000090.1 GCA_007126655.1 Haloferula sp. | reverse complement strand
GCCGGCGTAGGTGACGGGGAGTTTCCCCCAGCCGCCCAACAGCGCGACGAGTTCCGCGTCGATCCCGCCGCAGAGGCCCTCGACGTCGGCCGCGTGGATCAGGAATTCGGCGCAGTGGGGCGCGAAGCGGTCGAGCGTGGCGTGATCGACGCGGACTTCCGTCGGCGTCTGCCAGCGGTTCATCGCCACCACCCAGCCGTCGCCGTCGCGGCGGCAGGAAAGGTCGATCACCACCCGCTCGCGGCCGACCTCGCGGACGAGCGCGTCGAGCGCGCCGGGTTGCAGGTGCCCGGCCGCATCGAACAGCGCGGACGTCACGATCACATGGCTGGCCCCGGCGTCGATCCACTCCGCGGCGTTGTGCGCGGTAATGCCGCCGCCGACCTGCATGCCGCCGGGCCAGGCCGCCAGCGCCTCGCGGGCGGCGGCGGCGTTGCCCGGCCCGAGCTTGATGACGTGCCCGCCAACGAGTCCGTCGCGCCGGAACATCCCGGCGAACCACGCCGGCCGATGTTCGGAAACGTAGTTCTCACGCGGCCCCGCGCCGTTGTCGCGCAGGCTGCCGCCGACGATTTGTTTCACCACGCCTTGATGCAGGTCGATGCACGGTCGGAATTTGCTCATGACTTTGCCACCTTGCCGCGTCCCCCACCCAACTGAAAAGCCAAATGACGCATCGATTCCATCCACCCACGATCAACGACGATCTCCCGTCACCACACCTCACTCGTGTGTGCTGATCGATAAATAGCCATTCATAATTGATGAAGTGCATGACGATGCGTTCCACGCCGAGCTTCTTGAGATGACGTTGATTGATCCATTTCCACCTCCGCAACTGATGTCTGAATCAGCCTTCGCCGTCGGTGTTGTCTGTTGGCTCTCACCGCGCAAGCGCCTTGTCCTGGTCCATGGGGAACAGCTCACTCTCGGTCCACTCGCGGCGCAGGAGTTCGACTGCCTCGCCGATCAGATCGGATTTTTCGTCAGCCAGATTGACGAGTTCCTGGGGATCGTTGGGGATGTGGTAAACTTCCCAAGGATCGGGATCTGCCGGTGTGAGAATCTCGAGGCGCAGCACCTTGTAGTCGCCCAAGCGCACGGCAATTTGTCCGCCGTATTCGGGATAGACCCAGATCATGGGATTGCGCTCGGGTGTTTGCTCCGCCCGGGTGAGGACCGGCATGATGTCGATTCCGTCAAGGCCCTCTGGATTTTCGATGCCGGCGGCGCGGGTCAGCGTCGGAAACCAATCGGGGAAGTAGCTGGGGAAAGAGGTGACGCCGCCCGGCTCGATATGTCCGTGCCAACGGACGATGGTGGGCACCCGCAGACCGCCCTCATAAAGACTCCCTTTCCAGCCGCGGAAATCGAGGTTTGAGTTAAAGTATTCGGGATCGGCGCCGCCAATGTGAAAGTGCGAATCGCCCCGCCCCGGGTGAGTGGGCCCGTTGTCGGAAGAGAACACGATAAGGGTATCATTGAGGATCCCGGCCTCCTCCAGAGCCTCCAGCACGGCTCCGACATGGTTGTCGAGGTCGGTGATCATGGCGGCGTAGCCGGCGCGTGGACGCGGGTGTGGCAGGTAGGCTGACTCGCCACGGTAGGTTCGCGCGTCCCACCAATCCGGAAAAACCTCGACACGCTCCACCGGGGGATGGATGGCGACGTGGGGTTCGATGAACGGCAGATAGAGGAAGAAGCGCTGGTCTTGGTAGCGTTCGATGAATGCCACCGCCTCGCGGATCATTAGGTCGGGGGCGTAAGTCTCGCCGATCCAGTCCTCCATGCGCACCTCACCCTCGGGCTGCCGGGCGTGGCCGGGGATGGGATTCTCGTTGATGATGGTCTTCTCGCCATCGTCCCACAGATGCGGCGGGTAAAAGGAATGGGCAACCGCCTGGCAATTGTAGCCAAAAAAGTGGTCGAAACCCTGGCGGTGTGGGTCGCCGGTGGATCCATGCGGGCCGAGCCCCCACTTGCCATAGGCACCGGTGGCGAAGCCAGCCTCCTGGAACACCCTGGCCATGGTCAGCGAATCGGCCGAGATCGGATGCTGCCCCTCATCAAACTCCGGAAAGGATAACGCAGCCTGGCGGTTGCCGCGGATTTCGGCACGGCCACTGTGGTGTCCCGTCATCAGCACACAGCGCGCCGGGGCGCACACCGGTGCACCGCTGTAATGTTGGGTGAAACGCACTCCCTCGGCAGCGAGCCGGTCAATATTCGGCGTTTTAATCTTGTGCTGCCCGTAGGCCCCCACCTCGCCAATGGCCAGATCGTCGGCGAGGATGAAGACCACGTTGCGCGCTGGCGGCGTGGTGTCGTCGGCATGAACGAAGGGGCCACTGCGGCCACGGCACAGGCGATTGGGGCAATCTGTTTGATGTATTTCATGTTTGGCTTTTGACCCGGTATTTTGAAAATCCGCTGAAATGGTTGAAATCGATATTGCTCCATGCCTCGACTAATTGAGAGGATTGTGAAAAGCGCGGATATGATGGTGGGATTTTTCATGGGGAAATCGATTGGTCCTTCCAAGTGGACGGGGAGTCAAAAAGCCGCACAAAGCCGACCGCGATGGCCTTTGGCCGGTCTCCCCGCAGGCTGCCGCCCACGATTTGTTTCACCACGCCTTGATGCAGGTCGATGCACGGTCGGAATTTGCTCATGACTTTGCCACCATGCCGCGCTACCCTCTCCCCTGAAAAGCCAAATGACGATCCGTTTCCACCACCTCATTCCCATCCTGGCCATCGCCGCCCTCACCGGTTGCGGCGACAATGGCGCGACCACCGACGCCAACGACCCCGGCCTCCCCCGCAAAGACGGCATGGTCCTCGTCCCCGGCGGCACCTTCCGCATGGGCTCCGAAGGCCGCTTCAGCACGCCATACGGCCCGAAATTCTTCCCCGAGGAGGCCCCCGCCCGCACCGTCACCGTCGGGCCGTTCTGGATCGATGAGACGGAAGTCACCAACGACCGGTTCGCCGAGTTCGTCGAGGCCACCGGCTACATCACCTTCGCCGAGCGCGAGGGGTCGCCGGATGATTTCCCGCCCGAGGCCCGTCCCCACCTGCCTCCCGAGCCGTTCCGCCAGGGCAGCGTGGTGTTCACCGAGCCAGAGGAATTCCACGGCGACCCGAACGCGCCCGGCGCCTACAGGGCCTGGTGGCGCTGGGATCCCGACGCGAACTGGCGGCAGCCAACCGGCGAGGGATCGTCCATCGAGGGCCTTGGCGACCACCCGGTCGTCTGCGTCACCCACGAGGACGCGGTCGCCTACGCCGAATGGGCCGGCAAACGCCTGCCGACGGAGGCGGAGTGGGAGTTCGCCGCACGCGGCGGCCTCTCCGGCAGGGTTTTCAACTGGGGCGACGAAATGCGGCCCGGCGGCAAGTGGATGGCCAACACCTTCCAGGGCGAATTTCCAAACCACAACACCGCCGCCGACGGTTTCAAGGCAACCGCGCCCGTCCGCTCGTTCCCGCCCAATGGATACGGCCTCTACGACATGGCGGGCAACGTCTGGGAAATCTGCTCGGATTATTACGACCCGGATTTCCCCGCCATGTGCACCGGCAACGAACCGACCGGCCCGGAAACCTGGGTGGACCGCACGACCGGTCTGCGCGGCGAGGGCTCCGTCCACCACGTCACCAAAGGCGGGTCATTCCTGTGCCACATCTCCTATTGCATGCGCTATCGCCCGGCGGCCCGCCATTCGCTGGAAGAAGGCTCGCCGAGCAACCATACCGGCTTTCGCTGCGTCCGCGATGTCAATCCCGGGTCGTAACCGGCAACTGAGTGCTAAGGCCCGACATCGACCTTCAGCCGCAGGAACCCCCTGCCTCCCGGCTCCACTTGCAGGCCGCCCCTTGCCAGACCATCGGCCCCGGGCTCCGGGGTGGGGGTAATCGGTGTGAATTCATCAGTCGGATCCGTAGCCGACACAGGTGACACGGAAACCCGGGCCGATCCGGGGAGCCTCACCGGATACGCGATTTCCAGCACCGTCCCGTCGTCGGTCTCGCGGATCCCGCTCCGCAACCGTTGCCCGTCGCGCAGGATCGGACTCAGCCCGAGAGCGAATTCCACACCGGCCGGAATCCCGTCGCCATCCGCATCCTCATCCGGAGATAGGCCCGGCAGTCCGTATGAGGCCGCCCAGTTCCCGAATGGCATGTCAATTTCGGCAGCGCTCCTGCCGAGCAGTCCACCGAGGATTTCCGTGGCGGTGAGCGGTGCGATACCGGTGTCGTATCGTGCGTTGAAGGCATCGATCACGGCGTTCGCAATTACAGCCTGTCCGTGGGTATTCGGGTGGAAATTCGCGCTGATCTCGCCGTTGAGCCAGATAAAGTCGAGATCACCGCTAACGGAGCCTTCGTTGGCAAAAGCAATGCCCTGGATGGAATAGGGCGCGTCCCCGAGCAACGGCAGGGTCGGCGTGAACACGTCGGCGTAGCCGTAGCCCAGCTCGTCTGCCAGCCCTTCGAGCCGCCGGTTCAGTTCGCGCACCGCGGCCGTGACCCGGCCGGTGGCGACTTCGTCGGTGGGGAACACGCTCTTGACGTCCGGCGTGATGCCGATATGGGGAACATTGACGACCACCACCGGCAGCGACGGATTGAGTTCTTGCACGCGCTCGAGGATCGCCGAGGCATCGGCGATGTATCCCGAGATGAAATCCTCCGGATCCCCACCCCCGTAGATCGCCCCGTATGCGCCCCGCAAATCATTGCCGCCGATGAAGAATACCAGCCGCCCGGCGCTGTCGCGGATCTGGTCCTCCAGGTCGGCGAGATCGAACGCCGTTTCGGGATCGAGATCGGAAAATTCAATCAGGGTGGCGAATTCCGGGACCGAACTCAACAGATCCTCGAAAGTGAAATCCCCCTCCATGAACGCACGCAGCTCGCCGACCCGGAGGCCCGGAATCGACCAGTTGAATCCGTGGCGGAAAAGCAGTGTCTCGTTGAGAAGAAACGGAATGCTGATGTTGATTTCATCCCGGTCTCCGAAATCAAACCGGTCGCCGCGGTAGGCCGGGTCCCGCAGGATTTCCATCCAGTTCCGGACCTCGGGGCCGAAGCCGTCGCCAATCGAACCTTGGAACGGGATATTGATTTCAAAACCGAAGGAAGCCTCGTATGCGAAGGTCAGCGAATCTCCGAGCGCCACGGTTGGCAAGGCCGGAGAGAGCGGGGATGTGCCGATGAGCAACGCGAGCGGGAGGGAACAACGCCATGATTTCATGATCGCCATCCATCGCACCATCACGGCATCCGTTCAAACGCAAATTTCGCGGAGGGCAGGCCGCACCACGGACGCGGGCACCGGGCTCTGATCAATCGTTCCATTCGACGGTCTTGCGAAATGGTGGCGGGAACTGAATGGGTGTGACCGATTTTTTGTGCTTGAGTTGGTCAGAGGGCAACTCGTTTTGATCTTCTGATGGCGAGGAACCGAAAGAGGCATGCTGCGGACGTGGCGGCAATACGATGCTGGGCTTTTTCGCGGCGGCCGACTTAAGAACCGCCTCATCCGGAACAGGAGCAGGTGCGCTGGAGTCCCTGAGCGGATCCGGCACGGGCGCATGCCCGCTTGCGGTTTCGGCACCGACCTTCTGATCGAATCGCCGGTGCTTCGGATCCACCCGGTCGATCGGGATCGTAACAGCGGGAGGGGGGGTGATTTTCCCGTTCTTCACCGGCTGTTGCTGGTAAATCTGGTGCCGGAGATCCTCGCCGGCAGCGGCACGCAGCCTGGGCAGCGAGACCGGCGTCGTGTGCTGCGAGAGTTTCGTCGAAAGCTCGCGCGCCTCCTTCTGGTCGCGGATCATCCACGGCAGGTCGCCGAGCTTCGGCCGGCGGTTCTCGAACTCGCCCCACAGGGTCAACTCGTCGTCTGTCCACAGCGCGAAGTGTTCGAGATCCGGGTTGGCCAGCGACGGATCGGCCTCAAGCGCCGCTCCGTAGAAACGCACCGCCTGGAGGACCATGCCGTGGTGGAGCAGCGCGTTGGCCATGCCCATGTTCTGCACCGCCTTGCCCTTGTTCTGCTCGAGCACCGCGGTCAGCAGCCGGATCGCCTTGCGCGGGCGAGCCTTGGCAAGAACGCGCGCGGCGTAGGCAAGATCGATATCCGTGCTGGGAATCTCATCCGCCTCCCAGATGACGTCCGCCGCCTCGTCGAACTCCTGCTTGTCGTAAAGCACATGGGCCAACTCCCGGCGCACCTCCCAATCGGAGGGATCACTCCGGATTTTACCGCGAAGTGCTTTTTCGTCGAGTGTCTGTGTTTCCTGGCTCATGATCGATACAATGGAGGCAAGCGGCTTTATGCGGATCACGACATAATCCGTTCCTCCACACAAGCAAGAAAATCGACGGCGATGCGCATGGAAAAATCCACCGGGCGCGGGCCGGG
>SLAV01000112.1 GCA_007126655.1 Haloferula sp. | reverse complement strand
CCCGCCGCCCGCGGAACCCGCGGCGTGGAACGCCATCGAGGCCGACCTGCGCGCGCTGGTGGAAGAGCGCGTGGTGGACGAATCGTCGGCAAGCGAAACGCTCGAGGCCATCGAGGCGTTGCGCGAGCGCCCGCAGGGCGAGTGGTTCCGGCATTCGTCGATCGAGGCGGGCGACCGCCTGATGCTTTCCCACCAGCGCGAAATGGCGGCGCTCGAGTCGAAGATGCGGGACGTCGCGCGCGAACTGCGCGTGGCGGCGGAGCAAGACTCGCAGGGTGCGGACGGCGGCTCCCCCGCCGGGTCCTCCGCCTTGAACGACATGCTTAACGACCTGCGCGCGGGCGCGCTGCGGCCCGACGAGGCGATGATGGAGCGGCTCGCCGAACTGGCCGGTGAAAACGGCATCGACCTCGACCACCTCGACCCCGACCAGCTCCGCGAATTGATGGACCGCCTGCGCGAAAACGCCCGACGCCTCGCCGAAATGCGCGAACTGCTGCCCGACCTGGAGGAGTGGCAAGGCGCTTGCGACGGGGATTGCGAGGGCGACGGCGAGGGCGACGGCATGATGCTCCTCCTCGCCGATGGCGGCGACGACGCCACCGGCGTCCCATCCGACGGCCCCGGCGAAGGCGGTCCGGTCCTGGGCGACGACCGGGACGGCCCCGACGCCGACCGCCGCGAGCAACTGCCGCCGGGCGATCTTTCCCGCGCCGCACCCGGCGACCGCCTCGGTGAAACCGCCGCCACCCACGACATCGACGAATCCGAATCCCCCGCGCTGCGCGCCGGCGGCGCCCCGGCGCGGCCCGGCGACGGCGGCGGAGCCGTCTGGAGCGACCAATTGCACCCCGCCGAACAGGAGGCGCTCCGGCGGTTTTTCGAGTGATTTCCCGAATGCTCGTTGCCATCCCGCCCGCGCCTGCTAGAAACACGCGTCCATGAGCCAGAACACCCCGCCGGACGCCGAAGTCCTCGAACAAGCCTCCGCCCGCGTCCGCTCGCTCGCCGACGCGCTGAACGCCGTCCTCTTCGGCCAGGAGGAGCTGGTGGAGCTGCTCGTCACCGGCCTGCTGGCGCGCGGCCACGTGCTGCTGGAGGGCCAGCCGGGGCTTGGGAAAACCGAGCTGGTCAAGGGCCTTGCCGCGGCGCTCGGGCTGGCCTCGCGTCGCGTCCAGTTCACGCCGGACCTGCTCCCCGGCGACATCACCGGCAACCCGGTGCTCCAGGAAAACGGCGGCCGCCGCGAGTTCGTGTTCCAGCCCGGCCCGCTCTTCGCGAACCTGGTGCTCGCCGATGAAATCAACCGCGCCAGCCCGAAAACCCAGTCCGCCCTGCTGGAGGCGATGCAGGAGCGCCAGGTCACCGTGCTCGGGACCACCCACCCGCTGCCGGACCCGTTTTTCGTCATGGCCACCCAGAACCCGATCGAGCTGGAGGGCACCTACCCACTGCCCGAGGCGCAGCTCGACCGGTTCCTCTTCAAGCTCGAAGTGAAACGCGGCGACGCCGGCGTGCTGCGGCGCATCGTCGAAAACCGCGAACTCGGCCAGGTGCCCGACGTGCCGCACGTGATGGACGCCGGGGAACTCGCCAACCTCACCACCCTCGTGCGCCGGATCTATCTGCCCGGGGCCGTCGCGGAATTCATCGGCCGCATGGTGGACGCCACGCACCCCGGCGCGAGCCGGGCGGCGGAGCGGGTGCGTTTCGGAGCCAGCCCGCGCGCCGCGCTCTCGCTGGCCGCCGCCGCCAAGGCGAGGGCGGTGATCGGCGGCAGGCACCACGCTTCGTTCGAGGACGTCGCCGCGCTCGCCCACGCCGTGCTGCGCCACCGCGTGCTGCTCGACTACCAGGCGAAGGTCGAGGGCGTCACCCCCGACGACGTCGTCACCGCGCTGCTCGCCGAGGTGCGCCCCGAATCCGCCGAACCGCTGCCACGCACCCTCGCCGAAACCGCGGGCTGAGCTTTTTTTCACCACCATGAACGGTTCCCTCCATCTTCCGCTCCTCCGCATTCCCGCCGCAAATGGAGCGCGGGCGTCCCGCCCGCCCGGCTCGGTCCTCCGCCTGCTCGCCGCCGCGTGCCTCTGGCTCGGCTTCTTCACCCTCCACGCGCCCGCCTCCGTGTCCACAACCATGAACGAGGGCAACCACGAGCTGGGCATCGAGTTCCCCAACGGCGTCCAGACGAGATACGCCTTCCACCCGGTGCGGCTGACGGCCGTGAACGGCGGCTCCCGACCGGTGGCCTGGCAGGTCCGGATTCGCGAGCAGGTTTACAATCAGGACGGCCTCTCGCTGAACCCGTCGGGGCACGTCGAACGGATCGTCGTCGAGCCGGGGCGCACCGTCGAACGCAACCTGCTGGTCGCCATCGGCCGGTATGAGGAGCAATCGAGATGGTCCCGGCTCCAGGTGGTCGTGACGACTCCGCAGGGCGACACCCGCAACTGGTCGCCCTCCAGCCGGTCCAGCAGTTCCAGCGGCCGCGTCACGTCTCCCGCCCTGCTGACGAACGAGGCGGCGGACGCGCTGCGGGATGCCCCGCATGTCACGGAGGATTTCCACGGCAGGCTCGACCCGAACGCCGCCGCACGCGACTGGCGCGGCTTCAGCGCGTTCTCGACCCTCGTGCTGCGCCCGGAGGACTGGCACGAAATGTCGCCATCTGTTAGAACCGCCGTCGGCGATTGGGCGCGGATGGGCGGGCACCTGCAGTTCATCGGCGGCATGCCCCGCGACGCTCCGGCTCCGGACGTGCCCGGCTCGCCGCGGCGCGGACTCGGCGGCGTCCACCCGCCGCCGGATGGGGACGGCAACAGGCCTCGAATGAGGGACCTCCCCGCGGTTGCCGCGGCGGACGCCAACCACACACCGTCCTTCGCCGCAATGCGGCTCGGCCTGCACACGATCCAGCCATGGCTGGGGGAGCGTGGGAAGGATCTGTTGACGGACCGCTTCGTGATCTGGCCCATGGTGGCGGTGCTGGTCGTGTTTTTCATCATGATCACGCCGGTGAACCTGTTCGTCCTCGCGCCGTCGCGCAGGCGGCATCTTCTGTTCCGCACCATCCCGGCGATCTCGCTTGCGGCCTGCGTCCTGCTGGCCCTCGCGGTGGCGCTGGGCGACGGCGTGGGCGGCAGGGGCGAGCGGTTCGTCTGGATCGAAAGCCGGCCCGGCGCGGAAAACCGCGAGTTCATCACTCAATGGCAGGCCAGCCGCTGCGGCGCGCTCGCACGCACCGCATTCACCGTGCCGGATGCCGCATACATCGCGCCGATCTCGCCGCCCGGCAGCACGGTGTCGCTGCGCGTCGCCGGCGACCGGCTCGAGGCCGGCGGCGGATGGTTCACCAGCCGCGCCAACCAGACCCACTTTCTCCAGGCGGCGCGCCCCGGTCGGGGACGCATCGAATGGCAGCCGGGCGGCGGCGCACCGCACGCGGTGGCGACGTTCGATTTCCCGCTGCGCGACGTGTACGCCCTGGGCGAGGACGGCACCTGGTGGCATGCCGCCTCCATGAAACAGGGTGAGCGCACCGAGCTGGAGCCGGTCGATGCCGAGGTGGCGCTCGCCAGGATCGAGGAAATCACCGAAAAATACCCGCACTCCGAGGGGATCCACGCCATGGCCCGCAGGCCGGGTCACTACATTGCGTTCACCGATTCGCCGAGTGCCATCGAATCCCTGCGCTCGATCCGCTGGAGCGACACCGGCGTCGTCACCGGCCTGCTCGCCACCCCCTGAGCCAACCTTTTTCCCCGCCGATCCATCAACCGCCCGCCCCCGCCCACTCCCATGCAATCCGGCATCCGCATCCACGATCTCCACCGCAACTTCGGAAAACTGCGCGCGGTGGACGGCCTCAGCTTCGAAATCCCGGCCGGCCAGGTCTGCGGGTTCATCGGCGCGAACGGCGCGGGAAAAACCACCACCATGCGCATCCTCGCCACCCTCGACACGCCCACCTCCGGCACCGCCGAGATCGGCTGCGTGAACGTCGTGGAGGAACCCGCGAAAGTCCGCCACCGCCTCGGCTGGATGCCCGACCACTTCATGGTTTACCCCCACATGAGCGTGCTCGAGTTCATGGACTTCCACGCCCGCGCCCTCGGCTTCACCGGCGCGGAACGCCGGTCGCGGCTGCGCGAGGTGATGGAATTCACCGACCTCATGTCGATCCTCGAACAACCCGCCGCCAAGCTCTCGAAAGGGCAGACCCAGCGGCTCTGCCTCGGCCGCGCGCTGATCCACGATCCCGACGTGCTGATCCTCGACGAACCCGCCGCCGGGCTCGACCCGCGGGCGCGCGTCGAGTTCAAGCACCTCGTCCGCCTCCTCGCCGCCGAGGGCAAGACGATCCTCATCTCGTCCCACATCCTCTCCGAACTCGGCGAGATGTGCCGGAACCTGGTCTTCATCCACCAGGGGCGCGTCGTCCACCAGGGCGACGCGGACACGCTCAAGCGGCGCGGCCACCAGGCCGGCCGCATGCGCTACCTGCTGGAATGCGCGCCCGGCGCGCGCGCGCTCGCCGAATGGTCCTCAATGCAGCCGGATGTCGAGCTTGTCGAGGAACTGGCCGCCGGCGGCCGCATCGAGTTCGACGGCGCCACGCCCGAAGACGCCGCGAACATGCTCGCGCGGCTCGTCCGCGACGGGTTGCGGCCCGTCGAGTTCCACCGCGAACAACAGAATCTGGAAGACGCCTTCATCCACATGATGCGCGAACTCGATATCGAACCACCCGCGCCCGCCGCCGCGGCGGCGACGCCGCCACCCATGCCCACCGCCTGATGAACTCCGCCAATCCCGCCGCCGCGCCCCCGCCCGATCCGATCGATGCGCTCAATGATTTCCCCGACCGGCTGTCGCCCATCGTCGTCAAGGAGCTGCGCCAGGGCCTGCGCCAGCCTTCGTTCGTGATCCTCTTCCTGTTCCTGCAGAGCATACTCGCGCTGGCCGTCATCAGCGCGTTGTTCTCCGTGTCATCCGCGCCGCTGCAAAACCGGGTGCAAATGGGCGGCGTGATCAGCGGGTTTTTCTTTGCCCTTTTCGCCCTCTCGGTCCTGGTCATCCAGCCGCTGCGCGCGCTCAACGCGTTGTCCAGCGAACGCCGCGACAGCACGATCGACCTGCTGCTCCTCACCCGGCTCGACGCCTGGCGCGTCGTCTTCGGGAAATGGATGTCACTCGTCACCCAGTCCGGATTGATCTTCGTGGCGATCCTGCCCTACCTGTTGATGCGGTATTTCCTCGGCGGCATGAACCTGCTGGGGGAACTCGGTTCCCTCGCCGCCCTGTTCCTTCTCGGCGGGATGATGTGCGCGGCGGGCGTGGCACTCTCCGCGGTGAAATCCATCATCCTGCGCGTGATTTTCGCGATCATCGGGGGGATCGGGTTTCTGGTCTTGTTGCAATCCGGCGGCTTCTACTTCGCGTATTCCAGCGTGGGGGGAGGTCCCCTCGGGATGGGCGTCCTCCCGAGCACGTCGGACACCGTGCTTTATCTTATCGGCGGGGTGCTGCTCGTTGCCTTCATCACCCATGCCGCCTTGGAGTTTGCGGCCACGCGGATCGCGCCGCCTGCGGAAAACCGCAGCACTCGCAAGCGGTTGATCGCGCTCACGGCGCTGCTCGTCATCCCCGCGGTGTTCGCCGTGCCGGATTTGTTGTTGCGGTTTCCCGTCTATCTCTCACTCGCCGTGATCAGCGGAGTGACCCTGGCCGACGCGCTTTCGGAAAACCCGCGCTACATGGGCCGCATGAAGGGGATCAGCCTGTGGACACTGCGACCCGGTTGGCCGTCCGGCGCGGTGTTCGGGCTGATGGTGCTGGGAGCCTGCGCGCTGTGGGGCATTGGCATTGCGGCCGCATCCGGTCACATGGCCAGTTACGACCGGGAAACCCACGCCGGTTTGATGCAGGTGGTGGGCGTGTGCCTTTTGATGATCGCCCAACCCGCGCTTTGGGTCGCCCTGATCCGCCCGCACGACCCCGATCCGGCGAGTCTCTACCTCACCGGCCTGTGGGCGTCACTTGCGCTTGGTATCGTCCTGCTCACGGTCGGCACCGTCACCGACACGCACCAGACCATCTGTTATCTGTTTTTCGTGGTGTTCCCCGTGCTCGGCTTCGGGCTGCTGGACAATCCGAACGGCCAGATGGCGGCCGTGATGTTCATCTGCGCCGCCGCATACCTCTCCATCGCGGCCTGGATCGGATACCGGGTGTGGAAGTCGCCCGCCGGGTCCGCTCCGCCCGCCGGTCCTCAAACCGGTCCCGAGCCTGATGCCACTCAGGAACCGCCCGCCGCCCAGGGTACCGACATTTGAGGTCGGGTCCCATACAAAACGGTATTTTAAACCACAGATTACTCAGATTACTCAGATTTTTGATGCCGGGCAGCCAAATGATGCTCCAAAACAATCTTCTATTTGAAATTCAATCTGTGAAATCCGTGTAATCTGTGGTT
>SLAV01000088.1 GCA_007126655.1 Haloferula sp. | reverse complement strand
CGAAACTCAAGAAGCAGAAGTCGAAGACCTCCACCAAGATGAAGGAGATCAAGTTCCGCGTCGGCACCGGCGAGCACGACTACAACATCAAGCTCGGCCGCGCCGAGGGCTTCCTCGAGCACAACCACAAGGTGCGCTTCGTCCTCCAGTTCCGAGGTCGCGAGAACGCCCACAAGGATCTCGGCTTCGTCGCCCTCAACCGCATCATCGACGACCTCAAGACGATGGCCCAGGTGGACCAGCCGCCGCGCCTCAGCGGCCGCGCCGTCGCCATGATCCTCTCGCCCCTCCCCGAGCACCAGCGCAAGCGCAAGTTCCACCTCTTCCACGGCGAACTCATCGATGAGGACGAATTCGAGGAGGATGAGGAAGACCACCACGAGGACGACGAACACCACGGGGAAACCAACGAAGACTCGGACCAGCCGAAAGCCGCCGAATCCACGGAATAACGCATGGAGCCGCCGCATCCGGGTGGCCACGCCCGGCGAAGGAAGATCAAAACCGCGCGAGCGGACCGCGACGCGCTCGAAACGCCGCACCGGCAAAAGAAATCCATGCTCTGCCTCTTCGACATCGACGGCACGCTGGTCGATACCCGCGGCGCCGGCATGGACTCCATCGTCGCCGCCTGCCGCGAGGTCTTCGGCGACGACGGCCCGCCCCTCGACCTCGCCGGAGCCACCGATCTCGGATTGTGGGAAAAACTCTGCGCCCACCACCAGCGCGACATCCGCGACGCCGCCCTCGCCGCCTCGTTCTTCGAAACCTACCACCGGCACCTTGAACATCGTTTGCACGCCGGGGACTACCCCGGCGGCCTGATCGACGGAGCCACCGCACTCATCGACGCCCTCGTCGCCACCGGCCACGCCGCGCTCGGCCTGCTCACCGGCAACACCGAGCGGGGCGCCCGCATCAAGGTCCGCCGCCACGGCATCGACCATCACTTCCCGTTCGGTGCCTACGGCTGCGATCACGCCGACCGCAACCGGCTTGGCCCTCTCGCGCTCGAGCGCGCCGCCCGCCACCACGGGCGGCAATTCGATCCCGCCGCCACCTGGATCATCGGTGACACCCCGCGCGACATCGCCTGCGCCAGGGCCGCCGGCGTCCAATGCCTCGCGGTGGCCACCGGCTCATTCACCACCGCCGAACTCGCCGCCCACCGGCCGGATCACGTTTGCGAATCGCTTGCCGAAGCCGTCAGTCGCCTCACCTCATGAAGCCGCGCCAACACTCCCCCACCCCGTATCTCGAAACCTGGCTGCGACGCACCCGCCGCCAGCTCGCCGCCAGCGGCAGGATGACCCAGGTTGCCGCCGTCCTCGCCGCCCGCGACGGCGTGGCCCCCGCCGGATGGGAGCAAACCCTGCGCTCCATCCTCGACGGCCGCATTTCCCCGGGCATTGAACTGCTCACCCGCATCGAAGCCGTGCTCTCCGCACCCGCCCACGCCGGCTCCGCCCCGGCTCCAAGCCGCCCCGCCTCCTCCGCCGGGGACCAGCTCGAGTTCATCCGAGCGGATCATCCGCCCGTTTCCGTGCTGGCCTCCAAGGCACGGAAGACGGCAGGCGGAACGTAGCGGCGCACGTTTTCGCGCCAGCCCTCGGGGCCGGTGAGGCCCATCACCATGCTCGAAGACAGCTCGGCAATATCCCGCGGCGGCATCAGGAACACCGTGGTGATCTCGGGAGCCATGTCGGCGTTGATGTGCCGCATCACCCGCTCGTATTCGTAGTCGTGCGGCGAGCGGATGCCGCGCAGGATGAAATCCGCACCCGTCCTCCGCGCGTAATCCACCAGATAGCGGTTGTCGAAATGCGCGATCTCCAGGCGGTCGCGCCCGGCCATCGCCTGGCGCAACATTTCCAGGCGGTCGTCCACCGGGAAATTCTCATGTTTCACCGGATTGGTGCCGATGGCGACGATCAGCCGGTCGAACATCTCCAGCCCGCGCTCGATCATCCAGATGTGGCCGTTGGTCGGTGGATCGAACGAACCTGCATAGACGGCGGTGCGCATGGTCCTCACCCTTTCCGCATTTCCTCCTCAAGCCGCTCGGCGAGCCATTGCTTGATCATCGACTGGTAGTTCAGGAACCGCGAGCGGGCCATGCGCTTGATCCGCGAGAGCATCCGCGGGTCGAAACGCAGCGTGATCGTCGTCGATTCCCGTGAGTCCGCCTCGCGCACCGACGTCGCCATGAGCTTTCCATCAAGTTCATGGGCGAGCCAATAGGCCACCTCCTCGGCCTCGTCCGCGAATTCGGGCAGGTCGGCCCAATTGGTGACCGGTTCCATGGACGGGGGGGATGCGGCGGGTTCTGGGGTTGCGGAGTCTGGCTTCATTTGAATTCGGCGTATTTGCGGTCGTAGAATCGTTGCTCGCATTCGGACATATCGCGCGCCGCGACCACCCGTGTGACCTTGCCGTCGGTCCAGAACGAGAGAAACAGGTAGCGGTCTGAAACGGTCCGGCCCAACGCGTAATAGCGCGACTCGCCATCCGTCCGCTCGACGTCCGGCACCAAACGCACGGCGAAAGGATCCTCCAGCGCCTCCTCAAGCTCGCGCGGCTTGATCTTCCGGAGGTCGATCTGAACGTCGATGATGTCGAGTTCCATGCCGTCAGTGTGCGCACTCGCCGGAAAAGCGCAACACCGGGTTTGAACAAGGAATGACGCTCAATCCACCCGCGCGTGCAGCGCATCATACGCCTCCGCCGGCATCGGCGTGGGATCGGGGTATTCGAATACCTTGCCCTCAAAGTTACGCAGCGTCACCCGGCCGGGCTGGCTGTCGATGACGTAATTCGGATTGAGCGGGATTTTCCCGCCGCCGCCCGGCCCGTCGATCACGAACTGCGGGATCGCGTATCCGGTGGTGTGGCCGCGCAGCCCCTCGATGATCGACACCCCCTCGGCCACCGACGTCCGCAAATGCGACGACCCGTTGATCAAATCGCACTGATACAGGTAATACGGCCGCACCCGGCACATCAGCAGCTTGTGGACGAGGTTTTTCTGCACCTCCACGCGGTCGTTCACGCCGCGCAGCAGCACGCTCTGGTTGCCCATCGGCACGCCTGCGTCGGCCAGCCTGCCGAGCCCGTCGCGCACCTCGGTGGTGAGCTCGCGCGGGTGGTTCGCGTGGATCGAAATGAACAGCGGGTGATGTTTGCGCAGCATTTCGCAGAACTCCGCAGTGATCCGCTGCGGCAGGAAAATCGGAATCCGGGAGCCGATCCGCAAAAACTGGATGTGTGGGATCGCGCGCAGGCGTGTCAGCAGACGATCCAGCCGCGCGTCGGAAAACAACAGCGGGTCACCGCCCGAGAGCAGCACGTCGCGGACGGCGGGCGTGCGCTCGAGATACTCGAAGGCCGCCTCCCACTGCGTCTCCAACTGCTGCTCCCCCACCCCGGAAACCACCCGCGAGCGCGTGCAATACCGGCAATAGGAGGCGCAGCGGTCGGTCACCAGAAAGAGCACCCGGTCGGGATAGCGGTGAACCAGACCCGGCACCGGCATGTGCGAATCCTCGCCGCAGGGGTCGGCGAGTTCCTCCGGCGCGGTCCATCCCTCCTCAATGCGCGGGATCACCTGGCGGCGGATCGGGCAGTCGGGGTCGTCGCGGTCGATCAGATTGAAGTAATGCGGTGTGATCGACATCGCCAGCTTGCTCCCGGCCAGCAACACGCCCCCACGCTCCTCATCGGTCAGGTTGATCCGTTCCTCAAGCCCCGCCAGACTGTCCACCCGGTTGCGGAGCTGCCATTTCGCGTCACTCCATTTCTGCATGGCCTCCGCGGGCCAGTAGCCGGGCGCGTGCGAAACAAACTGGGGATCATCATCGGCGGGATATCTCATGAATAGGGAATCAATGGGTATGGGGAATCCTGTCCGCGGCGGACCCGTCTAGTCGTCCACCCGGAACGGCCGCGGCGCAACCCAAATATGCGATAGCGGGCAATGCGGGCAATCCCCGCTTGCCAGTCCGAGGGCCGTTGGTTAACGACGCACATGACCCCATATCGCGTTCTCGTCTCGGATCCCGTCTCGGAAAAAGGCATCGAAGCCCTCAGGCAGGCGGACGGCATCGAAGTTGACGTCCAGACCGGCCTCGCACCCGACAAACTTCTCGAAATCATCGGCCAATACCACGGGCTGGTCGTACGCTCCCAGACAAAAGTGACCCCCGAGGTCTTCGCCGCCGCTGAAAACCTCAGGGTTATCGGCCGCGCCGGCGTGGGTGTGGACAACATCGACCGCGCTGCCGCCACCGACCACGGCGTCGTCGTCATGAACACCCCGGGCGGCAACACCGTCTCCACCGCCGAGCACGCGTTCTCCCTCATGCTCTCGCTCGCACGCCGCATCCCGCAGGCCCACGCGAGCATGACGGCCGGGAAATTCGACCGCAAGTCGTTCACCGGCGTCGAACTCTCCGGCAAGCGCCTCGCGGTTCTCGGCATGGGCCGCATCGGTACCGAGTTCGCCAAACGCGCCCAGGCCTTCGGCATGAGGATCGTCGCATACGACCCCTTCCTCACCGACGCCCGCGCCAAATCGCTCAAGGTCGAACTCGCCGAGACCCCCGCGCAGGCCCTCACCGGCGCCGACGTCGTGACGCTTCACGTCCCGCTCACCGACGACACCCGCCACATTCTCGACCGCGAGCGCATCGGCCTCATGAACCCCGGCGCGATCATCGTCAACTGCGCCCGCGGAGGCCTCGTCGATGAAGCGGCCGCAAGGGAACTCTACGACAGCGGCCACCTCGGCGGCATCGCCCTCGATGTTTACGAAACCGAACCGCCCGCGGAGGACTTCCCGCTGCGCGGGCTCGACCGCGTCGTCCTCACCCCGCACCTCGGCGCATCCACCGCCGAGGCCCAGGAAAGCGTCGGCATCGAGGTGGCCCGGCAGGTGCGCGATTTCCTCCTCACCGGCGAAATCCGCAACGCCGTGAACATGCCCAACCTCGATAGCAGCACCCTCGAAAGCGTCGGACGCTACCTCGACCTCGCCGAATCCCTCGGCAAGTTGCTATCGAAAATCGCACCCGCCCAGCGCGACGCCGTCCGCGTCTCCTACCTCGGCCCGGTCGCCGAACTCGACACCGAGCTGATCACGCGTTCCGTCCTCAAGGGATACCTCGCCGAAGCCCACCAGGCCGCCAGCGTCAATCTCGTGAACGTCCACGCCCTCGCCCAATCCCACGGCCTCCGCATCACCGAATCCACCGTCGCCCTCAAAACCAACTGCAACGAACTGCTCGAGGTCTCCGCCATCAAGGGCGACGAGGTGTACACCGTCGCCGGCACCTTTTTCGGCAGATCCGCGCGACTCGTCCACATCGCCGGGCACCACGTCGAAACGAACACCAAGGGCCGCTTCCTCTTCGTCGAAAACGACGACCGCCCCGGCATCGTCGGAACCATCGGAACCGCCCTCGGCGACGCCTCCGTCAATATCGCCAACATGGCCCTCAGCCGCGCCGAGGACCGCTCCCGCGCCGTCGCCGTCATCGAGGTCGATGCCGAACCACCCGCCTCGCTCCTCAAACAACTGCGCGAAACACCCGGAATCGTCCGCGTCATCTCCTTCGAACTCTGAACTGACGCCAATCCGGCGCGTATCTCCCCTCTGCCGAATCATTCGTGAAAAAAATCCCATGTCACTGGAAACGAATGAGAAACAACGGGAAATTTTCATCGAAACATTCGTTGGAAGCACAATTTCCAGCCATGAGTCCGACAAACTGCGCGCTCTCGTCCGTGAAGAACTCGAGAACAACGATCACATCCCGGATCCTGCCGTTTCAATCGATCGATTAAAACAAAACGAACGCGCATTTCTACCGCGCGCCATCCACCTCGCGCGGATTCTGCTGTACCTCGCGGCCCTCGCCTCCGCGATCTGGCTGCTCATCCCCATCCGCGAGTCCCTCACGCTCGCCCGGCTGTCCGCACCCGGCGAATTGCTCATGGGGATGGTGGATCACCGCGAGCATGAAACATCACTCCTCGACGACGACGCCACGCTCCTGCTGTATGGCGATCCCATCGCGGAAGGACTGGCCGCTACCTGGCGACCGCTGTGGACGAGCGACCCCGACAATCCCGTGTGGCTATCCCGCTACGTCGCGATGTGCTTCGCGGAAGACCCGCACAGCCTCGACGCCGATCTGCTCGAAAAGGTTTCCCGGATCGATCCGGGCAACGGATTCTGGCACCTCATCGCCGCCTGCGTCGATGCGGACGATCATCTGGAGCGCGTCACCATTCCCGAATCCGACGATCAGCCGCGGAAAACGGAGCATCACGCCACCGATGAGGAGGGGATCCTCAACCGGGTCGCCAGGATCCATGAGGCGGCCAACATGCCGGAATTGAATTCGCGCCAATTGGATTGGTTCCGCGAGGCGTTGGCCGTCCACCCTCCCTCCGACGGATTCGCCAGCCACATCCGGAT
>SLAV01000229.1 GCA_007126655.1 Haloferula sp. | reverse complement strand
GCTGGGGACGTCGTAGGGTCCGCCGGGATCGGCCAGCGGATCGATGACCACAAACCCGGTGGTTGCGAAGGCGGGCGGAGTGAACAACTCCGTTTCATTCTGATTCAGCGACTTGTCGCGGACCTTGACCTGGTAGCCGTAGGTGGTCGCGGGGGTGAGGCCGGTGTCGGTGTAGGTCGGGCTGTCCTGCCAGCCGCTGTCGTTTCCTCCGCCGGAGGTGCAGGCGAAGTAGTATTCGACGCCGGAGGGGTCGGTGGCGGTCAGCGCGGTCATGGTGATGGAGAATCCGTCGATGGCGGTCGGCGGGGTTTCCCAGATCGCCGGATCGAGGTAGGGCGGGGTGACGTCCCCGCCGTCCGAATCAATGAGGGTGACCGGGACGGTCTCGTAGGCTTCGGTGAACCCGCGCGAGTCGGACATGGTGACCTGGAACTGATAGGCTCCCGGAGTTCCGTCGAAAACCAAGGCGCTCTCCGTGTCGTTGGTGCCGTTCGGCGTGATGGTGGCTGTGCCCGGACCCGAGAGCATCGTCCAGGTGAAGATGCTGTCGCCCCCGGCATGGTCGATGGCCGAGACGCGCAGGTTGGTGGTGTTGGTGGAGGTGTCCACATTCGGGTGATCGGCGGTGGCGGACACGATGCTCTTGAAGGGGACCGGAGGCGTCGGGCTGGTGTCGGCATGGATCGCATCGAGCAGGGCCTGCGCGCGCTCCGACGTGCCGCCGGACAGGTAACTCTGGGCAAAACCAGTCACGTCCGGATCGGGAGTGACCAGGGTCGAGGAACCGCCATAGGCGATCAGGCCGTCGAGCAGGTTGTTATGGAATTGGCCCCAGCCGTTGGACTCTTCAATCGCCTTGATTGCGGCGGGGACGGCGTCGGCCACCAGGTTTCGGGCCATGGCCTGCATCGCCTCGTCCCGGACATCGAGGCTGAACATCCGGTCCGCGTCCGAGCCGAGGGCCACCATGTCCACCAGTTCGGGAGCCATGAGATCCACCTCGGCGGGAGTTAGTACCCGGTAGAGGTTCCTGATCCTGCCGCGTGCCCTTCCGGTCGGGTGGCGCGAGGCCACCTTGAGGGCGTCGAAAAACAACTCGCTTCCGACCTGGGAAACGAGGGTGTCCATTTCGGACCGGTTGTTGGCGAAGGCCCCACCGCCGAAGATGGCGGTGATCAAGGCCGCCTGGTCGAACTGCAGGGGATCTTCCGGATCCGCGGGAAATGCGGGCCGGGCACGGTCCACGAGTGTCGTCATCATGGCCGCCCGGTAGGGGACCTTGTGCGAACCGTGGAACTGGTGGAGTGCGTTTGCCGCGAGGGTCCGCACATGGCCGTCATCGTCGTCCAGCAAATCCACCAGTTGCCCGGTGAAGCCGGTGTCCCTCATCTCCCCGAGCGCCTCGACCGCCCCGTAGCGGGAGTTTCCGTCCACGTCCATCGCCAAGGCGCGGATTTCATTGCGGGTGGCGGTGTTGATGGTTCGGTTTCCGAGTTCCGCCGCCGCCAACCGGCGGACCTTGGGCGACCAAACGCCGAGGTCGGCCACCAACTGCGCGATGCCGCGGGCGGACGCGTCGTAGTCTTCGAATTCCATGCATTCGCTGATTTGTGCGGCGCTGAGAACCAGTGCGCCGGTGCTGTCCCGCCCGGTGATGTGGAGGGTTTCCAACGGCAGCGCGTAGGTGAGGAGCATCGCGGTGCTCATGCGGAAATTGTAATACTCTGTTCCATTCGGTGCGCGGTTCTCGCTGAAGGAATCGTAGTCGAAGCCGCCGTCCCAGCGGCGGTGCAGGTCCAGCAACCAACTGATTTCGTTGAAATACGCCTGCACCGCGGCGGGCCCGCCCCTCTGCACCCCCATGGGAGTCCAGAGAAAATTGAAATAGGCTCCGGTGTGGCCCACGTCCCGGTCGGTGTCTCCGGAGGCCAGGGCCATCCTGACGAAGAACCCGGCCTGATCCTCGTATGCCGGATCGTTGTCCAGGTGGATGGCGGCCAAGGCGTTTTTGCCATTGTTTTCGTGGCGCTGAACAAAAGGCTCATGCTCGCCATAGGGGATGCTGCCCTTGTCGGCATACGAAGCATAGAACATCTTCGCCCGGTCGATCATGTCATCGACGACGGGGTCATCGACTCCGCAGAGCTTGGCCAACTGCACGCCGAGCAGGCACGGCATGCCGATGTTGTTTACCACTCCGTATCCGGTGTTGACGGGGCGGAAGGTGCCTGACGCGTCGTAGCTCCCCTGCCGGAGCGAGTGGGCCATCGTTCCGTAGTGACTGGCTCCCTTGGCGATGTTGATGGCCAGCGCCTCGATGGTCGGCAAGACCAGTTCGTCTCCGGTGATGAGATAATATTCCCCGAGGAGGATCAGTTCGTGCGCGCGGCCCCATGGAGCGGGGTAAGTGGTGTTTGCCGTGTAATTCCGCAACGCGTTGAGGGTGGACGCGTTCTTGATCAGGGCCCTCGCTTCGTTTTCGGCCCTTTGCAGATAGAGCGCCCGGTCCGGGGCCGGGAAAAAATCATGCTGCGCGGCGAGAAGGCTCAGCACGCCCATGCGATACCTCCCGGAGGACTCATGGTGGTAGTAATGGTCCATTCCTTCCTTGAGGATCTTTTCGGACTTCGGGCAGTCGTAGGGTGCGGTGGTGGAGTATGCGCCCATGGTGCGCAGGGTGATGATGACCACGGATTGGCTTCCTGCGCGCCAGCGGATCAACCGGAGATGGGCCGGATCGCGCGCCTCCGCGTCGGCGATGGCGGCGGCCAGGCCTTTCCGCGCGTCGATGTCAAAGAGGGCCGGGGCGGCTGCGGTTCCGCTCGCTCCCAGGATCAGGTCGTCGGGTTGAAAGACACCGGCCGCAGGGGAACCCGGGGCCACCGACCGCACCTGGATCTGGCGGCTATCGACCGATCCATTGATGCCGCCTCCCGAGGTGTCGTAGTAAACCCAGCCTCTCATTCCTGTCGGGCCGAGGTTCCATGTCGTTTGGAGGTTGCCCGGAATGGTGTCCCCGGCCGTGAGATCCGGCGGTGCGGCCATTGCCGGGGTGATGCCGAGAACAATGGCGGCGAGGATTCCAATGCCTCCGCGCGGGTGGTTGGGTTTGCGATTCATGGGTCAAGGTGGTGGTTGTTCCAAGCTCCAGTCGCCGACATTGTGCCATGTGGTGCTTGTAGGGTTCGGGTTAATGGCTTTACCACATCGGCAGTTTACAGGGAGAGATTCAACTGCCAACGACAATTTTGGTAGATGTCTTTGAAAGCCTGATCCGCATCCGCCGCCGTGCGGGTTCAGGGTTGAAAAATCCGTCTTTCCCTTCAACTCCGTTTCGGGGTTAATGCCTGCGATGACGATGGTGCGAATCTTATCGGCAGCCGAGCAGGTGGCGGCGCATTTGCGCGAACGGATCGAGACCGGGGGTTTGCGCGGGGAAGTGCCGGGGGTGCTGGTGCTGGCGGCGGAACTGGGGGTGAACCACAAGACGGTGGAGGCGGCCCTCAGGTTTTTGGAGCGGGATGGGGTTTTGGAAAACCAGGGGTCACGGAAGCCTCGGCGGGTGCGCGCGTTGCCCCCCCGGGGCGGCCGGGCGTCGCTGCGGATCGGCATCCTGCATGGCGAGCCGGAGGAAGCGCAGCTCGATTTCCTGGTGGAAATCCGCCACCGGTTGATTGAGAACGGGCATGACCCGTTCATCGCCCGCCGGACATTGGTTGAACTCGGGATGAAGCCGGAGAGGGTCGCGGACCTGGTTTCGCGCGCTCCGGCCGACGCGTGGATGGTTGTGGCCGGGTCGCGGGAAGTGATGGAGTGGTTCGCGGACGGGCCGCTGCCGTTTTTCGGTTTGTTCGGATTGGTGCGGCGGTTGCAATACGCGGGAGCCGGGCCGGACAAGGCTCCGGCTTACGGGGAGGTGGTGCGGACCCTGGCCGGGCTCGGCCACCGCCGGATCGTGTTGCTGGCCCGCGAACGGCGTCACCTGCCGATCCCGGGATATGTGGAACGGCATTTCCTGAAGGAACTTGGTGAAGCGGGAATCGACGCAAGCGGCTACCATTTCCCGCAGTGGGAGGATACGCGCGAGGGATTCCACCGCATGCTTGAGCAACTCTTCCGGGTCACGCCGCCTACGGCTCTTGTGGTGCAGGAGGCGCTGCTCTTCGCGGCGGTGCAGCAGTTTCTCGCCGCCCGGGGTATCCGGGTGCCGCAAGACGTCTCACTGGTGTGCGACGATCCGGACCCAACCTTCCGGTGGCAGGTGCCGAGCGTGGCCCACATCAGCTGGGACAATGCGCCATGGGTGCGTCGGGCGGTGCGCTGGGCGGACAACATCGCCCGCGGGAGACCCGACAACCGACGGGTGCTGAGTCGTGCGAAATTCCTGCCCGGAGGGACGATTGGGCCCGCTCGCGGCCGTTGGAGGCTTGCGTGAGCGCGTCATGGCGCATCAAACAAAACCCGAGGATATGGAAATCCGTCAGGCAAGGCTGTGACGGGATGCCCAAATCGGGCATGCGGGCCACGATGGAGGAGGTTGCAGGGCATTTGAATGTCGGAATCGCTTCGCGGGCCCGGCGGGATGCGATCAACCGAAGGCCCTGAGGAAGCCGACTTCGATGGCGAGGGGCTCGAAGGCGTTGGTTTCGAGGGTGCGGCGGAGGTCTTCGAGGGCGTTCATGCGGCGGAGCAGGCGGTCGGGGGACTCGGCTTCGGCGACCGGGCGCAGGGCTTCGGCGGTATCGGGGAAATCGAGGCCGCCGCCGCCGGACCTGAGGCGCAGCAGGTCGGCCATCCAGGCGAGCAGGACGTCGAGCAGGCGGTCGCGGGCGTCGAGGTATTCGGCTTCGGCGGCGGCCTTGTGGAATGCCTCGCGCTCCTTGAGCCAGGTGCCGTCGGTGGCGTCGCGGTAGGCGGCGATCTCCTCTTTTTCCGCGGCCTTGGCGGCGGCGTCCGCGGCGGCGCGCTGGCGGGCGAGGAAGCCGGCGAAGACCGCCTTGAGATGAAGCGCGGCGACGGGGGTGCCGAAGCCGGTTTTGGCCGCGCGGTTGAGCGCCCTGACCAGTTCGCCGCCGTCTCCGTCGGAGAGCGGGCGGCCGCCGAGCAGCGGGATGCGCGTGCAGCGCGAGAGGATCGTGGGCAGCAGCCGCTGCGGCATGGCGGTGAGGAGGACGAGCAGGGTGTCGTCGGGCGGCTCCTCCAGGGTTTTGAGAAACGCGTTGGCGGATGCATCGTTGAGGCGGTCGGCCTCGACGATCACGCCGACCTTGGTTTTCCCCGCCGGGGCGGCGAGGTGCAGGGTGTGCTCGAGGTCGCGGATCTCGTCCACGCCAATGCGGCGGGATTTCATGCGCGGGCGGATCACGCGCACCCAGCCGCTTTCCAGCTCGTCGAGCGGCGGGGTCTCGCGGGCGACGGGTTCGCCGAACAGGTCCATGCCGCCGCCCCCTGCCCCGGGATCGTGGTTGAGGTGGTCGATAAGCTTCGCGGCGAGCGCCTCCTTGCCGCTGCCGGGCGCGCCGCTGACGAGAAAGGCATGCGCGAGCCGCTTGCGCTCGTGGGCGGCGGCCAGCAGATCGAAGGCTTTGTCGGCGGTGTGGGCCATGGCCGAAGCCTGCCCGACCCTGATCCACTGACAACCGGAAAATCCGGATTCATCCGGTCAGTTCTTCCGCGAATCGAGCGGCAGCCCGAGTGTGGCGCGGGTGCCGGCGGGTTCGGCGCGGGCGAGCGTGACGCTGCCGCCTCATTCGGGAAATGGATGATTGCGTCAGAACCCCGGGGCCAAAAAAATCATTTGTACCTGGAACGCGACCGGGACGAAGCCATGGCCAAACTCAGCAAGGTCCATGAACACTCGTGATCGGAATTTTGGACACCGTTGTTGTTTGCCGAAAAGGCCTGGCCTTTTTTGCATGATGCTCCCCCGCCCTTTCTTCGGGTTCTGCAAGGCCGTTTCCTAACGGATTTTGCGGAAGCAAAACCGATAGGCGCTCTTGACCCGCCGTCCCCGGAGGTGGCCGCGCGAGCGTGCGACGGCGACGACACGAACGACCCTCCCGAAGCGCAATCCCTGACGCGCACGCGGCGGGAGTCTTGGGGGGCCGGAGGCATGATGTGAGGCACGAAGATGATGCCGGAGGCCGGGGCGCGGGGCTCTTCGCGGTGAGGGGGGGCGGCTAGGTGGGCGGCGGTGAAGCGGAGCAAAAACCCCGAAGGCTTGTAGGGGTTTTGGACAGGAGCGCCAGCAAACTGCCCCGAAGGGGTGAGGGCTGGGTGTGGCCAGCCCGAATCAAAACCGGGTGCGGCGGGAACCGCCGCCCGCCTGGCCGTGGGGCGTGAGGTGGGCGGAGGATGCGAGTGATAAGGAATGACGCATAAATTAATTGTGGCGGTGGTAATAGTCCGAAGGATGGCAGGTGAAGTTAAACTCTGGCATGTGCTCGTGCCTCTCCAGGGGGTGGCCATCTGGTAATGACATGGC
>SLAV01000033.1 GCA_007126655.1 Haloferula sp. | reverse complement strand
TGGCGGATGGTGACGATCGGCGTGCGAATGGCCTCCCAACCGGCGGCGACGCATTGCAGCAGGTAGTCCGGCTCCTCATACATGTGGAAGAACATCGGCTCGAAACCGGGCAGTGTGCGGTAGGTCGAGACCCGCAGACAGGCCCCCGAATTCGGAAACGAGCGGACCGGCCGTTCAGGGCCGAAATCCAATTGTTCCAAGGTCTCCGGATATTCGTCGGTGCGCTGCGGGAAAGTCGCGATCGCGAGCTTCGGCCTGTCCTCGAACAAGGCCGCCAGCCGGGCCAGGCAGTCGGCCTGCTCCGGATAACTGTCGTCGTCGATCGCCAAGACCAGGTCGCCGCTCACCTGTGCCATGATCTCCGCACGCGACGCAACCGAGCCCATCGACGTCTCATGCACGATCAACCGCACCTCCGGAAAACGCTCGCGGACGAAGTCCGCCGTGCCGTCGGTGCAGCCGTCCGCCACCACCCAGACCTCGTCCGGCGCGGGCCGCAGCGCACGCACCCGCTCCAGCGTCCGGCCCAATTCGTCCACGCGGTTGAGCGTGGTGATCATGATGGAAAAGGTCATGGGCGTTGGCATCATGGCTTGCGAAGTTGCCTTTGAATGCGCTTGCGGGCTTTTTCCGCAGCCACACGTGCATCCTCACGCGCGACCGTCGCCCAAGCGCCTGGTGCGGATTTGAGGGTTCGATAATGTTCGAGCCGAGCGATGGTGAATGGCTTCGTATATACATCACGACTGAAGGTGTAGGGCTTTCTTCCGCAAAAATGCAGCGTCCGGGGGCGCGCGATTTTTTCCGGGAAACTCCAACCGGCGCCAACAAGGTCCGCTTCGATTTCCTCGTGGCCGTGGTGAACCGGGATTTGCTGCAAATCGGTCATTGCGGTGGAAATCAGTCCCTGGTCGGCCATGGCGTGCACGATGTAGTTCATCATCGGCATGCAGTTGAAGGACGGTGGCCATGGATTCGAAGGAGAATCACGCCATGAAAGCACCTTCTCCCACATCTCAACCGGGATAGACCCACGCCGACAGGCGAAGACACCATCGCAAAAGTAGGCCTTTCCCCGCCAGTTGAAAGCCGGATCGAACGAGAGGAGTCGTTCCGCGTCGAAATAATAATGGGCCAGCCACCCCGGCGCGACCGTTTCATCGGCATCGATGGAAATCCGGTCCCAGAAAATTTGAAAATCGACGTCCTGCCGGACCTGCTTGGTGAAATCCCCCCAGACGATCGCATCCGAATCCATCCATACAAAGCGTTCGAATGGCCCCTCCCAGATCGCGGCCAGCTTGCTGCGCGTGCTGCGCTGGATCATTCCGCGGATGCGCTCGGATTCCAGCTCGGCGATTCTCAGAAGATGCAACTTGTATTGATCCGCGAGGCCTCCCACATCCGCATCCCCGTCGACGATCAGGCAGATTGGCACCTCGGGGCAATAATGCCGGATGCTCGCGAGAGTCGCCCGCACCATGGGCAGATCCCGTCCATAGCATCCGGTGACAAAGCCAAATTCCGCAATGATTTTCATACTTGGTAGGTGGGAATCGAATCAAGCCACGGCGCGTTCTCCAGATGCCAGGCCGCGGTCCGCTGGAACCCGTCCCTCGGATTAACCGATGGAGTCCATCCGAGCACCTTCTCTGCCTTGTCAATCGCGGCGGCGGTGTGACGCATGTCGGCGGCGAGGAACGGGCGCTGGTCCACGACCGCTTTCTTCCCCAGCGCATCCTCGATCATCTCGAGGATGCTCATTGGCTGGTTTCCGCCGCCCAAATTGACGACTTCATACCCGAGTGGCCTCAATGCCGCGAGGGTTCCCCGGGCGATGTCGTCGATGTAGGTGAAATCGCGGGTTTGTGTGCCGTCGCCAAACAGCACCACAGGCAGCCCGCGACGGATCCTTTCGCAAAAGCCGAACGGGGCCATGTCCGGACGGCCCGCCGGGCCAAATACCGTGAAGTAACGCAAAACCGTGACGTCGATGCCATGAAGATGGTGCCAGACGTGGGCCGTCGCTTCGGCTGCGAGCTTGGTGGCCGCGTAAGGAGAAATCGGCCGCGTCACAAGCGCGTTCTCATCAAAGGGCATCGGCAGGCCGGCATAGAGCGATGAGGTCGAGGCAAGCACGAATTTCGGAACCTCATGACGAACCATCCGCTCAAGGAGATTCAGCGTTCCGACGGTGTTTGTGCGCATGTAAACATGCGGATCCTCAATGCTGGCACGCACGCCCGCCCTTGCCGCCAGATTGATGACCGCATCGAACCCCTTGGACGCGAAGAGATCGTCGAGATCTTTCCCACGTTCGATGTCAATCTCGTGGAAGGAAAATTCCGGATACTCACACAAGGCCTCCAGTCGATGGCGCTTGAGACGGACGTCGTAATAATCGTTGAGATTATCGACGCCGGTCACCCTGTGTCCCTCCTGAATCGCGATTTCCGCGACTTTAGCGCCGATGAAACCGGCACAGCCTGTGACAAGAAGATGCATGATGATTTTTTTTGATTTATTCGCACACAGATCTTTAAACATCCAGCTATAGATTCGTAATGATTGTCATTTCACTTCTTGTCTGCCAACAATAATCTGGGAATTTTTGAGAAAGGAGATCATAGGTATCGTAATTGTCCTCGATGAAATACACGAACTCCGGCGCAAGATAAGGAGCGACCGCTTGAAAGGTGATTTCGATGGATTCGTTGCTGTGACATCCGTCATCGATCACGATGTCGAGGCGTTTCTCTCCAATCGCATCGGCCAATACGCGTCAATCGGTCTTTCGCGCGTTTGATGTAAAAGTCCGGACTCCGAAGCCAGGCTTTGATTCTGCGTTTAATCAGTGGATGCATATATTTATGGGTTGGCTTCATTGCTTGAAGAAGTCCTTGAACGCGGGCGCGAGCCTTCTGACTCCTCGAGGGGTCAAGTGATGTTCGTCCCGGAACAGCAGTGTTCCGTCCGCATCCCTGGATTGGATCGTGTCGTCGGGGTTGAGAAAAGCCGGCAGCGGATCGATCAGCACCACTCCCGGCACCTGCTTGCGGAGCTGGGCGACGATGTCCGCGTAATCCTCATTGAAGCGCTCGTGTTCGCGCCGTGTGAGTGATAGCGGGGAAAAGCCGCGCCATTCGTGCAGGGCTGCATTTCTCGGGACATGGGCGCTGAAGACCGGCGGTTCCAGCACCACGGCAACCTTGATGCCTTGGCCAATGAGCAGACCGGCCGTTTCGACAAGGGCGTCTCCCAAACCCTCGACGGGCGTGAATGTCATTTGTGGCATGCGCCGGTCGCGAGGCATGTAGTGGGTCCAGCGGAAGACCAAGACGGCGAATTCAGGCGGTGGATCGGTATTCGTGACAAAATCCCTTACACGTTCGTTGTGCTCCACCACCCGGGCGTGTTCTGCGGTGCCTTCACGCGCGCCGCTCCATCCGAACACGGGCGGCGTGCCGCCTCTGGTGAAGGCAATGCCTGTGAGGTCGAGTTCACGACAAACCGGATCCAGAGCCCAGAGTGCCACTGAGGCGTGGCTGTCACCCCACAGCAGGACGGTACGATTCGTTGCTTCCGCGCCAAATTCGAGCAAGCGTCCTCCTTCGGGATATTGCGTCACGTTTCTACCGGCAAATGTTCCGTCGCCTTCCACCCGGTCGAGTTGTGCGACCCCTTCCGGGAGCCTCGATGGGAGGCCTCCGGAACCGTAAATCGCAATGCAGACGGCAAGCACCAGCGCCGAGCTTGCGAAATATCCGGCAAAAAGCCTGCGGCGTGACGCGCCCCATTGGCGAATGCGAAAGGGCCGCTCGACGAATCGCAGTGACAGCTCGCTCAGAGCGAGTGCCAGAGTGACATAGCCGACGGCCAGCATGAGGCTTGGCGCGGCGCCCGCGAGGTAGCGGTGCAGGGCGAAGATCGGCCAATGCCAGAGGTAAAGGGAGTAGGAAAGCAGTCCGATGTGGACCAGCGGCTGCCATGACAGCGCTCGGTGGAACAGGCTTCCTCCGGCATTGCCGCTCCAGATGATGAGTGCGGTGCCGAGCACCGGCGGAATCGCTGCGATGCCCGGAAATGCGGTTTTCTCGCTGTAAAACACATAGGAAAAGAAAATGAGCATAAGCCCGAAAATCCCTGTCCACGCCGGCTTGAAGGCGGGGCGGAAAGGCCGCGCGAATGCCAGCAACGATCCGGCTGCCAGTTCCCACGCCCGACTTGGAAGCAGGTAGAACGCGCCGCTCGGGTCGTGGCGAAGCCACTATTCCGAGAGCACCAGGCTGACGACCACACCGACGCCGGCGGCCCACGGGAGCAATGCGCGCTTCCGCCAGGCATACAGCACCGCCATCAGAACCGGCACGATCAGGTAGAACTGCTCCTCAACCGACAGCGACCAGGTGTGAAGCAGCAGGTTTTCTTCGGCCACCGGGCCGAAATAATCCGCCGTCCGCCAGAATTGGAAATTCGATGCGAAAAATGTGAGCGCGATGGCGGACTGTGCCAGCACCAGATAGCCGAATGGCAGCATCAGGAACCAGCCGGCGAGCAAACACGTCACGACCACAACGGCCAGCGCGGGAAAGATCCGCCTCGCGCGGCGCTCCCAGAAGTCGACCATCGAAAAGGTGCCGCGGTCCAGGTCTTTGAGAATGAGGCTGGTGATGAGAAAGCCGGAAATGACGAAAAACACGTCGACGCCGACATAGCCACCGGGAACGCCTAGGCCCGCGTGAAAAAGCACCACGCCGAGCACCGCCACCGCGCGCAGCCCGTCGATGTCCGGGCGGTATCTCAAATGTGCCGACATGTCGCTTCTAGTCCGTCAATCCGTGGCGGCGGTCTTCCATCGCCCTGCCCCGCGCATCATCCATAAGCACCATTTCAATGCAAGCCATACACATCGCATAGCATCTCCACAGCCTCCCGGGGCGAGGGCGCGCTGGGCAGAGCACGCTCGCAACCATCCACCGGGGTTTCCGCCGCGCATCGCTTCATCTGCACATCAAGCGCCCTGATGAACGCCGGGCGATCCCCCAAGGGAACCAACGATACCGACGGATCATTGGGCAGCGCCTCGGGAATGCCGCCGGTAGCATGGGCGACCACGGCGCAACCACTGGCGTAGGCCTCGGCCAGTGTGAGGCCGTAGGTTTCCATTCGCGAGGCGCTGGCAAACAGGTCGGCCGCGCTGTAGATCGCCGCCAAATCGTGTTTGTCCCGGATCGGACCCAGCCGGCGGACGTCGAGTCCGTCAGGTATGGGGATTCCCCCGTCGCCGAACATCAGCACTTTGAGGCGCGGTTGGTTCAGCCCGGCCAGCATGCGCAGCAGTTCGGGCGTGTCCTTGTTGGAATCCGTCAGCGAGGCACAGCCGGTCGCGAGCACAAGGTCGTCCATGTCCAATCCAAAGCGCGACCGGCAAGCCGCCCGATCCTGGGGGTGAAACACCGCGGGATCGACCGGTGGAGGGACGACCGCGATGTCCTGCCCGCGCAGCACGGGCGAGTCCTTCACGGTCTCTCGCAACCATCGGCTGTTGGCAACGAAGCGGGCACCGGCATCCCGGTAGGCCCGCGCCTTGCGCTGCAATTCGTCATTGGCCATGAGGCGGTTTGCGGGTGCGCGAAGCAGCGGGCAGGGACGGCAGTCGACCCGGAACCGCTCGCATCGACCATGCACAAAACATCCGCCGCTGACGTGCCAAAGGTCGTGCAGACCCACCACCAGGCGGACGCGGCTGGGCAGTGTCCGCACCCAGCGCGGCACATCAAACCAATCGGCCACGGTGTGAAGGTGGACGACGTCCGCCCCATTGATCCACTCCGCTGCCGGTGGCGCCAGCGTCCGACGCGTCCCGTGCCACGCCCCGCTTGCCATCGCCAGGCTGGCTCGCCGCAGGATCTTGTCGCTCAGCGGCCGCCCCGCCAAATCGCGGTGACACACGACGGAATCATGCCCCGCCTCGCACAACGCGTCGCTCAACGTGCGCGCATACACGAAACTGCCGCCGGAATCATGGGTGTTGACGTGGACGATTTTCATTCACATGTCTGGCGGCTGCGCCGCGTGCTTTGTCCTTTGTCCTTGGTCGATCATGTCGTGATGCTCCGCTCAAATTCATGAGCACGGTTCATGCCCAGCAAGGTAGCGCCCCCTCGATGAGGGGGCATGTGCAAGGTAGGCGAAAGTTTTTTGCAAAGGTGGACTGACGGGCTGCCCTTGCGCCAGGCTTTCTCGAACCTTGCGCGTGCCCTCATCGAGAGGGCGCTACCTGGTCTTGCGGCAGCGCCGCGTCCTTGGTCCTTGGTCATGCGGCTGCGCCGCGTCCTTGGTCCTTGGTCCTTGGTCCTTGGTCCTTGGTCCTTGGTCGAGCTTGGTGTCGGAGCGAAGCACTGAACAAGCGCGATGCAGTGGCAACCAATGGCCGGATCATGCTGAAGCCGAAGCGCTTTCCCATGATCGACTACGGACTACGGACCAAGGACAAAGG
>SLAV01000377.1 GCA_007126655.1 Haloferula sp. | reverse complement strand
GGGCGGCAGCGCGCCAGGAGTCGAAGGTGGGTTCGATGAGGAGGGGGTGCACGAATTTTTTTCTAATGCGGGGTTGGGGGGATGCAAGAGGGGCTTTGAATCAAGCGCCGCCTTACGCAAACGCCCCTTGTCGAATTTGATGGACCATGCTCCACAGAACATCGACTTCGCCATTCTGGATCAGTGAGAGCGGGGCCCTGCGATCAAAAGCGGGATTCGGCTTCTGGAGCCATTCCTTGAGTGCGGTGTTGTCTCCGGCCAGTTCCTCAAGCGCCTGGATGAGCCGCACCGATTCAGTGACAGGGCGGGAGAATTTCACTGGCAACCGAGGGCTGGCTTCGTAAGTCGCCAGCGTGCGCTCTGAACAATCCGCGATCCGGGCAAATAGCGGTCGAGGGATTCCGCGCCCTTGACGCCACGTTTTCAAGGCAGGGCCGCTCTTGATTACGACGACTTTTCCGGCGCGGCTCCTGAGAGTGCGCTTTTTCACGGCCTGCCGCTTGGTCTTGGTAGTGCTCATTGCTTGACGGAAGAATAACGTGAAACGGATGCCGACGCAAGGAAAACCTGCAAATTTGCAGGTTTAACGCGGCCATTCGATTTCCGTAAGGACTTTGAGCCGGGAGGTTCTTTTCAGGTTCGCGGGAAAGACAATGAGGTTCGAGCCGCCTGCATGTGCCGCGCTTGGGACGATGAAACCCTCAACGCCGGACTCTTGCAGTGCCCAGCCACAAGCTTGGGTGATGGCTTCGTTACCATTGCGGTTCTCCTTTCTCCAATCAGTATCGAGTATGGCGGATTCCGAGATGCGCAAACGCTGCCTTTTCTTCCCTTCACGCAGATCGATCACTTGTCGCAGTTTTACCGAGGCAGTCACAAAAACCAAAGGAGCTGCTTTTTCGTCCGGAAAGCTGAAGTAGCGGGACGAAGCCAAAGCTTCGGCAAGCGCCGTCTCGGGGAGCAGTGATGTGTAGGTGGCGAGAAACGGCCCCTTCACAAGCCAGCGCCCGCTCGCGTGCCATGAGCCTTTTCCAGCGAACATCCCATCAACGGAAGAATACTTCGGTGCAACAAATCGATACACCGTGCCAGCGAAAGGCCCGGCCAGTTCATCAAGCTTGATGGCAAGCCGCTTGAAGAGTGCGGAACGTTCAGAGTGGGCGGTCATGCGATGGATTTCCGTGAAGAGCGACAGGGTTTAAATTCCCGTGGATCCCGATCATTTCAAGTCAATCGGGTGTGTGCATCAATAGTGCCCTGCGGAAGAAGTATCGAATGGGGGACGTCCACTTCAATCTGTGATTCTGTAGGGCAACGGAACATGTAGTTCGACGGACCTGCTTTTTCAAAGCCGAGTTGCTGGTAGTAGTTTTCGAGCTTCTGCTTCGAGGTCTTGAAATCAGGCGTGGACTCATCCATTCCCAGACGTCGCCATGTGTCGTCGTCTCGCTCCCCATTCGGATACTGAAGGGGATAAGGCTGAATGACGACAAGGCCACAACCGCTCTCCCAATCTTTCGCGGCTCGATGCAAGGCGCTGAGCCCCACCCGCTGCCTGCGGGCAAAAGGATGCAATTCCAAACTTTGAAAAAACAGGATGTCTTCCCACGGCGACGCATCAGGAAAACTCCTGGCGATTGGACCTTTGAATTCTTCGAAACCTGCTCCGTATAGCCCGCCCGCAAGATCACAAATCTCCTGGCTGATATCGAAAAGTTCGTGCTGAGGAAATCCATCATTGATCGCACCACCCACCCGGATGAGCGAGAATTTGAGAATACCAAGATGGACTTCCATATGCGGCTTACCAAGCTCCTGCTCGATTTCACCAAGAATGTCCGCCCTCATTTCAATGATGTAATCGCGGGAGTCCTCGCGGCCTCCAGACGAAGTGTAGGCTCGATAGCTGAGCCCCAATGCCAAATCAACAAGCTCATCCGCTGGATTTGATAAATTTCGTTGATTAGCCATGATTGTAGATAGTTTTGTCGCGGCTTTGAATGGAGAGCACCGAAAATCCGTATTTCGCCAAGATCACGTTCTCGAAGCCCAGCCTGGCCATTTCACAGTCCGTGCGCTGTAGCTTCGTTGAAGGAGAGGCGAGCTTGTGGAAGAGCAGGTAGGTGATCTGCTCGACGTAGTTACCGTATCCGACCCACGCGTTCTTGAGGACGTGGGCGTAGTTTCAGACTTTGGAGACGATGGAGGAAGAGTCAGGCATCAGTATTCGGGAAAATTAATTCGCGTCTCAGCTAGTTTGCGGAAGGATCTGGTTAGACCTTGTTCAACATCTCGTAGCAGCTTCGAGTATTCATCATGCAAACCCGCCACCTGTGCCTGTGTGGCTTTTCCTTCCGCGAAGATCTGCCGGTGACCGTCAGGCACGTAAAGCGAGTCACGGAGAACGGAGCTGTCTTTGACCATCCCGAGCCACCGCTGACAGGCGGCTGCTAGCTGCAACTCCTGTCCCCGCTGAAACAAAAGATGATCGTCCGACATGTTGTACACCAATGCTTCTATGTCATAGCTGGACGGGACATCGTTGCGCCCCGAATCGTATTTCAGCGACTTCGATAGCCTTATTAGCCGACGCACGTTTCCTTCAAATTTGCCATCTCTGACATTGAGGATGGCTCCATGTATGAATGGAGTATCTTTCTCCCTTGCTCTGGCCGGATAGTTCAGAATGTGGATTCCGCGAAAGACTTCATTTGATGACTCGGCATACTTATTGGTGTTAAACCAGTTGGCCGGAACCACGTCCACTTCTCGGGCCAAAGACCCTCCAGAGATTTTCAAAGAACGCGCACCGGAAGAATCGATGTTAGCTTTAGAAAAAGCCGCTCGAAGGGTTTGGTCGCAAATTTCTCGCAACTGACAGAGATCGGCCACCGGGTCCCCCTTGTAGGGATTTGGCGGCACTTGAGGATTCTCAAGTGTGTGGAAACGCTTCTCCAGAGTCAGCACATCGATGTCGCTGTATGCACGGATGTGGGTGTTCTTCGTAATTGAACCTTGATACCGATACTCAGCACCTAGGGAATGTCGTTCAAGTCCTGCCGTGATCTGATTTTGAACTCGCTCAGCTTCGGAGTAAGTTTTGCGTGTGTAGTTAGGATCAATCTCGGCCATCGCGCCAATGATGTAGCGTATGGCTTCATCTTCTTCGATATGCGCGTAAGCCTCCTTGATCATGAGGTCCTCGGGATTTCGCCGCTGCCGAAGGCGGCGTAGTGCGTCAGTGTAGTTCATTGTAGTCTGTGTATTTTGATGTTGTCCGTGAAACCTGCCGCTCCCGGGTCATTCAGAAGGATTTCAATCGTTCGCCGAAAGTTCTCAATCTCCTTGTTGTCGAGAATCTGGTGGTGCTCGGAGTAACCAAGGAATGTCGATGCAAGAGCAACCTTGATTGCCTCGTGCGAGGCCCCAAGTGTCGTTGGGTAATCGAAAATCTGAAGTCGGCCCGCGGAAACGGCGGCGTCCACATGAAGCGGATATGGGCGTCCGGATGTAGGGAGGCTAACACTGATCAAGGAGTTGGCTTTGAAATACTTTGTGGCTCCCTCTGGAGACGCAACCGAAAGCGAATTCGGCAGAATGATGTTAAAATCGAAATTGTCGTTGGAGATGTCGATCATTGTTCCATTCACCTCAATTGAAGGTGCATTAGCGAGCGCGTTACAAGCTGGTATTAGAAAGTTCTTGAAATATCCGACGGCCAAGCCAGTCGATGGCAACAGCTGTAGGTAGGCTTCCTTTGCTCGGACCAGAATCGTTTCACGGAGTCATGCACAAGGCTTCTTGATGGCCTCTTCAATGGGCTTCGAGCGGAAATCTGCACAGAGACGGATCTCGGTATTCCCAAGGAGATCAGAAGGTGTCTTGAGTCGGCCTTTCTTCGGTGGGGCTATTACCGGAAAGGATCTTCGTTTCCCCATCGCCCCCATAAAGAGACCCAACTCGAAAACCACATTGTCGCGAGGTGCTGCTTTCCTCAGCCACCCACGACTCTGAATCAAGTCGTCATCGCTCATGACGAGGATGGCAAAATCGAAGACGGATACAAACTTGAGAAGGGACGTTAATGTATCCTCGCCAAGCTCAAAGATGTCCTCATTCCAGACAATTGCCTCGAGATCCGGCGCGAGTTCCTTCTTGATCGCATGAGCGATGCTGTTCGCCTCTCCTGACGAACCAATGAAGACCATGGGTTTATTTGTTATTTTCATATTTGGCCAGAGAATGCAGATGCCAGCGTTGAATGACGGAGGCGGTTAGAATGCGTGATCTGCCGGTCGAGTTCGCCTTCGAGGTGGTCGATAGCGGTGGTGCGGGCTTCGGCTTCGGCGACGAATTGGTGTTGTTCGGTGTGGGGTAGCATGGGCATCTGTTTCACATCCCTGACCTTGCCCGTGCTGATTGCGGGCTGGGCTGGCTTGGGTTTTGGTTTGGTGGCGGGCATGCGGGGGGGGATGGTTATGGATGGGTTGGAGTGATGCGCTGGACGACATTCCATCACATTTTCCTTTGTTTGAGAAGGAATTTGATCGTTTGGGATGCGGAAAGCCGGGGGAAAGTGGTCTCGGAGGAACTCAATTGGCGTCGCATGGCAGTCTTGGTTGCATCATATATTATCAAATCGGTGGGGATTTGGAGTCACGTAGGCAAGACATGGCGGATGCAATCCGCCGTCACGGTGCGCTTTCTCTTTCGCATCTCATGCGCAGGCGGTCTGAGCCAAGCCATGATCCATTCTCTTTGTGGTCTTTGCGTTCTTTCGCGGCGATGATTTTCTGCCCGAGGGTGGATTTTCGGAGGTCAGTCAGGCAAGGTGTTGGAGCAGCGGTGAGAGGTCGTTCCATGGGAGGACGGTGGCTTTTTCGCGATCTTGACGGGTGGTGCCACCGTGGATGAGCCAGGGGGTGAGCGATTGGCGGTTGAGCTTGGAGCGCCAGTAGTCGAGGTTGGTGAAGAAGTCCGAAGCGATGGTTTCTCCGGATTTGATTTCGACGGCGTGGAAGGTGTCGGGGCGGTCTCGATGATGGCGTCGATTTCGTGGCCTTGTTTGTCGCGGAGGAAATGGAGGTTGGGCTTGATGCCGTGATGTGTCCGGGCTTTGGTATGAAGAGTCGTTACCAATTGTATATTCGGATATACAATTGGTCAAATAGTTTGACGTTGAGTTGTCAAATTTTGTTTCTTTGCGGCATTTGGCCGACGATACGAATGGTTTTCTTCATCCGATTGGTGCGCGGTTGGGATGGTTGTTGATGAGGGGTTGGCGGTCGAGGATGATGGCGAAGTGGGCGCGGTGTTAGATTTCTCCGGTGAGGGTGGATTGGAGGTCGGTTTTTGTGGGGGCGGGGTTGTCGAAGTTGAGTTCGAGTTGTCGGGGCGGGGGGAGGAAGCGTTGGCGGAGTTGATCGGAATCGAGTTCGAGGACGGCGGGGTTGTGATCAGCGGTGATGATGAAGGGCATGACTTTTTTCATGGCGAGGCGGAGGCGGACGAGGTCGGCGAGGCGGAGGCGGGTGAATCGGCGGGCCTGGAGGATGCGCTCCGTGTTGCGGACGCCGAGGCCGGGGATGCGGAGGAGCTGCTCGCGGGCGGCACGGTTGATATCGACGGGGAACCAGTGGCGGTTGCGCAGGGCCCAGGCGAGTTTCGGGTCGAGCGCGAGGTCGAGGTTGGGGGCTGCGTGGTCGGTGATTTCATCGACCTTGAAGCCGTAGAAGCGGAGCAGCCAGTCGGCCTGATAGAGGCGGTGCTCGCGGACGAGTGGCGGCGGTTTGACGGGAAGGACGGAGGATGGCTCGGGGATGGGGGAGAAGCCGGAGTAATAGACGCGGCGGAGTTTGTAGCCGGAGTAGAGGGTGTCGGCGCGGCGGAGGATGACGGAGTCGGTGGAGTCGTCGGCTCCGACGATCATCTGGGTGCTTTGGCCGGTGGCGAAGGGCGGGGGTTTCGGGGTGTTGGGTCCGGTGGGTTTTCGATTGGATTTTGTGGCGCGGCGTTCGTCGATTTTGGTGCGGATGTGGGCCATCGCGTCCTGGGTGCGGGCGAGGTTTTTCTCGGGGGCGAGTGCGGTGATGCTCTGCTGGGTGGGCAGCTCGATGTTGATGCTGATGCGGTCGGCATAGCGGCCGGCGAGTTCGATGAGGCCGTGGGATGCCTCGGGGATGGTCTTGAGGTGGATGTAGCCGCGGAATTTGTGTTCCTCGCGGAGTTTGCGGGCGACATCGACGACCCTTTCCATGGTGTGATCGGCGCTGCGGATGATGCCGCTGCTGAGGAAGAGTCCCTCGATGTAGTTGCGTTTGTAGAAGTCGAGGGTGATGCGGACGACCTCCTCCGGGGTGAAGCGGGCGCGGCGGACGTTGCTGGAGCGGCGGTTGACGCAGTAGTGGCAGTCGTAGATGCAGTTGTTGGTGAGGAGGACCTTGAGGAGGGAGACACAGCGGCCATCGGGCGTGTAGGAGTGGCAGATGCCGGCTCCGCCGGTGGAGCCGACGCCGCCGGTGCCGCGCGAGTCCTTGCGGGCGGCTCCGCTGCTGGCGCAGGAGGCGTCGTATTTCGCGGCATCGGCGAGGATTTCGAGTTTTTTCGCGAGGTCCATGCGGGTGTCGGTGTGACGGTGGTGCGGTCTGGCGGCGGGTCAAGGCATCGCGTGTTCATTTGAGGGTGTTTTTTTCCGGTGGTTGCGGCGGGGGATCGGCGGATTATCATCCGGCGCGCGGAAGGACGCGTTGATTTGTGATGACGAACGGGACGATGGACACGGGGACGGACGTGCTGGTGATCGGCGCGGGGATGAGCGGCATGGCGGCGGCGGCGGATTTGGCGGACGGCGGGCTGAGGGTGCGGGTGGTTGACAAGGGGCGGGGCGTTGGCGGGCGGATGGCGACGCGGAGGATCGGAGAGGCGGTGCTGGATCACGGCGCGCAGTTCGTGACGGCGCGGGGGGAGCGATTCCAGGAATTGCTGGGCGCGTGGGAAGACGACGGGGTGGCGGAGGTGTGGTGCCGCGGGTTCGCGGACCAGGCGGACGGGCATCCGCGCTGGCGCGGACGCGACGGGATGAAGGTGCTGCCGCGGCAGTTCGGCAACGGGGTGGAGGTGGGATTGCGGACGCGGGTGCGGGCGGTGGTGCGCGAGGGCGATGGCTGGCGGGTGAACATGGAGGAGGGGGGCGCGATGAGGTGCGGGGCGGTGGTTTTGACGGCGCCGGTGCCGCAGTCGCTGGAGTTGATGGATGCGGGCGGGGTGGTGGTGGAGGCGGGCCTGCGCGGTGCGCTGGAGGGGATTGGATACGAGCGCTGCCTGGCGGTGATGGCGGTTCTGGACGGGCCGAGCGGGATGCGGCCGCCGGGCGGGATGGCATTCGACAGCGGGCCGGTGACGTGGCTGGCGGACAACCAGATGAAGGGGATTTCGCCGGTGCCGTGCGTGACGGTCCACGGCAGCCACGAGTTCAGCCTGGCGCATTGGGATGGCGACCGGGAGGCGGCGGGGCGGCTGCTGTTGGAGGCGGTTTCGCACGAGGTGGGGGCGGGGGTTGTGGAGATGCAGGTCCACGGCTGGAAGTTCAGCAAGCCGGCGCGTGTGTTCGAGGAGGCGTGCGCGGTGGTGTGTGGATCGCCGCCTCTGGTGCTGGCTGGCGACGCGTTCGCGGGGCCGAAGGTGGAGGGGGCGGCGCGGTCCGGCTGGGCGGCGGCGGAATTTCTGCTCGAACGGGGGAGGGGGCGCGGATGAGCGGGGATGGGCCGGATGTGGTGGTGATCGGGGCGGGCATGGCCGGGCTGGCCTGCGCGCGGAGGTTGCATGAACTGGGGCGGTCGTGCGTGGTCTGTGAGGCCTCCGGCCGGGTTGGCGGGCGGGTGGCGACCGATATGATCGACGGATACCGGCTGGACCGAGGATTCCAGGTGTTGCTGACGTCGTATCCGGAGGCGCGGCGGTGGCTGGATTACGAGGCGCTGGATTTGCGGCGGATTTATCCCGGGGCGCTGGTGAGGTCCCGCGGGCGGTGGCACCGGGTGGCGGATCCATTCCGGCATCCGGTGGACGGCTTGCGCGGGATCCTGAATCCGGTGGGGACGCTGGCGGACAAGCTGCGGGTGGGGTGGATGCGGATGAGGGGGTTCGATTTCACGCGCGGTGGTGGGGAGCGGGACGCGCTGGAGGCGTTGCGTGAGGCGGGGTTTTCGAGCGTGTTGATCGAGCGGTTTTTCCGGCCGTTCCTGGGCGGGGTGTTTCTGGAAAACAGGCTGGAGACATCGGCGCGCAAGCTGGAGTTCGTGATGCGCCATTTCGCGGCGGGCGACACGGCGGTGCCGGCGCGCGGGATGGGCGAGATTCCGCGCCAGATGGCGGCGGCATTGCCGGACGGGGTGATCCGGCTGGGGGCGCGGGTGGAGGAGATCGGTGAGGACGGGGTGCGGCTGGCGGGCGGGGAGGTATTGCGGGCACGGGCGGTGGTGGTGGCGACGGACGCGGCAACGGCGGGGCGTCTGACGGGCCTAATAGACGAGGCGGAGCCGGTGCGGTGGAACGGGGTGGCGTGTTTGCATTACGCGGCCCGGAGCGCGCCTGTGGACGAGCCGGTGCTGATGCTGAACGGCGAGGGCGAGGGGGTGATCAACAACCTGACGGTGATGAGCGCGGTTTCGGGAGATTACGCTCCCGAGGGGCGGCACCTGGTGTCGGTGAGTGTGGTGGACGACGAGGCGGCGCGGGCGGCGGACGTGGAGGACCGGGTGGGGCGGCAATTGCGCGATTGGTTCGACGCGGAGGCGGCGGAGTGGGAATTGCTGCGGACGGACCGGATCGCGGAGGGGGTGCCGGTGCAGCGGGAGGTGGTGGAGAAGCCGGTGCGGGTGAGGGCGGGAGTCTATCAATGCGGGGACCATTGCGGGGTGGCGTCGCTGAACACGGCGATGGCGAGCGGGGCCGCGGCGGCGGACGCGGTGGCGGCGGATCCGGGTTTCACGAGCGGTTTTCGTTGAAGAAGTGGCTGGTGCCCATGGCCTCGACGGCGGCTCCGAGCCGCTGCATGGCGAGGATGTATGCGCCGGTGCGCATCGGGACGCCGTGCTTTTCGGCGGTTTCGCGGACGAGCCGGAATTGTTCGCGCATGCGTTCTTCGAGGCGCTGGTTGACATGCTCTTCGGACCAGACGTCGCCGGACCGGTTCTGGACCCACTCGAAGTAGCTGACGGTGACGCCGCCGGCGCTGGCGAGGATGTCGGGGACGATGGTGACGCCTTTTTCATCGAGGATGGCGTCGGCCTCGGTGGTGAGCGGGCCGTTGGCGATCTCGACGATGGTTTTGGCGCGCACGTCGCCGGCGTTGTCGCCGGTGACGGCACCGGATAGGGCGGCGGGGACGAGGATGTCCACATCGAGGGCGAGCAGCTCGTCGTTGCCGATGTTGCGGGCTTCGACGGCTTCGCAGACGCTTTTTTCGCAATAGACGGCGGCGAGTTCCCTGTTGTGGTTCTTGTGGTGGATGATGCTGGGGACGTCGAAGCCGGATTCCTTGTGGATGCCGCCGCGCGAGTCGGAGACGGCGACGATGCGGTAGCCGTCCTGATGGAGGAGCCGCGCGATGGCCTGGCCGGCGTTGCCGAAGCCGTGGATGGCGACGGTTTTTTCCTCCGGATTCCAGTCGTGCAGGCGCTCGAGTTCCTTGACGCAGATGTATCCGCCGCGGCCGGTGGCGGTGTCGCGCCCGTGGCTGCCGCCGAGGGAGAGCGGTTTGCCGGTGATGACGGCGGGGCAGCGGTGGCGGACGACCTTCGAGTATTCGTCCATCATCCAGCCCATGATGCGGGCGTTGGTGTAAACGTCGGGGGCGGGGATGTCGGTTTCGGGGCCGATGAAGTCGGCGATGCGGGCGATGAACCCGCGGCTGAGGCGTTCGAGTTCGCTGGGCGAGAGTTGTTTGGGATCGACGGCGACCCCGCCCTTGGCTCCGCCGTAGGGGAGGTCGAGGACGGCGCATTTGCAGGTCATCCAGAAGGCGAGTTTCCGCATTTCCTCGAGGTCGAGGTCGGGGTGGTAGCGGAGGCCGCCCTTGCCGGGGCCGAGGAGGTCGCTGTGGTGGATGCGGCTGCCCTCGAAGACGCGCAGGCTGCCATCGTCCATGCGGACGGGGATGGAGACGGTGAGGATGGCCTTGGGTTTTTTGAGGCGCTCGATGAGTTCGGGATGGATGTCGGCGTGTTCGATGGCGGTTTCGAGTCGTTCGAGCGCGGAGGCGTATGTTCGGTCGTCCATGGATGGGGAGTGTGGCTTGGGGTGCCGGGGGCTGGCAAATGGAAATCCGAAACGATACGGTAACCGGGGCTGGCTTTTCGATTTCCATCGGGCGATTTAACGCGTAAATTTTTGTGGATGATCCGCCGCATGATATCTCGATTCGTCGCCGCGTCCGCGATGGTGGTGGTAGCGTGCGGGTTGTGGGGTTGCGGAGTTGTCGGGGTGGGCGGCGGAAGCGTGAAGGAGAAAAAGGACGAGAATCCGTTCGGGCCGACCGGGGTGCCGCCGCATTTGCGTGCGTCGGGCGGCGATGAGGATGGCGGCCGGGCGGTGGCTCCGGGGGGGAACCAGCCGACGCTGCCTGCGGATTTCCAGATCACGCCCGAGGAGGATTTGATTTTCACGGATCCGGACGATCCCGACGCGATTCTGCCTGAGCTATCGGCTTTGCTGGCGGAACAGCAGGAAACCCGGAGGCCGTGGGAGGAGAGCGACACGCTGGCGCGGCGGAGGGCAATGCGGGAGGGCAAGGCGCTGATGATCTGGTTCACCGACTCGGGGCGGAGTCCGATGTGCCGGGCGCTGGACGAGGAGTTGTTCTCGACGCCGGAATTCAATGAATGGGCGGACGAGAAGCTGGTGCGCCTGCGGATCGACTCGAATCTGGCGGGGATCGGCCGGGACACGGATCTGTCGCTCGACGAGACGGAGACGCTGCGGGTGGACGTGCGGAACTACGTGGAATCGATGCGCGAGCGCCACCGGGTGCTGGGGAATCCATCGCTGGTGGTGCTGGACGCGGAGGGCCGGACGCTGCTGCGCGAGCGCGGCTACCGGCGGGGCCAGGCGGACCTGGTTTTCGGCAAGCTGCGCTTCGCCGAGTCGATCGCCGCGCGCAACAACGAGTCGTGGAGGAAGAAGATGAAGGACCGGGGATACCGGACGTGGAGCGACTCGCGCGGGCGGGTGACGATTTTCGCTCGTCTGGTGAGTTATCACGAGGGCGAGCTGGTGCTGGTGGAGCCGGATGGCACCCGGTCGCGGACGCGGGAGGGGAATCTGTCGCGGAGCGATCGCGACTGGATCGCGGAGCAGAAGCGGAAGCGCGGGATGTGAGCGGGGGGATGGTGGTGGAATGGACAATGGGACTTGTCTGTTGGATTTTGTCTGGAAAATCGGCGATCATTGGGCCAAGCGACGTCCACCCACCCCATTCTCACGAATGGGCCTACGTTTTTGGGGCTTAAGAGATGGTATTGGGCGTCTTGTGTGTGGGATGAGGTGAGATCAGGCTGGAAGCCCGATTTCCATGACAGCCGGGACGGCTATCCTCCGTGTGGGGAGGATTGGCTACAGATTTCGGGCGTGTGGCGTTTGGCTTGGTGGTTCGTTCACGCTTGTTGCGTGGATGTTGATGGCGCGTGCGAGGCGGGTGGCGGCGGATTCGAGGAGCGGGGTGGCGTTGGCGCAGGCGGCTTCGGTGGTGATGGGGCCGGGGACGAGGGTGGCGGTGGCGTCGAAGTGGGCGTCGAGAAGGCCGACGGGGTCGTCGATGAGGCCGGCGATGGCCACGACGGGGACGCCGTGGCGGCTGGCGAGGGTGGCGATGCCATGGGGGGCCTTGCCTTCGAGCGTCTGGGCGTCGAGCGCGCCCTCGCCGGTGACAACGAGGCTTGCGGCGCGGATTTTCTCCTCCAGACCGGCGGCCTCCGCGAGGCAATCGAAGCCGGGGGCGAGGGTGGCCCGGCAGAAGGCGAGCAGGCCGAAGCCGAGGCCGCCGGCGGCTCCGGCACCGGGGACGTCGGCGAGGTCGCGCCCGAGCGACCGGGCGACGGCTTCGGCTGCGCGTTGGTGGCCGAGTTCAAGGGTTTCGGCGTCGCCGGGGCGCATGCCTTTCTGCGGGCCGTAAACACGGGTGGCCCCGCGTGGGCCGAGCAGGGGGTTGCGCACGTCGCAGGCGGCGGTGATGGCGGGCAGGGCCAAATCCTCTGGTGGGGTGATGGTGTGGATGCGGTGGAAATCGAGTGGCCCGCCGGTGACGGGGCGGCCGTCAGCATCGGTGAAGGTGAACCCGAGTTCGCGCGCCATGCCGACGCCGCAGTCGTTGGTGGCGCTGCCGCCGAGGCCTACGATGAGGCGGGTGGCTCCGGTGGCGGCGGCGGCGCGGATGAGGGTGCCGACGCCGCGGGTGTCGGTATGGGCGGGGTCGCGCTCTTCCGGGGCGAGACGCCAGATGCCGTTGGCCTGGCTGGTTTCGACGACGGCGGTGTCGCCGCAGGCGAGGAAGGCGGCTTCGACCTCGCGCCCGAGGGCATCGCGGGTGGTGGTGCGGCGGATTTCGCCGCCGAGGGCGTCCCGGAAGGCATCGAGCATGCCCTCGCCGCCGTCGGCCACGGGGAGCAGGGTGAAACCGGCTTCGGGGAAGACTTTGGAGAAGCCGGCGTGGATCGCGCGCGCGGCCTGTGCAGCGGTGAGGCTGCCTTTGAATTTGTCGGGCGCGACTAAAATACGGAGCATGGGTTTTCAGTTCACGCGGTTGGCGGGGGTGCCGTCGAGGAAGGCGGCGATGTTTTCGGCGGTGGTCCGCATGAGGCGGCGGCGGGCCTCGAGGGCGGCCCAGGCGATGTGGGGGGTGAGGGTGAGATTGGCGGCGTTGAGGAGCGGGTTGTCCGGGCGGATGGGTTCGGCGGAGACGACGTCGCAGGCGGCTCCGGCGATGCGGCCTTCGTTGAGGGCGGCGGCGAGGGCGGCCTCATCGACGAGCGGGCCGCGCGCGGTGTTGATGAGGAAGGCCGAGGGTTTCATGGATTCGAGCAGCGCCCGGTTGACGAAACCCTGGTTTTCGGGTGTGAGCGGGCAGTGGAGGGACACGAAGTCGGACTCGCGGAAGATGGTTTCGGGGTCGGCCCATTCGAACGGGTAGGGGGCTTCGGCGGAGCGCGAGCGGCTGTGGGCGAGGATGCGCATTTTGAACGCGGAGGCGAGTTCGCCGACGCGCCGGCCGATGCGCCCGAAGCCGACGATGCCGAGGGTTTTGCCGGCGAGTTCGGTGAAGTTCGGGTTGCGCCAGAAGCAGAAGTCGGGCGAGGACTGCCAGTCGCCGCGGTGCGACCACCGGCTGTGGCAGCGCGGGCGTTTGGTGAAATCGAGCATCAGGGCGAAGACGAACTCGGCGACGGCGTCGGTGCCGTAAACGGGGACGTTGGAGACGGGGATGCCGCGCGCGGCGGCGGCTTCGACATCGACGATGTTGTAGCCGGTGGCGAGGACGGAGATGAATTTGAGCCTGGGCAGGCGGGCGAGGGTGTCGGCGTCGAGCGGGGTTTTGTTGGTGAGGATGATTTCCGCGTTGGCGGCGCGTTCGACGATGTCTTCGGGGCGGGTGCGGTCGTGGACGGTGAGTTCGCCGAGGGCGGCGACGGGATCCCACGGGTTGTCGCCGGGGTTGAGGGTGTGGCCGTCGAGGACGATGATGGAGGGCATGGGAGTTTGGAGTTTAGAGTTTAGAAACGAGCGGTTATTTGTCGAAGCCGGTGAAGTCGTTGTCGGATTCGAGGGCTTTGCGGAGGTCTTGGGCGGCGCTGGTGTTGGGGGAGGGGGAGTCGGGGACGAAGGAGAAGTCGTCGGCGGTTTCTTTGGGAGCGGGTGGCTCGGGGGTGGCGGTGATGTGGGGCGGGGTGTGGTCGATGGGGTCGAGGACGGGGAGGGCGGCTTTTTCGGAGGTGGCCTTGAGTTCCTCGAATTTGCGGGCGGAGGGGAGGACGCGGGATTCGAGGGAGCCGATGGCGCGGTTGTAGCTGTCCACGGCACCGCCGAGCGAGCGGCCGAGTTTGGCGAAGTGGTCGGTGAGGGTGCCGAGGCGTTCGTGGAGGGTGCGGCCGAGTTTGGAGATTTCGCGGGCGTTTTCGGCGATGGATTCCTGCCGCCATCCGTAGGCGACGGCGCGGAGCAGGGCGATGAGGGTGGTGGGGGTGGCGAGGATGACGCCGTTCTCGACGCCGCGCTCGATGAGGCCGGGCTCGACGGTGAGGGCGGCGGAGAAGAAGGATTCGCTGGGGAGGAAGAGGACGGTGAATTCGGGGGTGGAGTCGAACTGGGCGGTGTAGTTTTTGGAGGAGAGCTGCTGGATGTGGTTGCGCACCTGGCGGGCGTGGCGCTGGAGGTGGGTGTCGCGTTCGGCGTCGTCGGCGGCTTCGAGGGCGTCGAGGTAGGCGTCCATCGGGGTTTTGGCATCGACGACGATGGATTTGCCGCCGGGCAGGTGGACGACGAGGTCGGGGCGGAGGTTGCGTCCGTCGTCGGTGGCGGCGTGGTGCTGGGTGTCGAAGTCGCAGTGTTCCTGCATGCCGGCGAGTTCGACGACGCGCTTGAGCTGCATTTCGCCCCATTGGCCGCGCCCGGTGGGCTGGCGGAGGGCCTTGACGAGGGAAGCGGTTTCGCGCTGGAGGCCGAGCTGGCCTTCGCCGAGGGCGCGGACTTGTTCGCGGAGTTCGGAGTAGGCGGACTGGCGGGCTTTTTCGATGTCGCCGATGCGGGATTCGAATTTTCCCAGTGATTCGGCGACGGGTTTGACGAGGGATTCGATGGCGGTCTTGCGTTTTTCGAGTTCGGCGGCGGAGGCCTGGGATTGGTTGGCGAGAGTGGATTTGGCGAGCTGGAGGAATTGCTCGGAGGAGGACCGGAGGGCGTCGGCGGAGAGCGATTTGAAGGTGTCGGCGAGGCGGGTTTCGGCTTGTTCTAGGAGGGCCTGCTTTTCGCGGGCGGCGGCGGTTTCGGCTTCGAGGCGGGTGCGGATTTCGGTGAGTTGGTCGCGCAGGGATTGGTTTTCGTGGCGGATGGCTTCGGCGGCTTGGCGGGTGGAGGCGAGTTCGGTGGCGAGGTTGGCGTTCTGCTGTTGTGCGGCATCGAGGCGGGCGCGGCCTTCGCGGAGGCGCCCGGCCATGGCGAGGTAGGTGACGGCGCCGGCGGCGGCGAGGCCCGTGATTGCGGCGATGGCGGCGGTGGGGAGATGGATGGCGGTGTCTGCGAGCATGGGGTGGTGGTTTTTTCCCTTGCGGGATCGGTGTGGCGGCGTTTCTTAGTTCGTGAGCCGCAAACCGGTCGATTCGATATCATGTCCGGCGCGGACCTAGCAAACCAAACTCCCCGAATTACCATGGCACATACTCTTCCCGATCTCGGATACGCATACGACGCGCTCGAACCCCACATCGACGCGCGCACGATGGAAATCCACCACAGCAAGCACCACAACACCTACGTAACCAATCTGAACAACGCGCTGGATGGCAAGGCGGACCTCGCCGCGAAATCCGCCGACGAATTGATCCGCGACCTGGCCTCGATGCCGGAGGACATCCGCACGGCGGTGCGCAACAACGGCGGCGGTCATGTGAACCACACGTTCTTCTGGAAGTGCATCGCCCCGGGCGGCGCGAGCGCGCCCTCCGGCGAGCTGGCGGCGGCGATCGACGCGGCATTCGGCTCGTTCGACGCGTTCAAAGAGGCTTTTGCGAAGGCGGGGGCGACGCGTTTCGGCTCCGGCTGGGCGTGGCTCTGCAAAACGGCAGATGGCAAGCTGACCGTCTGCTCCAGTGCGAACCAGGACAACCCGGTGATGGGGCCGGACTTCGGCGGCTGCGGCAACACGCCGATTCTCGGCATCGACGTGTGGGAGCACGCCTACTATCTCAACTATCAGAACCGTCGTCCGGATTACATCTCCGCGTTCTGGAACGTGGTGAACTGGGACGTGGTGGCCGCGAATTTCGCGGGTTGATATCCTCTTCCAGATTCAAAATCAGCGCCGGGGCGGGGTTCCGCTCCAGCGTCTTTTCGTAGAGGGCTGACGCTGTTCATTCCGTAAGGAATAAGGAATAAGCGAGCAACCGACGCGAAGGCGGGAAGGCGCGAAGGAAGGATCGGGTGTTGTCAAGGGGCGCTAACCGGAACAATTACCTTGGCACCCCCTTCACAAAGAGATTCACTCACAGTAATATCCTAAGGAAAGATCGCATGCTCAGCACAAAAGCCAACCAACGTTGACGTTGCATCAGAAACAACCGGACCAATCCGGGCCTTCAATCCCTAACGAAGCATCGTCGCTTCGCGGGTCATGCCCAACCAGGCAGGAGACGAACAACCTCGTCCGGCCGTGAATCACACCCATCATCATGAAACACCTCACCATTCTCATCACGCTTCTGATCATGTCTCCTGTGGCATCCGCATCGGAGTCCGCCCGTCCGAACGTCCTCTTCCTCCTCATCGACGACCTTCGCCCCGAGCTGGGCTGCTACGGCAGCCCACAGGTCGTCTCGCCCCACATGGACAGGCTTGCCTCGCGGGGCATGCGCTTCGACCGCGCCTACTGCCAGGTGCCCGTCTGCGGCGCCTCGCGCGCCGGCCTGATGACGGGTATCCTGCCCACACGCGAGCGATTCACCAACTATCTCAGCCGCGCCGATGAAGATACCCCCGGTGCCGCGACGCTGCCGCAAGTGTTCCGCGAGGCTGGCTACACCACCATTTCTCTCGGGAAAGTCTTCCACATCCCGGAGGACACCGGGGAAAAAAGCTGGAGCGAACCCGCATGGAGACCGCCCGGCAACCAGATGCAGGGCCTCGATCCGGAAACCATGCGCAGGCTCTCGGAAAGAGAACGCGGCCGGTTCTACGAGCGTCCCGACGTCCCCGACGACGCCTATCCCGACGGCCAGACCGCCGTGAAAACCATCGAAACGCTGCGACAACTCCACGAAGCCGGCGAGCCGTTCTTCCTCGCCAGCGGCTTCCTCAAGCCGCACCTGCCGTTCTACGCGCCCAAGCGCTACTGGGATCTGTATGAGCACGATGAAATCGAAATCGCCGACAACCGGCGGCGTCCGCGGAACGCTCCCCGCCAACTGCGCGGCAGCGGTGAATTCCGCGCCTACCACCTCGCGGATTACGATGAGGACTCCGGGGCATTCCACCGCATGATGCGCCACGGCTACCTCGCCTGCACGAGCTACGTGGACAAGCTCGTCGGCGACGTGCTCGGCGAACTCGACCGGCTCGGTCTCGCCGACAACACCATCATCGTCCTCTGGGGCGACCACGGCTTCCACCTCGGCGAGCACAACTTCTGGGGCAAGCACAACACCATGCACCTCGCCACCCACGTGCCGCTCATTGTCAGCGTCCCGGGCAAGGAACCCGGCGCCACGTCCGCCATTGTGGAAACCTCCGACATCTTCCCGACCTTGTGCGAACTCGCCGGCATCCCCGTGCCGGACACCGTCCAGGGCCGCGGTTTCACCAAAATTCTCGACGAGCCGGACGCCTCCTTCCGCGAGGCCGCCTACAGCCGTTTCGGACCCGGCGACGCGGTCATATCCGAGCGGTTCAACTACACCAGCTACGACAACGGCCGGGCCGAAATGCTCTACGATCTGAAAAAAGATCCACAGGAAAACAACAACGTTGCCGGTGATCCCGATTACGCCGACACCGTGGCCGAAATGCGGGAACTGCTCCGCCGGCGCATGGCCGAGGCCGCCGGCAAGTCGGAATCTTGAGCCGATTCCGGCAAATCCATCCCGATATCTCAAATTCCGGTCACAACCCATTCATGAAAGCGCTTCTCAACATTCTGCTCCCGATCCTTCTTGCTGTTCACGCTGCGGCGTCCACGAAACGCCCGAACATCCTGTTCATTTTCGCCGACGACATCGGCTACGAAGCGCTTGGCTGTTATGGCGGGCTGGACTTCGAGACCCCGCGCCTCGACCGCATGGCCGCCGAGGGCATCCGCTTCGATCGCGCTTACACGCATCCCGCCTGCACCCCGTCGCGCGTCAGCCTCCATACCGGACTCTACGCCACCCGCCACCAGAGATACTCCATCCTCCCGGTCCACCTTGGCACCAAGGCGATCATCGACTTCCGGGAAAAGCCCACCTTCGCCCAACAAATCCGGGCGAACGGATATCACACCGCGACCACCGGAAAATGGCAGCTCGCCACCATCGAATACCATCCCGACCACATTCGCGAATCCGGCTTCGATTCCTGGTGCATCTGGCAAATCTGGCACGATGGCGAAAAAACCGACCGCCACTGGGATGCCACCCTGAACCACGACGGAGGGATCCGCGACGACATCGCCGACCGCTTCGGCCCCGACGTCATCGCCGACTACGTCATCGACGAGATGCGCATCGCCACCGAGGCCGGCAAACCCTTTCTCATCGTCCACAACGAATTGCTGCCGCACTGGCCGGTCGTCGACACCCCCGACGACCGCGCGCTCGATCGCGAACCCAGTCTGGTGAATTTCATCCACTACATGGACAAGCTGGTCGGACGATTGTTGGACGCGGTTGAGGAACTCGGCATCCGCGACAACACCTACGTCCTCTTCATGGGCGACAACGGCACCTGGCCGCCCGATTTCGAGAATCCGCGTTTCGGCCAGTCCGGCGAAGGCCCGCACACGCGCCACACCACCGAAGGCAGGGTGGATGGCGGCAAACCGGAACTCAACGACGCCGGCTGCCACGTCCCGCTGATCGCCTGGGGTCCGCCAGCCATCGCCGAAGGTTCCGAAAACGACGAGTTGATCGACATCGTCGATCTCTTTCCGACTTTCATGGAACTCACCGGAACCGAAATGCCCGAATCCCTCGCCATCGATGGCCGCAGTATTGTCCCCCAGCTCCACGGCGAACCCGGCATCCACCGCCCCTGGACCCACAATGCCTACGTTGAGAGGTTCGGTGGCGAAACCCTCTTCGATGGGAACTTCCGCCTGTTCCGCGCGAGCGGCAGGCTGATCGACGCCCGCAATCTCCCGGAGGAAAAGGAGGCCGAGCCCGACGACCCCGAAGCCACCGCCGCCAAAGCCGTCCTCCGGGCCGTTTTCGACAAACTCACCCCCGACGGCCCGCGCCCGCCCGTTCCATTCGAACCGGTCGGTGAATGAACGGATGATTCATGTATCCCAAGTCCCATCCCGACGCATGCGTCGCTTGTTCCAGGACCGGCCTTATGTGCGGCCCATGTGTTTTTCCCAAACCGCTCTTTTCATCCCCGGGTGTCCTCACGGAGACCCTGCGCGGAGCAGATCGAAGACCCCGAGGCACCTCGCGATCACATCGTGTTGGAACGCGGCGGGAAACAACAGGTCGAGCGGCCATGCCACCAGCAGCAGCGCCGGGATCCTGCCAACGGGTCCGCCGAATTTCCGCTCCATCAGCGTAAGCACACCGTGCAGCGTGAAATAGAGGGTCGGCAGACCGAATCCCGCTTGCACCGGCAAGGTGATCGCCAGCTCGTGGAGAATGCCCGAGCCGATGAAAACCGCCATCACGCCGGCACCGCCGCCCAGGCGTTCCGCCACGGGTTTGCCGACGAGGCGCTGCATCATTTGCGAATAGCCGGTGTTCCAGCGCCTGCTCCAGAAATCACCGATGCCCCTGGCCTCCAGCACATTCGGAAACAACGTGCGCACCGGAAACCCCGCCCCCCGCAACCCGCCCTTGAGCACCCGCAGCGCCCCAAAGTGAAAACCGAGGCTCATTGGCACGAACATCACCAACACCTGCCGCCACCCGGACGCCCAGACAAGCCACGCACCCAGCGCGCCCGCCGCCATCAGCACCAGACCGAGCGCCACATCGCGCTTCCAGGACAGCCCCGACCGCCGCCTCCGGAACGTCCCCGGATCCATGCCGAACCACAGCAACGCGAACACCGCATACCTCCCGGGTGGCAGATGCCGCGGGCCGGCCCAATCCGCATACACCAACCCTTTCATCGCCGCCAGCAACACACAGCAAATCCCGACCATCCGCCAAAGCGCGTCCGCATCCGCCAACGCCCGTTCCGCCGCCGCCACCAGCACGGCCAACACCAGCCACCCGCAGCACCGCCGCCACCCGGTCTTGCGCACGCGCGCCAGCAACGGACCGGCGGCGATGCCCGCCAGCATCAGCAGGGGAACCACCGCGATCATCCCGCACCGTGAGATCGACCTGGTACTCTCCGGGGAGGTCAGCGGAGAAGGAGACGCTGGCGCCTGTGCCTGATATCGCGCCACCGTCGCGCGGCGTCCATTCGTAGCTCAGCGCGGCGTCATCGGGATGCGCGGCGGTGACGGAGAGGCCCACGGATTCCCCAACGCCCACGTAGGGATAATCAGCGGCGGGACCCTCGGTGATTTCCGGTCCAGGGTTGCCTTGTACGTAGACTCCACCGCCTACGTCAGCGGTGTTTTCGAAGATGCTATTGAACCGAATGACCGGTTCGCTGTCGGGCCGGGCGTAGATACCGCCGCCTTCACCGGCAGTGTTGCCGTGGATTCGGTTGTTCTTAATGGTGGGTGAGGTTTCT